>PLSW01000051.1:0-10792 GCA_003165275.1 Caulobacteraceae bacterium
CCTCTCCCATGAATGGGAGAGGAGAGGAGGGCGGTGACGGTGTGCGGGCCGATGTCGCGGCGGTTGCGGGGTCAGGCCAGGCCGATGCAGACGTATTTGGTGTCGAGGTACTCATCCAGGCCCTGGTGGCCGCCTTCGCGGCCCAGGCCCGAGTCCTTGACGCCGCCGAAGGGCGCCGCGGCGACGGAGGGCAGGCCGTCGTTGACGCCGACGATGCCGCAGTTCAACGCCTCGACCACCCGGAACACCCGCGAGACGTCGCGGGTGAAGACGTAACCCGCCAGGCCGGCGGCGACGTCGTTGGCCATGGCCAGGCCCTCGGCTTCGGTGTCGAAGCGGATCAGGGCGGACACGGGGCCGAAGATCTCCTCATGGGTGATCGCCATGGCGCCGGTGACGTCCGCCAGGACGGTCGGGGCGTAGAAGAGACCGCCGCGGGGGTCGGCGCCGCCGCCGGTCAGGACCCGCGCGCCGCCGGAGACGGCGCCCGCCACCAGGCGCTCGACCTTGGCCACGGCCTCGGCGTTGATCAGCGGCCCCACCGTCGTGCCCGCCGCCTCGCCCGGGCCGACCACCAGCGCCTTCGATTGCGCGACAAGGCGCGCGGCGAAGGCGTCGTACACGCCGGCCTGCACAAAGATGCGGTTGGCGCAGATGCAGGTCTGCCCNNTCGAGGTCGGCGTCGTCGAAGACCAGCACCGGGGCGTTGCCGCCGAGTTCGAGGGCGAGCCGCTTCATCGTGCCGGCGCACTGCCGGTAGAGACGCTTGCCGACCTCGGTGGAGCCGGTGAAGGACAGCACCCGCACGGCGGGGCTGTCGCAGAGCGCCTGGCCGGCGCCGGCGGCGTCGAGGGTGGTGACGACGTTCAGGACCCCCGGCGGGATGCCCGCGGCCTCGGCCAGCTTGGCCAGGGCCAGGGCGCAGAGCGGGGTCTCCTCCGACGGCTTGGCGACCAGGGTGCAGCCGACCGCCAGGGCCGCCCCCGCCTTGCGGGTCAGCATGGCGATGGGAAAGTTCCACGGGGTGATCGCCGCAGCGACGCCGGAGGCCTGGCGCAGGGTCAGGTAGCGCTTGCCGCCCACCACAGACGGGATGACGTCGCCATAGGCGCGCTTGGCCTCCTCGGCGAACCAGTCGATGAAGCTGGCCCCATAGGCGACCTCGCCGCGGGCCTCGGCCAGGGGCTTGCCCTGTTCGGCGGTCATCAGCCGGGCCAGATCCTCCTGCGCCGCCAGGATCAGGTCCGCCCACCGGCGCAGCACGGCCCCGCGCTCATAGGCCGTCTTCGCCGACCAGGCCGGCAGGGCCGCCGCCGCGGCGTCGATCGCCGCCTCGACGTCGCGGGCGGTGAGGTCGGCGACCTCGGCGATGACCGCTCCGGTCGCCGGATTGCGGACAGGGAAGGTCGCTTCGCCGGCGATCCAGCGGCCGCCGATATAGGCCGAGGTGAGGTCTGCCAGGGTCATGGGGCGCCTTTCGGACAGGGACTGGGACTGGGTTGCGGGGCGGGCTCAGGCGGGTCGGAATACCATGACCGCGGGCGGCGCCAGGACACCAATCCACACCGCCTCGCCGATCATCAGCACATTGAGGGCGCCAATGGCGATGACGGCCATGATCGGGTCGGCGCCGCCTCGGACATGGCGATGATGACCGGCCGGGCGGGGGAGGGGGGTGCGGCGACGCGGGGCCGATCGACGGCGAAGCAGACACCGCCTATTGATCCGCCGTGGCGGAACAGATCGATCTGGCGGCGGGAGACTGGACGGCGGCGGTCTCACCGCGGATCGGCGGCGCGGTGCTGAGCCTGGAGCGGCAGGGCCGGCCGATCCTGCGGCCGACTCCTCAAGCGGCGATCGCCGCCGAGGACGTGCGCCAGACCGCCTGCTTTCCGCTGGTTCCCTACGCCAACCGTATCGGCGGCGGACAGTTCCGGTTCGATGGCGCGGCCTATCGTCTGCGGCCGAACCTTTCCGGCAGCCGACACCCCCTGCATGGGGTCGGTTGGCTCAGGGCCTGGTCCGTGGTCGCCGCCGACGCTCATTCCTGCCGGCTTGGGCTGCGCCACCGGCCCGCGGGGATGGATGGCGAGGACTGGCCGTTCGCGTTCGAGGCCGAACAGGCGATTTCGCTGGAGCCGACCGGGATGAGCCTGCGCCTCACCGTGACCAATACGGACGCGCGTCCGGCCCCGATCGGACTGGGATGGCATCCCTACTTTCCGCGCCGACAGGGCGAGCGCCTGACGTTCGCCGCCGGCGGGGCGTGGCTGAACGGGCCAGATCTGCTTCCGACGCAGGCGACGGACGCACCGGAATGGCGTTTCAGCGCCGGCCGTCGCATCGGCGAGGCCGCCATCGACAACGATTTCCACGGCTGGGACGGGCGCGCGATTCTGGAAGCCGATGGTGGTTCGCCTGTCCGGTTGAAGGCGGATCGGTTGTTTGACGTCCTCAGGATCTACACGCCGCCGGGCGCGGACTTTTACGCGGTCGAGCCCGTCAGCCACCGGGCCGATGTCATCAGCGACGCAAGCGCGGCTGGTCGTGGAATGGCCATTCTGGCGCCGGGCGAATCCCTGTCCGGCGCCATGGCGATCGAGGTGGAATTGCGCGGATGACGGTGCGGTTCGGAGCGCGAGCGCCCGGGCGTGGGCTTCCTTGGCGAGGTCAGTCCGAACCCGTGCAGCGACGGCGGGTTCCCTGCGGCCGCAACGCTGGTCGCCGGTTCAGCTCGCCGTCGGCGGCATGGGGTCCGGTTGCTGCGGAAAGGGCGGCTGCTCGCGGCTGGCGCGGGCGTCGCCGGGGATTGACGGAGGATCGGTCCGCTGGGGCGCCCCGCTCACCCCGCCCGCACGATCGCGCCGGCCACCACGGTTCCGATCCGCTTGGCGGTGACGTTGTGCAGGCCGATGACCACCCGCTCGCGCTTGGCCGCGGGCATCTCGTCGCCGCTGTTGCGCAGGAGCCGCATCGACATCACGTGCAGTTCGACCGCCTGGCGGTCCCACGTCTCCAGCTCGGCGCTGAGGTCGGCGAGGTTGCACAGGGCGTTGGCCGCCTTGTCCAGATAGCTGCCGCGCAGGCAGGCGGACAGGTCGATGACCTGCGAGGCCAGGGCGTAGAGGCTGTCGCAGTCGCCGATGGAATGCTCCGGACTGCCGGCGCCGAAACGCGCCTCCAGCTCGGTCAGGAGGGCGTCGAGGGCGGCCAGCAGATCCCCTCGCTTGGCGTCGATGGCCCGCTCCGCATGGGCGACGGCGTCCTGGGCCATGATCCCGCCCTTGCCGAGGGCGATGGTCGCCAGCCGGCTCTTGACCTTGATGATCCGCACGTTGCTCACAGAACCACCTTTGCGGGTTTCATGAAGGAGTTGATCTCGTCCTGGCTCAGGTTCGGTTCAGTGGCGGCGCCGATGGCGCCGGTGAGGTCGTCCTTGCGCCGTCCCGGCATGCCGGCCGGGGGGCCGAGCCGCTTGAACCGGCGGTCAGGCCCGGCGTAGCTCTCGCATTCCACGAAGGAGCGTTCGTCCCGCGCCACCCAGAAGATCCGGTCGAGGAGGACCTTGGGGGTGATCGGCTTAACGACCAGGAAATGCGCGCCGCAATCCCGCGCCTGCATCACCTGGGACTGGCGGGTATGGCCGGTGCAGATGATCGCCGGCACGAACTTGTTGGGCTCGCTGGCCTCGTGGCGGACCCAGCGCAGGAAGTCATATCCAGTCTCCTCCGGCATCTCGGCGTCGGTGATGATGAAATCGATGGAGGTCTTGCGGATGACATCCTTCGCGTCCCGCGCCGACTGGCACTTGGTGATGTTGCGCACCCCAAAGCCGGCGACCGCCGACGACATGATGTCGAGGGACTGCAGGTTATCGTCCACGAGCAGAAAAGTGATCCGCTCGAGGTTGATGCGATCGGTGGAAAATACGGTCCGGCCGGTACTCATCGAAATTCCTCACCAAAGCTCCGGCTCGACAACGCGGACGCCGCCAAGATTGAGGCCCACCAAGCGTTGCTTGAGGTCGGAGAGATTGATGTCGTCGAAGGCGGCGCCGGGCGCCGTCGTGGCGGCGGCGTCAGCCGCAAGCCGATCGAGCAGCCGGCCGAGTTCGATCAGCTGCTGGCTGAGCAGATCCAGGCCCTGCAGGCGCATGGCGGTGATGGCGTCGATCTCCAGGTGCGCATCCTCGCTGATGGCGTCCTGGCAGTCGTCGGCGATGGCCGCGCCGATGCGCATTTCCCGCGCCATCCGGTGCAGCAGATCCTGCATCCGAACGTCGTCCGGTTCGTCCTTGGTCTTGGTCGTGGTCTTGGTCAGCGGTTGGGACATGTCGCGCCGGCTCCTAGAAAAACTCAACGTCGTTGCCGATCGCGACCGCGGGCTGGCGAACTTCACGCAGGGGTGTTGCCGACTCGACTTCGCGTTGCCGCGCCCGACCGGTGGCCGGCCAGAATTCAACCCGCCGCGCCTGCCGGCCGCCAAGGCTGGCGGAGATGATCGGAATGCCTTCGTCGGCCAGGAAGCGGCGGGCGAAGACCGCGTTGGCCGCGCCGACGTCGTGCAGGCCGTCGATCATCTTGGCGCCGCCGAAAATCTTGGCTTCCAGGCACTCGCGCCTGGCGCCGCGCTGCATCAGGTCGTTGATCAGCACTTCCATCGCATAGGCGCCGTACCGCATGAGGTCTTCGGTCACCCGCTCGCCGTCGGCGCCGTTGGCCAGCAGAAAGTGGTTCATGCCGCCGACCCGCCGCTCCGGGTCGTGAAGGCACGCGGAGACGCAACTGCCCAGCACGGTGGTGAACAGCAGGCCGGGCTCGTTGGAGACCGCATGCTCGCCTTGGATGACGTGGTGCTTGCGCGTGGTGACGGCTGCCGCTGGGTCCGGGACTGCGATCATGTGAGGGCCCCGAAGACTTCCTCGATCTTCTCCCGGAGGGTGAAGACGGTGAAGGGTTTGACCAGGAAGTTGTTCACGCCGAACTGCGCCGCGCGCTGGACAAGATCCTTGTCGGCGCGGCCGGTCAGCATGATGAAGGCGGTGTTGCGGGTCGGCTCGTAGGCGCGGATGGCCCTGAGCAGTCCCAGACCGTCGAGGACGGGCATGTTGAAGTCGGAAATGACCAGGTTCGCCGGACGCGTAACGATTTCGCGCAGGGCGGCTTCCCCGTCTGGCGCTTCGCGCGTGGAGGTGATGCCGATCTGTTGCAGGCCGGTACGGATCAACGACCGCATCGTCTGCTGGTCATCAACGATGAGTGTGTGGATGGCGGCGGCGGCGGGCATCAGGAGGGTCTCTTCTCGGTAAATTTCAAGATCATGGGGCCGATCGCTTCTATCGGCGCCTGGGTTTCGACCCCGCCGGCTTCGAACGCCGAGCGGGGCATGCCGTAGACCACGCAGCTGGCCTCGTCCTGGCCGAGGGTCCGGGCGCCCTGGGTGCGCATCTGCTTCAGGCCCTGGGCGCCGTCGCGGCCCATCCCGGTCAGGATGACCCCGACCGCGGCGCGCCCGGCGGCGGTCGAGACTGAATTGAACAGCACGTCCACCGAGGGACGGTGGCCGTTGACCGGCTCTTCGCGCTGCAGCCGACAACGCAGCCCGCCCTGGCGCACGACCTCGAGATGGGTCTCGCCGCCGGGGGCGAGGTAGACCTTGCCGCATTCCAGGGGCGCGCCGTCGTAGGCCTCGGTCACGTGGGCCTCGGTGGCGCGATCCAGGCGCGCCGCGAAGCTCTTGGTGAAGGTGGCCGGCATGTGCTGGGTGATCACCGTGGGCGGGCAGTTCGCCGGGTAGTGGGACAGGACCGCCAGCAGGGCCTCGACCCCGCCCGTGGACGAGCCGATCGCGACCATATGGCCGGAGGGGATATAGTCCCGGGGGGCGACGGCGACCTTGGCGGCACCATTGTGCGAGCGCACCCTCGCCCGGGCGGCGTTCTTCACCCGGGTGGCGAGGTCGGACAGCCCCTGGGAGGCGCCGACCATGCTGGTGGGCTTGGCGACGCAGTCGACCGCGCCGAGTTCGAGGGCGCGCAGGGTGGCGTCGGCGCCGGCCTGGGTGAGGGTGGAGACCATCACCACCGGCATCGGCCGCAGGCGCATGATCTTCTCCAGGAACTCGAGGCCGTTCATGTTCGGCATCTCGATGTCCAGGGTGATCACATCCGGATTGAGCGCCTTGATCGCCTCGCGCGCTTCCAAGGGATCGCCGGCCATGCCGACGACCTCGATCTGAGGGTCCTGCCTCAGGCTGGCGCTAATCAGGCTGCGCATTGTGGCGGAGTCGTCGACGACGATGACACGGATGGGGTTCATGATACGGTTCTCGTGGCCCGTTGTTGGCCGATCGGACGGTAGACGGTCAGCCCGTCGCTGACGAACCGGTCGCTGATGGCGCCGAGACGCTCGGAGTGGCCGATGTAGAGCCGACCCGTTCGCTCCAGCAGCGGTTCGAACTTGGTCCAGATGCGTTCCTGGGTCGGCTCGTCGAAATAGATGACGACGTTTCGGCAGAAGATCGCCTGGAACGGGCCCTTGATCGGCCAGTCCTGCATCAGGTTGAGCGGCTTGAAGGCGACCAGGGCGCGGGGCGCGGCGGTCAGCCGCCACTGGCCCAGTTCTGTGTCCCGCTCCAGCCATTTGGCGCGCTGGGCCGCGGGAATGGGTTCGACCAGGTCCTCGGCGTAGCTGGCGGCCTGACCCTGGGCGATCACATTGGTGTCGATGTCCGTCGCCAGGATCTTGACGTCGAGGTTCGCCGCCTCGGGGATGAGGGAGAGGATTGTCAAGGCGATCGAGAACGGCTCCTGGCCGGTGGAACAGCCCGCGGACCAGATCCGCAGCCGCGCGCCGGAGCGGATCTTGTCGACCATCGGCGCCAGCACATTGTCGCGCAGGTGGTCGAAATGGTGCGGCTCGCGATAGAAACGCGTGAGGTTGGTGGTCAGCGCGTTCAGCATCCGGCCGCGCTCCTCGTCGCTCTCCGGCGCCGCGAGAAGATTGCAGTATTCGTCGAAGTTCTTCAGCCCAAGGGTACGGACCCGCTTGGCGAGGCGGGAGTAGACCAGGGTGGTCTTGGACTCCGAAAGCGTGATGCCCGCCTGCGCATGCAGAAGCGCGGCGATCCGGGTGAAGTTCTCGCGCGTGAACGCGAACTCCCCGTCCACCAGGGAGTTGTCGTCTGCAATCGATCGGGCGAGGGCAGCACTCATGCCGCGAGGGTCTCAAGCTCGGGCAGGAGGTGTTCCAGGGCGATCTCGCTGATCATCCGGCCTTCGACGGAGATCAGGCCTTTGACGAAAGAGCGAACCCGGTCGCAGGCGATGTCCGGCGGCGGCTGGATCGCGTCAGGGCTGATGGTCAGGATGTCGGAGACGGCGTCGACCAGCAGGCCGACCTGGCGCTCGCCGACATTGACCACCACGATGACCGAGCGGGCCGAGATCTCGTTGATCGACAGGCCCAGGCGCGCGGCCAGGTCCATGATCGGCAGCACCGCCCCGCGAAGGTTGATGACGCCGCGCATGTAGTCTGGCGTCTGGGGCAGGGGGGTGGCGGGACTCCAGCCGCGAATCTCGCGCACCGACATGATGTCGACCGCGAACTCCTGCTCGCCGATGCAGAACGTGATCAGCTCGCGGCGGTCAGACGTGTTCTGATAAAAGGTCTCGTTCATGATCTACTCCGCAGCGTAGGGAATGGTTTCGGCGGGGCGCGGCCGGTCGCGGCGAACCGCAACCAGGGCGTCGACATCGACGATCAGGGCGACGCGGCCGTCACCGAGGATAGTCGCGGCCGCAATGCCTTCCACCTGACGGTAGTTGGCTTCGAGGGACTTGATGACGACTTGCCGCTGGCCGTGGATACCGTCGGCGACCAGGGCCGAGCGGCTGCCGTCTTCGGTCTCGACGAGCAGCACGACGCCTTCGCTCGGCGAGATCGAGGTCGCGCGGAAGCCGAGGGCGCAGCCGATATCCACCAGCCGCACATAGGCGTCCCGCACCGCCAGGACGGCGCCGTCCGGACCCAGGGGCCGCACGTCGCCGCGTTTCGGACGCAGGCTTTCGACGATGGCGGTGAGCGGCACCACCAAGGTATGGCCGGCCACATCGACCACCATGCCGTCCAGCACCGCTAGGGTCAGGGGCAGGCTGAGGGTGAAGGTCGAGCCTTCCCCCGGCCGAGAGGTGATCGAGATCCGTCCGCCCAGCGCCTGGACGCTTCGGCGAACCACGTCCATGCCGACGCCGCGTCCGGAGATGTCGGAGACCTGGCTGGCCGTGGAGAAGCCGGGGAGGAAGATCAGATTGTCAGTTTCTTCGTCGCTCAGCTGCGCGTCGGGGGCGATCAGCCCCTTGTCGATGGCGATCTGGCGCACNNGATCACCGTCTTGTCGACCTCGGTGCCCTCGCCGTCCATCACCAGATGGACCTGCTTGCGGGTCTGGCCGGCGACTTCCCGAACCAGGCGCGGCATCCGCTGGAAGACGGACTTCACCGGCTGGGCGCGGATGGCCATCACGCTATCCTGGATGCCGCGCGTCAGGTGCTCGAGCTCGTCGAGGCCCATCATGACGTCGGAGGAGGGCGCAAATCCGTGCGCCGTCACCCGTTGGGCCAGCATGGCCTGGTTGATGACCAGCTCGCCCACGAGGTCGATCAGCCTGTCGATCCGTTCCGGATCCACCCGAATGGTGGACTGGGCGGCGGCGGCTGGCTCGGCGGCGGCCTTCTGCGGCGTGGGGGGCGCAGCCTTGGCCGCCGGAGCGACGACAGGGGAGGCGGGGAGGGGCGCCGCTGGAAGATTCTGGACGGGGGCGGCGAGGGTGGGTTCGGAGACAGGGGCGGCCTTGGCCAGCGCCATCAGCGCGGCGATGTCCACGCCGCCGTCGGCGGGCGCCGCCTCGGCGGGCTGCTCCTGGGACACGTCGATGTCGCAGTCGCCATCGACGAATTCGAACACCTCCCGCACGTCGCTTTCCGCGACATCCGCAGTCAGGCGCACGGTCCACGACAGATAGGCGCCCTCGGGGTCGAGGACGTCCAGGGTTGGAATATTGCTATCGTCCAGGGTGGTCTCGATGGGGCCAATCCGCCCCAGCTCGCGCAGCAACAGCCCGGCCTCATTGGCCTTGGCGTAGAGCCTGGACGACGGGGTAAAGGCGACGATCCAGGCTGGCGGGGCCGGGGCCGCCAGGGGTTTGGACTCCTCCAGGCTGACGATCATCGGCTTAAAGCTGAACCCGGTCTCATCCTCGGCGGGCGAAGGGGCGGGCGCCGCGGCCTGGACCGGGGCCGGGGTCGCGTCGCCTTCAGCGGCGGCGCCTTCGCCGCGGATCCAACTCTCCAGCTCGGCGACCATCGCGGCCGTGGCGGCTTCGTCGGCTTCGCCGCCGGTGCGGGCGGCGGTCACCTGGTCGGCGAGGACGTCGGCGGCGCGCAGCAGGACGCGCACCAGTTCCGGCGTCGACGTCATGTTTCCCGCCCGTACCCCATCCATCAGGGTCTCAAACACGTGCGCGTAGCGGACCAGGGCCTCAAGACCGAAGGCGCCCGCGCCCCCCTTGACCGAATGGACCGCGCGGAAGACGGCGTTGACGGTTTCGGTATCGCCGCCGCCGCTCTCCAGGGTCAGCAACCCCGTTTCAAGATCGCCGAGAAGCTCGTCGCATTCCTGAAAGAAGGTGATCTTGATTTCTTCGAATTCGTCCATGGTCGTCAGGCCGCCACGCGCCGGATCGCATCGATCAGCTTGTCCGGATTGAAGGGTTTGACGATCCAGCCGGTCGCGCCCGCCCGGCGTGCGCGATCCTTCTTTTCCGGGTCGCTTTCCGTGGTCAGCACCAGGATCGGCGTGCCGCGGTAGGCGTCGTTTTCACGAACCCGCTCGATGAAGCCGAAGCCGTCGAGCTTGGGCATGTTGATGTCGGTGATGATGACATCAGCGCCGTTCGCGCTGAGCACCTCAAGGCCGTCCTCGCCGTCGACGGCGGTTACGACGTTGAAGCCGCCCTTCATCAGGGCCATGCGCAGCATGTCGCGCATCGTTCTCGAGTCATCCACGGCCAGGACGCGCATGATCAATTTCCCCCCAGATTCTGGTCGTCAAAACGGCCGCTGGCGCCGAAGAGCGCCAAGGCTTCGTCAAAGGCCGCCGAGCGCGGCGTGATTTCGAACGTGTGGCCGTCGTCGCCCCAGGTGCGGGCGCTCGAGAGCAGCACCTGAAGGCACAGACCGCCGACCCGCTGGACGCTTCCCGCGTCCAGGGTCACGGACTGGCCTCGCTTTTCCAGGAGCGACAGCCGCAAAGGCGCGGCGGCGTTCAGGTCGAGGACCGGTGGCAGATTGAGCGTGTGGCTCATGCTTAGAACTCCTCCCAGCCGTCGGCGGCAGGCGCGGCGCGCCCGCCGGCGTTAGCGGCGAGCTTGCGGACCATGGGTCGGGCGGGTGATGGCGCGGGTCGGGCGCGGTGGACGGGTGTCGCCTTGGCGGCGTAAGGCGCAGGGGACGAGGAGCCGACCTTGAAGCGGCCGATCAACTGCGCCAACTGCTCGGTCTCGCCCTTCAGCGAATGGGTGGCGGCGGTGGCCTCTTCAACCATGGCCGCGTTCTGCTGCACCACCTGGTCCATCTGATTCACGGCGGTGTTGACCTCGTTGAGGCCGGTGGCCTGTTCCTGGGCGGAGGCGGCGATCTCGGAGACCAGGGCGTCGATTTCGATCACCTTGGTCACGATCGCGCGGAGAGCCTTGCCGGTTTCGCCGACCAGGCCGACGCCCTGGCTGACCTGCT
>PLSW01000051.1:10882-12431 GCA_003165275.1 Caulobacteraceae bacterium
TCACGCCGATGATCTGGCTGATCTGTTGCGAGGACTTTTCGATCTGGCCCATGGCCTGGACTGCTTCGGCGACCACGACGCCGGAGTGCTCGGCCTCGCCCTTGGCCTCGGTGACCGCAGTGCTGGCCTGCTTGGCGCTGGAGGCGGTCTTCTTGACGGTGGCGGTGATCTCGTCGAGGGCGGCCGCGGTCTCTTCCAGGCTGGCCGCCTGCTGCTCGGTGCGCCGCGAAAGGTCGTCGGAGGCCCGGGCGATCTCGTCCGAGCCGTTGCTGATGCCGCTGGCGTTTTCGGCGACGTTGGACATCACCTCTTCGAGCTGATCCATAGCGGCGTTGAAATCATCACGAAGCTTGACGAATTGCGGGGGAAAGTCGTTCAGCATGCGAAACTGAAGATCCCCGTCGGCCAAACTCGTCATGCCCTCGCTAAGTGAGGCGATGACGGCCGTGCGATCCGCGGCGGCGGCGTTGTCGGCCGCCGCCGCATCGTCCTGCGCGCGTCGCCCGGCCTCAAGATAGACCGAGATCGCCAGATCCATATCCAGGAGGGCGGCCTTGATGACCGCGCCGACCTCGGCGGAAACCTGCTTGGCGGACGCGCGACCGCCGGCGAACATCCCCTTGGGCCACCGCGCCTCGATTACCGCGCCGGCCAAGGCCTCGAGCATGATGGCGTAGCCGCCGATGTACCAACGGGGCTCCAGTCCGATTCGGGCATGGGTTTCACCGACGGCCGTGACGGCTCGGGCGTAGGAGCGGTCGAACTTGCCGCTGGAGATGAGGTCCCAATGCTCGGATTGCCGGCACTTGGCGGAGTTGATGTGGCCGGCGCCGGAGAACAGGGCCGCGGGCTCAGGGAAGGCGTTGACCTGCTTGTAGAATGCGTCGAGCGCGTTGGGCAGTTCCGCCATCACAATGGGTTTGACCGAGCGCAAGGCCGCCTGGGCCTCGCTCCCGAGCTTAATGAAGCTCAGGCGCTCGATCATCGCTTTTTCAGCCGATTGCTCTGGATGAGTAGCGTTGTTGGCGGCGTTCATGATGCGGTCTTCAGTCCAAGGTTGCGAGGCGACGGGATGGCCGCTCGAACACATAAATCGTTCCGGTTACTCAGAATTCTTCCCAACCGTCGCCCGAGGGGGCGGCAGAGCCGCCTCCGAAGTTGACGGCCAGTTTGCGCACCATCGCCCGGGCGGGCGACGGCGCTGGTCTGGTTTGGGCGGCGGGAGCCCGCGACACGGCCTGGGGCGCGGAACGGGCCTGAGTCCGCGCGGCGCCGACCTTGAAGCCGCCGACCAGCCGGGCCAGCTCCTCGGTCTCGCCCTTGAGCGAATGGGTGGCGGCGGTGGCCTGTTCGACCATGGCCGCGTTCTGCTGCACCACCTGGTCCATCTGGTTGACGGCGGTGTTGACCTCGTTGAGGCCGGTGGCCTGTTCCTGGGCGGAGGCGGCGATCTCGGAGACCAGGGCGTCGATCTCGGCCACCTTGGTCACGATCGCGCGCAGGGCCTTGCCGGTCTCGCCGACGAGGCCGACGCCCTGGCTGACCTGCT
>PLSW01000051.1:12472-24901 GCA_003165275.1 Caulobacteraceae bacterium
TCTGGCTGATCTGCTGCGAGGACTTCTCGATCTGGCCCATGGCCTGCACGGCCTCGGCCACAACGACGCCGGAGTGTTCGGCCTCGCCCTTGGCCTCGGTGACCGCAGTGCTCGCCTGCTTGGCGCTGGAGGCGGTCTTCTTGACGGTGGCGGTGATCTCGTCGAGGGCGGCGGCGGTCTCTTCCAGGCTGGCCGCCTGCTGCTCGGTGCGCCGGGACAGGTCATCCGAGGCCTGGGCGATCTCGTCCGAGCCGTTGCTGATGCCGCTGGTGTTGGTCGCCACCCGGCTCATCGTGTCATCGAGCGTGGTCATGGCGGCGTTGAAGTCCGCGCGCAGCTGCTCGTAGTCCGCCGGGAAGGGGTTGCTCAGGCGGTAGGCCAGGTCGCCCTCCGACAGGCGCTCAAGGCCGGTCGCGAGGGATTTGACCACTGCCGCCTGGCTTTGGGCCGCCGCTTCGCGATCCGATTCGCTGCGTCCGCGTTCGGACTCGACCTGTCGGCGATGCTCCGCAGTCTCGGCCTCAAGGCGCACCTTCGCAACCGCAGCCTCCTTGAAGGTCATCACCGAGTCGGCCATCTCGCCGACCTCATCCTTGCGACCGACGGCCGGAACGGCGACCGAATGATCGCCGGCGGCGAGGGCCTTCATCGCCTCGGCCATGTCGTGGACCGGCTTGGCGATTGTCCGACTGAGGAGCCATGCCAGCGCGCACGATAGGATGAGGATGGCGACGCCGCCGCTCGCCATCACCAGCTGGGTGGACGCAATGGAGCTATTGATCTTGCCCAACACTTCGCTGGAATGTTCAGCGTTGCCGACGTTCGTCTGGATCGTCGCCAGATTTGCCAACACGACTGCGGTCATCGCGCACAGGCAGGCGATGATCACTGCGAAGGCGGCCATTAATTTGCGGGAAATTTTCCAGTTGTTCACGAACGTCATATCCGGAATTTCGATCCTAGCGGTTACGTTTCGGCTGTTTATGAGGGCGCGCGGGGAGGGTGGCGGTAAGTCTTTCTGCCTGGATTTACTGTATAAGTTCCATGCGTTTTCTACAAAACGATCTTGGCGCTAAGGAGTCTGTGATTTTCTTGCTGTTCCGGTGAGAATCCGCACCCCCGAAACGAGAGAAAATCATGGTCAACAAATGACGTTACAGCCGTAAATAATTCCCTACGCGAGTCGGGAATAGGCAGCATCGGCGCTGCGTCAAAACGCCACGCACGTCGCGGGCGGGCCCGATTCAATCTATGCGGCGGCGTTCAATATCTCGCGTAGCCGATCGCAATACCTGGAAGAGCTGAATCGCTCGGCGAGCTCCAATCCGCGCGGCGGCGACGACGAACCGTCCGCCTGTCCGAGGAGTCGGACTTGGGCCCGTTGGCTGCCCCCCCCGCGGCCGCGGCCGCCGCGCCGGCCAGGCGCCGCTACGCCCCGTAGTCCAGCTTCGGATACCAGTCCGTACCGCGTCCCTCCGGCGTCATGTCGAGGACGTTCCACAGGGGCGTCAGGTCCGGGGCGCCGCGGGGGTCCTGGCCGGGGTCGGTGCTGTCGCCGGTCATCTCGCCGGACCAGAAGTGGCGGATGATCCCGTCCCGGCGGGTGAAGATGTTGAAGGCCGGAACCTCCGAGCCGTCGGGCAGCAGGCCGAAATAGGCCCGAGAATAGGCGTCGTTGAGATCGGCGTAGAGGCGCAAGGATCGCCAACCGCGCTCACGCCCGAAGGCGACCAGGCGTTCGCGGGGGGAGCGGGCCACGACCGCGAGGGCGATTCGCTGGCCAATGTCGGCGGCGTTGCCGTCGAGGGGCCCCAGCAGCGCCGTGCACATCGGGCAGGGGCGCGCCCGCTCCGGCCCGAACATCAGGCTGTAGACCGCCAGCGTCTCCTTGTCCCCGAATAGGCCCGCCAGATCGGTCGGCCCGTCCGGTCCATCGAACCTGAATTCGCCGGTCACCGGCCCGCCGGGGGGCAGCGCCCGCCGTTGGGCGGCCACCCGCTCGATATGCCGCCGCAGCTCGATCTCCTCCGCCAGCAGGGCCGTGCGCGCGGCGCGATACGCCGCGCTCTCGCCTGGAAACCGCACGGGCCCGCGCCGGGCGAGTTCGGCGGCGGGGGTGAGGGACGGGGTGGGTTCGTCGCTCTTGGCGTCCATGGCGGCGCTCCGTGGCGGTTCGGTCCGGCCAGCATAGGCCGGCCGCTTCGGAACGCCAACGTCGCCGCTACACGTCGCCGCGGGCCAGCAGCTTGGCCTACGCCGCTTCTTCCCGGCCGCGCTCCCCGGCCGCCATCGCCTCCCTGATCGCCTCGAACAGAGCTTCGGCGGTGAAGGGTTTGCCCAGATGCAGGTCCGCCCCGGCGGCCAGGGCGTCGACCACATGTTCGCTCATGGCGTTGGCGGTGAGCATGATGATCGGCAGGCGGGCCGGCATGGCGCCGGCGCTCAGGGCGGCCAGCTCGCCGCGGCGAATCTCCCGAACGGCGGTCAGGCCGTCCATCACCGGCNNGGCATCTGCATGTCCATCAGCACCAGGTCGAAGGCGGGCCCCGCGGCGAGGGCGTCCAGGGCGTCCTGGCCGTTTTCCACGCTCACCAGCTCGGCCACATCCCCCAGCATCAGCTCCAGCACCCGCCGGTTGGTGGGGTGGTCGTCGGCGGCCAGGATGCGCAGGCGCGCGTCGGAGGTTTCTGCGGCCTCTGCGTCCGCGGTCTCGACCTCCAGCTCGGCCGGGGGCAGGGGCAGCTCCAGCCAGAAGCGCGCGCCTTCGCCGAGGACGGCGTCGCAGTCCACCGAACCGCCCATCAGTTGGGCGAGCTCAGTGGAGATGGCCAGGCCCAGGCCGGTGCCCCCGAAGCGCCGGGTGATGGTGTTGTCGGCCTGCTGGAAGCGGCCCATCACCAGGGCCTTGTTGGCCGGATCGAACCCCACGCCGGTGTCCGCCACCATGAAACGAACCAGGCCCTGGTGGGTGGCTTCCACCGTCAGCTCGATGGCGCCCCGTTCGGTGAACTTCACGGCGTTGGAGATGAAGTTGCCGATCACCTGGCGCACTCTCACCACGTCGCCGAGGACCGCCCCGTCCAGCTCCGGCGCCACGCGCACGATCAGGGCCACGCCCTTTTCGTCGCAGCGCAGCTGGGACAGGTTGGCGACGCCCCGGACCATGTCGCCCAGGTGGAAGGGCGCCGTCTCGATGGTGATCTTGCCGGATTCGATGCGGGCCAGATCCAGAACGTCCGACAACAGCCGCTGCAGGGTGTCGCCAGACGAGCGGATGATCTCGACCATCTCCCGCTCCTTGGGCTTCAGGTCGGCCTTGGCCAGCATGTCGGCCACACCGACCACCCCGTTCAGGGGGGTGCGGATCTCATGGCTCATATTGGCCAGGAATTCGCTCTTGGCGCGATTGGCGGCCTCGGCGCTCTGGCGCGCGCGGCGCAGCGCCTTGGCGGCCCGCGCCTGCCAGATCAGCAGGGCGAACACGGCGATGGCCAGGATGAAGCCGACGGCGCCGGCCAGGTACTGGGCGTGGATCACCTGTTGCTGCAGCAGGGCGTTGCGTTCGGCGGTGCGCAGCTGTTCGCGGCGGGCGCCGAGCTGCTTCTGCATCTCCTGGGTCAGCTGGCTGATGCCGGCGGCGTAGCCCTGGGCGCTGGCGATGTTGTGATCGTGGTTGTAGTCGGCCAAGAGGTCGTAGGCCTCGCGGTCGTGGCCTTGCGCCCGGCGCACCGCGGCGATCACTTCGGGCAGGCGCACGAACTTGGCCTCGCCGAAGGTCTTTGAGGCATGCAGCTTTTCGAGGGCGGTCAGGTCCCGCTCGGCGGCGGCGGTCTGGCCCAGCCGGGCGCGGGCGATGGCGCGGACGGGCAGGATCTTGGGGGCCAGGAAGGCCGCCTCGCCCAGGCTTTCACCCAGGGGCGCCAGGCACTGGATGGCGGCGGCGGAGTCCCGGCGGGACTCGGCGGCGTAACCGCAGAGATAGGCGTCCCAGACCGCAAGCCCCTTCAGATCGGAGCGCACAGCCAGACGATGGTGCGCGGCCACAAGCCGCGCGGCCAGGTCCTGCTTGCCGAGCTCCGCGGCGAGCTGCGCCATGTTGTAGAGCCCGTCGAAATCCGGACGCGGATAGTCGGCGGGGGCGTAGAGGAACTGCTGGCGGCCGAAGGCGTCGGCGGCGCCGCTGAGATCGTGCAGGCTCATCAGCCCGAGACCCAGGGATTCCCAAACGTCGGCGTGGGCCTTGCCGGCCCAGGGGTCGGCCAAGGGGATCTCCTCGTCGGCGGCGTAGAGCACCCGAAGGGCGGCGCCGACCTCGTTCTGGGTGATCAGCACATAGCCGGCGGTGGCCTTGGCGTGGGCGCGGGCGTACCAGTCCTGCGGCGCGTCCGCCCGGCGCTTGATCGCCTCGCCAGCGGCGGCGTCGCCGTTGTCATAACGGCTGCGCAGGTCGTTCAGGGCGCCGATCTCGATGTAGCGGGCGTCGTGATCGCGGGCGGCCTGAGCCTTCATCAGGCCGTTCCAATAGTTGAACTTGGCGAATTCCGACTGGTTGAGGAACAGCCAGGCCACATGGTTCAGGCGGTCGAGCCGGGCGCGGCCGGTGCGATGCAGGGCCGCGCGGCCGAAGTCCTCAAGTTGGGCGAAGCTGGTGGTGTCGGCGCTACGCTCGATCTGGCGGGCGACGACCTCGGGGGACCAGGCGGTCGACGCGCCCGGCGCGGCCGCGCCGGCCAGGGCCGGGACGCCCAACCCGAGCGCGACGCAAAGCGCCGCGGCCAAGAAACTCCGAAAACACATGGATGACCCGTCTGCTGACAAGGCACCATGACAGCATCTCACTTAGAAATAGTTGCAGGCGCGGTGCCTAAATACGTCGAGGCCGTACCGGGCGTGAACAGCCGGGGGGGATCGTCCAAACCCTCTCCTCCGACGGGGCGCCGGCCAGCGGGTTGCACACGCACACAGCGGTCGCGCAACGGGGCGACTGCCGCCGAGCTAGAACGGCAGGCTCGCGGCGCCGCCGCAAAGGTCAGCGGCATGCCGCATCGCCTTGGCCACACGTTCGGCCATGTCGCGGTCGGCGAAGTCGACGGTGTTGGTGTGGCCGTCACTCCTGTGGAGCAGGAGCACCCAGATCGGAGGGCGAATCTGCGTGACCCAGCCAGAGTGGCCGCCGCCGGCGTTCAGTCGGGCGACGTCGTCGTCCATGCTGGAGATGGACACGCTGGTGACGATCTTGAACGGGATGTGGACGTCCAGGTCCTGGGCCGGCTTGCCGTCCACCGTGGAGCGCCAGTGGAAGCCGACGCTGCAGTCGCCGTCGTCGCGGGCGGCGTTGCTGGCCTCGACAGTGAACTGGTTGTCCCACGTCTGGCCGTTGGCGGAATCCCGTGTGGTGCTGGCGTAGGCGAGCCGTCCCTGTTCAGCGATCTTGTCGCGGATGAAGCCCAAGGTGACGGCCAGCGACGGGGCCCGCGCCGGAGATTGCGCCGTTGCTCGGCCCGCCAAGCCGCCAACCGAGAGGGCGATCGCTGCGGCGACCGATAGGGTGACGATACGCTTCATGCCGGGTCTCCCGGGCGTCGCACCCGCCTGCAAGCGCGGCTTTAGCGGCAGAGTGGTATTTGGGCGCATCCGCGTCAAGCGCGTGGTGGCGCGCGGATTCGGCGGCCCGGCGAATTCTCGATAAGGTCCCGCCGCGCCGTGTCCGGGCGCGGCTCGACGAGGCCCCTCATGCGCCCGATGCTCCTGACGATCGCCGTCCTGGCGTTGACCGCCGCCGCGCCGTCCGCCGGCGCGGCTGGCCCCTGCCGCCTCCACGCCGTCGACGCCGCCCACGCCGGGCCGGGCTGCGCGCGGGCGTGGATGGACCGCAACCTGCGCCTCAACGACCTGATGACGGTCGGCACCCACAACAGCTACAAGCAGGCGATCACCCCCAAGCTGTTCGCGATGATCTCCAAGGCCGCGCCCAAGGCCGCGCCGAGCATCGACTACCACCACCCCGCCTTGACCGCGCAACTGGACGACGGGGCCCGGGGGTTGGAACTGGACGTGGTCTACGACCCGCAGGGCGGCCGCTACGCCCACCCGCTCGGGCCGACCATGGCTGGGGAGCCGGTGGACCCCGCCTACGTCGCCGCCATGAGCCTGCCGGGCTACAAGGTCCTGCACATCCAGGATGTGGACTTCCGCTCCAACTGTCCGACCTTCATCCAGTGCCTGACCGAGATCCGCGACTGGTCGCGGGCGCATCTGGACCACACCCCGATCCTGATCACCATGAACGCCAAGGACGACGCCTCACCCGTGCCCGGCGGCCCTGCGGCGCTGAAATTCGACGCCGCCGCCTACGACGCCTTGGATGCGGAAATCCGCTCGGTCTTCACCCCCGACGAGGTGATCACCCCCGACCTCGTCCAGGGCCGCTGGCCGACCCTGCGGGCGGCGGTGCTGCACGGGGCCTGGCCGAGCCTCGGCGCATCCCGCGGCAAGGTGCTGTTCGCCCTGGACGAGGATCCCGCCAAGGTCGCCGTCTACCGCGGCGCCCGTCGATCGCTGGAAGGGCGGATGGTGTTCATCAACACCGACGAGGCCTCCCCGGCGGCGGCCTACCTGACCCTGAACGAGGGAGCGGACGCGCCGCGAATCGTCGCCGACGTCAGGGCCGGCTTCCTGGTGCGCACCCGCGCCGACGCCGACACGGTGGAGGCGCGGGCCGACGACGTCCGTCGCCGGGACGCGGCCCTTCTTTCCGGCGCGCAATATGTCTCCACCGACTATCGCCATCCGGAGCCCCGGTTCGGCCCCTATCAGGTGCGGCTGCCGGGCGGGGCGGTCACCGTCTGCAATCCGCAGCGATCGCCCGAGCGATGCGCCGGCCTGCCGGTGGAAGCGCAATAGGGGCGCGCCCCCGTCTATCGACGCAGCCGGGCGCGAATGTGTCGTTTGTGCAACGAAGGCGGGCCATCTGTCCCGCGGTCCTACGCCTGGCTTTGCCATTCCGCCGAATTCGGCGGATGCTTGCCCTAAGGGAAGAACGCCAGACGCGATCTCGATAACGGGACGCGCCCAGCAACGAGATCAAACAACCCACGCCGTCAATGCAACGGCGCGGGAGGACGTCGATCATCGGCAGAGGGAGGAAGAAACCATGGTCAATAAATCGATATTGCTGTGCGGCGCGGCGCTTGTCGTCGGCTTGGCGGGCACGGCGCAGGCGGCGCCGAACAACACCCAGGACCAGGTCGTGGTGACCGCGCAGAAGCGCGAGCAGCGACTGCAGGACGTGCCGGTGGTCGTCACCGTGCTGAACGCCAAGCAGCTGCAGGACGCCGGCGTCCAGGACGTGCGCGACCTGACCCTGCTGACCCCCGGACTGAGCGCCACCACCAACGGCACAGAGGCCACCACCACCGTCCGCATCCGCGGCATCGGCACCGTGGCCGACAACTCCGGCCTCGAGGACGGGGTCGGCATCTACATCGACAACGTCTACCGCCCGCGCAACGGGGTTGGTTTCAACGACCTGGGCGAATTGGCCGACGTCGAGGTGCTGAAGGGGCCGCAGGGCACCCTGTTCGGCAAGAATACCGTCGGCGGCGTCATCCAGATCGAGACTAAACGGCCCCAATTCAAGTTCGGCGCCCAGGGCGAAGTCACGGTCCAGAACTACGACGGCTACGGCGGATCGGTGGCGGTCACTGGCCCGATCGTGGACGACAAGGTCGCGGGCCGATTCTACATCGCCGATCGCCAGCGCGACGGCTGGGTCCCGGTGACCGCGAGCCCGGGCTACAACGGCCCGGCCTATTCAGGTCCGACCCACATGAACGACGAGCACATGTTCACCACCCGTGACCAGCTCTTGTTCACGCCCAACACCAATTTCGATGTCAACTTCATTGCCGACTACACCAAGCGCGACGACCACTGCTGCGTCGCCGTGGAATATGCGGCGGGACTGCCGACCACGATCCTGAACGCCGTCTACCCCGGCTCCAGCCCCGCCAGTCCGAATCCGCACCTGCCCCAGGCGGACCTGAGTTCGCCGCTTATCGAGCACATCACCGAGGCCGGGATATCCGGCGAGGCCCACTGGACCACCCCGTGGTTTAATGGCGCCAAGCTGGTCTCGATCAGCGCCTATCGAGACTGGAAGGACCACGCCGGCGGCGACACCGACGTGACCGGCGCCGACCTTCTTGACTCGCCGGCCAGCCACAACTCCACCGAGTTCAAGCAGCTCTCCGAAGAACTCCGCTACAGCGGCGAGGCCGGGGCGCTGGACTGGCAGGTGGGCGCCTTCTTCGACCACGAGGACCTCTACCAGGAGACCGCCCTGCTGTTCGGCGCCGACCTGGGCGACTATCTGCACGCCCTGTCCAGCCTGCTGCCGGCGGCCGCCTACGTCCCCGGCGAAGGCACCGACGACCATTGGCATCAGACCGAACACTCGGAGTCCGTCTACACGCAGGACGAGTTCAAGGTCACCGACAAGTTCTCGATCATCGGCGGCCTTCGCTTCACCTCCGAAAGCAAGAGCCTGGCAACCACCTACAGCAACAATGACACCGTCGGATTCTGCCAGATCGCGACGGGTGGGGCGCCGTTCTCGGCCTACCAGGGGATTCCCAAGTCCGCGGCGGGCGTGCCCTGCCTGATCAACCCGGCGTTCGCGGCCCTGGGCCACACCCACCAGTCGCTGACTGAGCCTGCGTGGACCGGCACGGCCAAGCTCCAATACAAGTTCAGCGACGCGGCCATGACCTACGCCTCCTATTCGCGGGGCAACCTCGTCGGCGGCTACAACCTGGCCGAGGTGACGCTCCCGTATACGGGTGTTCCCACCCCGGTGGCGAACACCTCCCTCGCCCCCGACACCAAGACCGACTTCCCGGCCGAATGGGTGGACGCCTATGAGATCGGGGCCAAGACCCAGTGGTGGGATCGCCGTCTGTCGGTGAACGGCGCGGGCTTCTACCAGATCTACAAGAACTTCCAGCTCAACGCCTTCACCGGTACGGAATTCGTCGAGGACACCATCCCCGATGCGGTCACCCGCGGGGCCGAGTTCGAAACCTACTTCACGCCTCACCACGGCCTGGTGTTGAACGCCGGCGTCGTCTACGCCGACACCTACTACCCCAACAGCAGCGCCAACCGGTCAGCCCTCGGCGCAGCAACCAATCCGCTGTATCGTCTGCCGGGGTCGAATCTCTCCTTCGCGCCCCTCTGGTCGGTGACGGCGGGGGTCTCCTACGAACATGAGATCAACGACGGCCTCGTCGGCTCCTTCGCCCTCGATGGCAAGTATTCCTCCGGCTACAATACCGGCTCCGACCACGATCCCAACAAGTGGCAGACCGGCTATTCGATCTTCAATGGCCGGATCGGCATCTCGCCGGACAACCACCGTTGGTCCCTGGAAGCCTGGGCGAGCAACCTCTTCGACGTGCGCTACAAGCTGACCGCCTATGACGGAGTCCTGCAGACCCTCAGCGCCCCGGTGCCGTCATCCGTGCCGGCGGCGAACAACTACATGATGTTCCCGGCCCCGCCGCGCTTCTTCGGCCTGACTTTCCGGATCAAGACCGGTTCGATCTAGCCGGGCGACGCCCACAAGTGGGGCGAGTGCGGCGCGGGGCGACCCGCGCCGCATTTGTATGGAGGGCAGGCGTGATTCCCGGGCGGCCAGTTCCTCGTCGGGATGTCCCTCGTTACTGGCTGCTCTATCAGCTTGGCAGGCCAGAGCGCGACAAACAGTTTGAATGGTTGGGCGCGAATCATCTTCCGTATGGTCTGGCAAAGGGGGTGGATCTGGGGCCTCGAATTGTTCTTGAAATGTTCTGGTCGCACGGTACGATGATCACATTCTTTTGGACTAAAGTTCGGGGTGATAGGTGACAATTGCCAGACGCGCTCAGCGCCCCGATACGGGCGCTGCGTCCACAGGCCTGCTCGGCGACGGATGGACTCAGGAAGCTGTAATCGCCGCGGCGCTCCCATATGGTGAGCGCGTCACGCTGGCCCGTGCTTTCGGCGTTTGTTTAGTCTCCGCATGGTGGCGGACGCTTACGGCGGGCGATCAAAACCCACAGCGTTTGAGGTCGCCTCCGCAGGCGCAAGACCTGGTCGATGTTCCTCGCTCGCTGGTCGAACTTGCCGAGCGCATTGGCCAGTCGGCGGCAATCCTTGGGCCTGAGCGCGCAGCCTATGAAATCGGGCTGGCTTACACACGAATGCTGCCGCCAGAGCATCGCAGCGAGTTTGGCATCTATTATACGCCGCCCAGCCTGACCTCCCGACTGATCGACCAAGCGACTGTCGCCGGCGTTGATTGGAGGTGTGCGCGCGTGTTGGATCCGGCTTGCGGCGGCGGCGCCTTCCTAACACCAGTAGCCCGGCGGATAATGAATTCGTTGCCGGGCTGCAGCCCAGCGATTCTGCTAGAAAATATCGGTAATCGGCTCCGGGGCTACGAGATTGATCCCTTCGCCGCTTGGCTTTCGCAGGTTTCGCTCGATGCGGTCGTACTGCCGCTCTCACGAAACGGGGGCCGCAAACTTCCGGTCGTCATCGCCGTTTGCGACAGCCTCCAACGCGCGCTACCCCATGAGCGCTTTGATTTAGTGATTGGAAATCCACCATATGGACGTGTTCGCCTCGATCAGGCCGAGCGAGCGCGATTTAAACGTAGTCTTTACGGCCATGCCAACCTTTACGGTCTCTTCACCGACCTAGCGTTACGACATGCCAAGCCGGATGGCGTTGTCGCCTATGTTACGCCGACAAGTTTTCTCGCCGGACACTATTTCAAGAACTTGCGGGCGTTGCTGGCGAGTGAGGCCCCTCCCGCCACCATTGATTTCGTGGCCGTTCGCAAGGGGGTGTTCGATGACGCGCTCCAGGAAACCCTGCTTGCGACCTACCGATGTGGGGCTCCGCGCGGTCTTGCGACGGTGCATGAAGTCACGCCAATTGACGAGTTAACGATTTCCATTCGGGATTCCGGCTCGATTTCGCTCCCGAGCGACCCCTCGCAGCCGTGGCTGCTTCCGAGGACGGCAATAGAGGCCTCACTTGTCGCGCGGCTAGCTCATATGGAGAACCGTCTTGCCGATTGGGGTTATGGCGTCAGCACCGGTCCACTGGTTTGGAACCGGTTCAAGGATCAGTTAGTCTATAGCTCCGGCAGCGGCCGCCGGCCGCTGATATGGGCTGAGGCTGTGACGGCGGATGGACAGTTCATTTTTCGCGCGGAAAAGAAGAATCATGCGCCATATTTTGAATTGCGCCATGGAGACGGCTGGCTTACCGTCAATACGCCATGTGTATTGCTTCAGCGGACGACGGCCAAGGAACAGGCTCGCCGGCTGATCGCAGCTTGCTTGCCGGCAGACTTTCTTAAGGCGCACGGTGGATCAGTCGTAATCGAAAATCACTTGAATATGATCAAACCAATTGTTGCAAATCCGGTGATTTCGCCTGATGTACTTGCAGCGTTCTTGAATAGCGCGGCGGCGGACCGTGTTTTTCGTTGTGTTAGCGGAAGTGTCGCCGTATCGGCATACGAACTTGAGACTTTGCCTCTTCCTGCGCCGGAAGCGCTAGACGGCTTGAGGCGCCTCGTTGAATGCGGTGGGAAACGCGAATGCATTGAGGCCGAATGCACAAGGCTCTACACCGGAACCGCCCTTTGAACGACCTTCCCTGCTACGCGACCCGCGAAATTGTTGCAGAACGGCTGCCCTTGATATTCCCCGAGGGTACGCCGAATCGGACGTACTGCGTGCGCGAATTGTCGGCCAGCACGGTATTCGCGGCCCTTTATATCGGCGCTGTCGAGGGGGCAGGAATTTACCTTGGGCCGGTTCATGTATACCGCATGACGATCGAGCAGGCCGCAAAGCCAGAAGATGCAGAGCGGCGCGCTTATGCAGCCAATATCCTGAAGAAGAAAGTCCACGTCCCCGGCACGCGGTGGTACGCCGACAATACGCGGGAACCCATCCGAGACGAGACCTTGCAAGATGGGCTTGTCGCCATCGGTGCGGTGTTGAGGCGCGAAGATCTCCCGACGACGTCGGGCCGGCCGCGTTATGCCCTGAAGGCGGATTTTGCAACCTTGTTCGACCCAGGCCTAAACGGCGAGGCGCTGGGGCTGGCCATTGCCGCATTCCAGGCGAAACACCTAAGCCGGAGCGCGCTCGCGCGAGTGTCGATCATGTTGTCCGGGGCTGCGGGCAACGCTTCCGGCGTGATGGTCACCTTCCCGAGCGGCGAGACACGGCAACTCGCGCCAGGTCCGAGTTCGATCATTTCTCAAGCAGTCGTTGAAGTGTTTGCAAAGATGTTTCTGGATCGACCAGCCGTCATTTGGCTTAGTGAGAGTGGAAATAAGGTCGTTGCGTGCCTATCCGGTTGACG
>PLSW01000220.1 GCA_003165275.1 Caulobacteraceae bacterium
CGACCTATGCCCAGCTATATTCCGGCCAGTGGGTGCACACTACATCTAGTGGGTGTCTGTGTTAACCGGATAGGCACGGTTTGGCGTACACCAGGACTTCTTCCCGATAGCGCTGTTGTTGGGATCGCCCGTGACGATGACACCACCTTCGGTATCCTCCACTCGCGGTTACACGAACTCTGGTCCCTGCGGATGGGGACCTCTCTCGGTGTAGGCAACGATCCCCGCTACACCCCATCCACCACCTTCGAGACCTTCCCCTTCCCCGAAGGCCTGACCCCCAACATCCCCGCCGCCGACTACGCCGCCGACCCCCGCGCAATCACGATCGCCGAGGCCGCCGCCGAGCTGAACCGGCTGCGCGAGGCCTGGCTCAATCCCGCCGACCTGGTGGTCACCCAGCCGGAGGTGGTTCCCGGCTACCCCGACCGCGTCCTGCCCAGGGACGAGGCCGCCGCGAAGGAACTGAAGACCCGCACCCTGACCAACCTCTACAACCAGCGCCCCGCCTGGCTGGCCATGGCCCACGCCCGCCTCGACGCCGCCGTCGCCGCCGCCTACGGCTGGCCGGCGGACCTGAGCGACGAGGAGGTGCTGGCGCGGCTGTTCGCGCTTAATCAGGAACGGACGGCGAAGGGACCGGCCGGGTGACCGCGCTTCGCGGGGCCAGGCTCAGCGCGCGCCGGGCGGCGTGACAAAAGCATGCCCTTCTCAGACTACATCGCCTTTGCCGACGAGAGCGGATCACCGGTGCTGGAGGGGCCTGACCCGACCTTTCCGGTGTTCGTCCTCAACTGCGTGCTGGTCGCGAAGACGGACTACGCCGAGAAGATTGTTCCGCGCCTGCAACGGCTCAAGTTCGACTTCGTGGGACACGACCAACTCATTCTCCACGAGCGCGACATTCGCCGGCAACAGAAGGATTTCGCGTTTCTGCAAGTCGACCCGGCCGCGCGCAATGCGTTCTTGGATCGCGTCAACACCCTTGTGGCGGACGCCGAGATTGACGTGATCGCCGCCGTGATCGACAAGGTTCGGCTCTCGCGGAAGTATGCCGATCCCTGGAGTCCCTACGAGATCGCTCTCCATTTTTGCATGGAAAAGCTGTTGGCCAGACTGCGCCAACTGGGCCAAGCGGGTCGACGCGTGCACGTCATCTTTGAGAGCCGAGGCAAAAGGGAAGACGCTGAGCTAGAGCTCTATTTCAGGCGGATCTCCGCCAACCAGGCCAACTGGGGCTATAAGAAGCCGGACTTCCTGGCTCTGGAATGGGAACCGGTGTTCGTCGACAAGAGGAGCAATTCGTCCGGACTTCAGTTGGCGGACCTCATGGCCCGGCCGATCGGACTCAAGGTGCTACGGCCGCTGCAGGAAAACCGCGCCTTCGAAGTGCTGCGTCCGAAGCTCATCAATGGCGGCCTGAAGTCATTCCCCTGATAGCAGAAAGGCCCTCGGCAAAACCGAGAGCCCAGCGCCGACCGAAAAACTCCAGTCCATTTATCGGATATGTAGTGTCGTCGGCTTAAGAAGTCCACAATCGTTCACGTTTCGTCGCGGGAGTCGTGCGCCGCCCAACCCAACGAAGCCCTTCGGGAGCCCATATCATGAGCAAGGCGACCTACTCCCTGAAGCTGCCACTGTCGGTCAAGGCGGCGGCCACGCGTCTGGCCAAGGAGGACGGCGTGTCGTTGAACCAGTGGATTGCCGCGGCGGTGGCGCAGAAGGTCGGGGCGGTGGAGACCGCCGCGGCCTTCTTCAGGCTCCGCGCCGGCGACGCGCGTCCCGCCGATCTGAAGGCGTTTCTGGCGCGGGTCCCGGACGTTGCGCCGGAGCCTAGTGATGAGAAAGATCGCGGGCCGCCGATCGCGTGAGGCCGGCGATTTTGGGGGTTGGGCGCTTGGGCTCCTCGATCCCGCCCCTTGCTGAAACAACGCGGTCTGCGGGGGCAAGAGCACCAGGCCCCTAAACCCTCCGCACCGGCCCCGGATACCCCGCCACCACCGCGTCGGCGGTCAACAGGGTGATCCCCTCGACCAGGGCCTGGGCGATGAGAATGCGGTCGAAGGGGTCCTTGTGCAGGGGCGGCAGGTCGGCGACGACCAGTGAGTGGGCGCTGGTGATCGGCAGGTCCAGATAGCCGTTGTCCAGCAGGCCCCGGCGCAGCAGCCGGGGGTCGGCGCGGAAGTCCGGGCGTCCCAGGCCCGATTTGATGGCCACTTCCCAGATGCTCGCCGCGCTGAACACCAGCTCGTTGGCCGGATCATCGATCAGCGCGGCGGCTAGCGCCGAAAGCCCGGCCGATGAAACGACGTCCGACCCGGCGGCCCAGAGCAGCAGCTGGGTGTCGAGAAGCAGTTTCACCCGCCCGCGCCGAATAGCTGCTCGATCTCCGCCTCGCCCATGCGGTCGAAGTCGGCCGGCACGGCGATCTGGCCGGCCATGAAACCGCGTCGCCGAACCTGGGCGGGTTCAGGAGCGGTCAGGGCGGTCACCTTGACCAGAGGCTTGCCGGCCTTGGCGATGACGAACGACTCGCCCTTGACCGCCTGATCGATCAGCCGCGACAGCTGGGTCTTGGCCTCGTGAATATTGACGGTGCGCATGGGCGTGTCCGGATAAACTTAGTCTATAAAACTTAGTTCAAATTCATGCTCTGTCAATAGCGCGGACCTGGCCCCTGCGACGCTTCGCCCGCATCCCCCACCCGTTAACCCCCATTAACCCTGTTTCAATGATTCCCCCCCAACCGTCCCCCGGGGAGGGGTGCGTCTCGAATCGCGCGCCCACGTCCGTTTTCAGGTGTGTCCGACCGCGCATGGCCTTTTCGATCCCGCCCCTGCTGAAAGTCGGCCTTGCGGGCTCGCGGTCGGCGATCTGGGCGACGGTGGGGTTCAGCCTGGCGCTGAACGTGCTGACCCTGGCCATGCCGGTGTTCACCATCCAGCTCTATAACCGGGTCCTGTCCAGCGGCTCGGGGGCGACCCTGGCGCTGATCAGCCTGGCGGCCCTGACCGCCTTCGCCGTGGGGGGCGTGCTCGAGGACGTGCGCGCGCAATTGCTGGTGGCCATCGGCTGCCGGCTGGACGCGGCCCTGTCGGCGCCCCTGTTCTCGCGGCTGGTGGAGGCGGCGGTGCGCAGCGGCGGCGGCGGCCAGGGGCAGGGCCAGGCCCTGCGCGACCTGGACACCTTGCGCACCACCCTCACCGGCGGCGGGGCCCTGGCGTTGCTGGACCTGCCCTGGGCGCCCCTGTTCATCATCGCCTGCGGCATGCTGCACCCGCTGCTGGGGCTGATCGCCCTGGTGGGGGCGGCGGTGCTGATCGGCCTGGCCCTGCTCAACCAGGCCGTGGTCGCCCGGCCGTTGTCGGACTCGGCCCGCTCCGGCGAGGCCAGCTACGGCCTCACCGAGGCGGTGATCCGCAACGCCGAGGTGGTGCAGGCCATGGGCATGCTGCCGGCGATCCTCGGCGGCTGGCGCGGGCTTCGCGCCGGGCTGATGCACCAGCAGTCCCTGGCCAGCACGCGCAATTCCCAGGTGGGCAGCCTGATCAAGTTCGTGCGCATGGGGCTGCAGATCGCCATCTTCGCCGCCGGCGCCTGGCTGGTGGTGGACCAGAAGCTCACCGCCGGCGCCCTCTTCGCCTGCTCCCTGCTCACCAGCCGCGCCCTGGCGCCCATCGACCAGGTGGTCGGGGTATGGCGCCAGCTGGTGGTGGGGGTGGCGTCCCTGCGCCGGGTGGAGAGCGCCTTCGCCGTCCCCGACCGGATGTCGGCCATGGCCCTGCCGCACCCGGAGGGCCGGCTGAGCGTCGAGAACCTGACCTATGTGCCCAATGGCGCCCGGGCGCCGGCGGTGATGAACCTCACCTTCGCCCTGGAGCCGGGGGAGTCCCTCGGCGTCGTGGGCGCCAGCGCGGCGGGCAAGTCCACCCTGGCGCGGCTGGTGGTGGGCGCCATCCGCCCCTCCAACGGCGTCGTGCGCCTGGACGGGGGCGACGCCTATACCTGGGACCGGGAGAGCTTCGGCCAGGCGGTGGGCTATCTGCCGCAGGACGTGGAGCTGTTCGACGGCACCATCCGCGAGAACATCGCCCGCTTCCGCGACGCCGGCCCCGCCGCCATCGTCGCCGCCGCCCAGCTCGCCGGCGCCCATGAGCTGATCCTGCGCCTGCCCGCCGGCTACGACACCCACATCGGCGCCACCGGCGCCACCCTCAGCGGCGGCCAGCGCCAGCGCATCGGCCTCGCCCGCGCGCTTTATGGCGATCCGTTCCTGCTCGTGCNNCCAGCGCATCGGCCTCGCCCGCGCCGTGTTCGGCGACCCCAAGCTGGTGGTGTTGGACGAGCCCAACGCCAACCTCGACGGGGAAGGCGAGGGCGCCCTGCAGGCCCTGATCGGCAAGCTGAAGGCCCGGGGCGTCACCGTGCTGATGATCGCCCACCGGCCGTCGTCCCTGGTGCATCTGGACAAGGTGCTGGTGCTGAACAACGGCGCCCTGATGGGCATGGGCCCGGTGGCGCAGATGCTGCCGATGATCGCCCCCGGCTTCGCCGTGCCGGCCCGGCCGGCCGCGGCCCCGCCCGCCGCCGCTCCCGTCGCCAATCCCGCCGCCGCCATGGCC
>PLSW01000143.1 GCA_003165275.1 Caulobacteraceae bacterium
AGGGGGCGTCGGTCCGCCGCAACCCCGGTTCAGACTAACCCCAATGCGGCCCTAGCTCTTCTTCACGAACTCAGCCCGCAGGACGAGGCCCTTGATGGAGTCGTGCCGGCAGTCGATTTCCTGCGGATCGCCGGTCAGCCGGATCGACCGGATCACCGTGCCGCGCTTGAGCACCTGGCCCGCGCCCTTGACCTTCAGGTCCTTGATCAGGGTCACCGCGTCGCCGTCGGCGAGGCGGTTGCCGACGGAATCGCGGACCTCGACCTGCACGGCTGTATCGGCGCCCGCCGCGGCCTGGGCGGCGCTGATCCACTCGCCCGTGGCCTCGTCATAGACGAAGTCTTCGCCGTCGCCCGCGCTCATGCCGCCCGTTCCTTGTAGGTTGGCGCCCTTCATAAGGCCTGCGGCGGGGCGCGGCCATCCCAGCCGGGTTGTGCTGCGATCCAAATCTCGCCGGGCCTTCGGGGATGGCTAGGCGGCCATGTTGTCGATCAGCCGCGTCCGCCCCAGCCTTGCGGCGACGAACACCCGCGCCGGGCCGGTTAGGGGACCGCGGGGCAGGGCGGCGAGGGTGTCCGGATCACGGACGTCGAAATAGTCGACGCTCTGGAAGCCCGCGGCCTTCACCGCGGCCATCCCCTGGGCCTCAACCTGGGCCACCGCCGCGCCGCCGCGCAGGGCGGCCGCCGCCTCGGCCAGGATCACGTTCAGTCGGCCGGCGATCGGCCGCTCCGCGGCGGTCAAGTAGGCGTTGCGGGAGGAGAGGGCCAGGCCGTCCGCGTCCCGGCGGATGGGGGCGCCGAGGATCTCCACCGGCAGGTCGAGGTCGAGGGTCAGGCGGCGGATAACCTGCAACTGTTGGAAGTCCTTTTCCCCGAAGATCGCCACGTCCGGCAGGCATTGGATCAGCAGCTTGGTCACCACCGTGGCCACCCCCGCGAAATGGTGCGGCCGCGCCGCGCCGTCCATGGGCTCGCTCACCCCGGCGACGGTCACCGTCGTCGCGTGGCCGGGGGCGTACATGGCCTCCACCGAGGGGGCGAAGATCAGGTCGCAGCCCTCGGCGCCCAGCAGGGCCGCGTCCCCAGCCTCGTTACGCGGATAGGCGTCGAAGTCCTCGTTCGGGGCGAACTGGGTCGGGTTGACGAAGAGGCTGGTCACCACCCGGTCGGCCCGCTCTCGGCCCAGGCGGACCAGGGACAGATGGCCCTCGTGCAGGGCGCCCATGGTGGGAACCAGGGCGATCCGCTGATTCGCGCCGCGCCAGGCGGCGACCTGAGCGCGCAATTCGGCGACGGAGCGGACGATGGCGGAGGTGTGGCGCATGGTCGCTCCATTGGCTGCGGGCCCAGACACGGCTTGGGGCGGCCACGGGATAACGAAATGGGCTGTGGAAAACGAGCCCTCATCGACGGGGGGGCGCATTGACGCGCGGGCGAAGCCGGGTGTCTGGTGGACTGCCGAGCGAGGTCTCGGTGGGAGAACAGTGTGTCGTCAGCGCGGGTTATCGTCGTCGGAAACGAGAAGGGGGGGGCGGGCAAGTCCACGATCGCCATCCACCTGACCACGGCGCTGCTGCATGCCGGCGCCAAGGTGGCGATCATCGACCTCGACCTTCGCCAGCGCTCCCTGGCCCACTTCGTCGCCAGCCGGCGGACCTGGTGCGCCTCCTCCGGCGCCGAGCTGCCCATGCCCATCGACTGCCCCCTGGGTTCCGACGCCGCCAAGCTGGTGAGCCTGGACGCCGCCGAGGCCGCCGCTCTGCTCGACGCCACCCTGCAGCAACTGCTGGCGGAGGCGGACTACGTCATCATCGACACCCCCGGCGGCGATACGCCCTTCTCCCGCGCCGCCCACGGCCGCGCCGACCTGATCGTCACGCCGATGAACGACAGCTTCGTCGACTTCGACATGCTGGGACTGGTCGACCCGGTGACCCTCGATCTGGTCAAGCCCAGCCTCTATTCCGAAACGGTCTGGGAGGCGCGAAAGGTCAAGGCTTCGACCCGCGGCTCGTCCATCGACTGGATCGTGCTCCGCAACCGCCTGGCCACCACCGAGGCCCGCAATCGCAAGCGGGTGGAGGACCGGATGACCGCCCTGGCGCGCCGGGTCGGTTTCCGCATGGGCCCGGGCCTGCGCGACCGGGTGATCTATCGTGAACTGTTTCCCTTCGGCCTGACCATCGCCGACATCTCCTCGACTGTGCGGCCGGTGCCGGTGTCGCTGAGCCATGTGGCGGCGCGTCAGGAGCTGCGCTCGCTGATCCAGGCCCTGGGGTTGAGCGGCGCCGCCGAGCCCGTGCGGGCCGCATCCTGAGCCCGCCCGCGCAGCGGCGATGAGCTATCTGATCGTCGGCATTCTGGCTCTGGCCCTGCTCTGGTGGGGCGCGGGGCGAAAGCGCCTCGCCAACCTGGCCAACTGGCGCGCCGCGGCGGGGCTGCTGGCCATCGGCGTCTTCGCCGCCGCCGCCTTCGTGGGTGTGCGCGGCGGCTGGGGCAAGGCGATCCTGCTGGTGCTGATCGGCGTATGGCTTACCTATTCCGCCCGCTGGCCACGCCCCGCGAGGCCAGCGCCGACCGGCGACAGGATGAGCGAGGGTGAGGCCCGCGCCACCCTGGGCGTCGCCGCGGGCGCGACCACCGCCGAGATCCAGGCCGCCTACGCCCGCCTGATCCAGGTCGCCCACCCCGATCGCGGCGGCACCGACGGCCTTGCGGCGCAGCTGAACGCCGCGCGGGACCGATTGCTGAAGGGGTAGGGGACGCGCGACGAGATAGGTCGCCCCGCCTTGCAATTGTCGCGTGAAACCCGCTGCGGGGTCAGCTAAGGAAGAACAACCTTAGCCTTTGCCCAGGAGCACCCGCATGGCGATCACCCGTCAGGTCATCACGTCCCTTCAGCGCGACGGGACCGACATGCTCGGCACCAAGAGCCTGGCGGTGAAGATCGCCGACGAGAGCATCGTCTCCGGCTCGCTGCTGACGGTGGAGAGCAACCACTTCTGCGTGCTGAAGTCGCGCGGCGCGGTGCTCAACGTCTACGAGACCGGCCAGTACGCCCTGACCACCCCCGACAAGCCCCTGGTCGGCTCCATCGCCCAGGGCTTCTTCGGCGGCGCCTCGCCCTGGGTGTTCGAGGTTATCTACATCAACCGCTCCAAGCTGCTGGTGCGCAGCCAGGGGGTGGCCACCAGCGCCGAGATGGCCGAGATGGCCTATCAGGTCGACTACTACATCCACGTCGACACCAAGGAGGCGGCGCTGGACCTGATCACCCACCTGCCGTTCAACGGGGCGGAGATCGACACCAAGGAGGTCGCCGACTACGCGGGCCCGGCCATCGAGCAGGCGATCAACCAGATCGTCCAGGTGACCAAGATGGAGAACATCAACGAGCACATCACCGAGATCCGCGAATCGGTGAAGGGCCACCTGACCGAGTTCCTGAAGACCTTCGGCATCATGCTCAACGACCTGAAGGTCTTGATCATGCCCAAGGACGAGCGCATGCGCGAGCTGATCTCGCTGCAGGCGATCGGCCTGACCCCACTTGAGGCGGTGCGCTACTATCTGGCGCTGCGGATGGCCGAAAAGGGCCTGGTCTCGGCCCCCAATGCGGCCTGCGGCCTGCCGTTCAACATCGGCGGCCAGCCCAGCCCGATCTACAACGTCGGCGCGGAAACCGGTCTCTAGGGGAAGCCGGCTTGGCCAACGCCTTCTACGACGCCGGCGCGCTGCGGCAGATCGCCAACACCCTGTTCCTGGGGTGGGGCTACAACTTCTACCGCCGGGAAAACCAGCTTCGCGCCGACGATCAGCTGGTCTGCGCCAAGGCCGCCTGGCTGCTCGGCCTGGCGGCGGCGAGCGTTCAGGCCGCGGAGGCGACGTTCCGGCGGGAGTCGCTGCCGCCGCCGACCCGCGGGCGCCCGTTTCCCGACCCGGCCGCCATGGCGACCGCGCAGGCGCTTGAACGCTTCGCTAGGGACATCGTCGCCATCGAGGCGCGGCTGCACGCCCTGCCGGCGCCCGAGCAGGATATGATGTCCCTGCGGTTCCGGCAGGAGGCCGAGACCCTGTCACGGCTGATCGCGGTGGACGAGCGGCTGATCGGCCAGTCGGAACTGCTGCGGACGATGGTGGACGGGCCGTCGGCGGCGGCTCTGGTCGAGGCCCTGGCGGACCTGCAGGCGGGCTTGGCCGCGATCCAGGCGACGCTGGTGGACCGGCAGGGAGTGCTGGTTTAGCGGGCGGGGAAGGGCTGGTTGCAATTCGATGGCGCCGCGGCCGTGCGGCGGACCGACGCCCCCTCCGACCCTACGCTTCGCTCCGGGCCACCTCCCCCGCTACGCGGTGGAGGACAAGAATTCGCTATGCTCCACCGTGAAACGGGGGAGCTGTCAGCGAAGCTGACTGAGGGGGCGTCGGCCAGCCGTACCGGCGATTCCGACTACACCCAACCTGCCCTAGCTCGGTCCCATCGCCTCGCAGGTCAGGCGATGATGGTGCAGGGCGGCGCAGGCGTTGTGGGCGGCGCTGGCGGTCAGGCCGACGAAGCGGGCGCGGAAGTAGCCGTGGCCGGCGGCCTCGATCTCGCCGCGGCCCTGGTCGAGCTGGTCGCCAAAGCGGCGGTTCAGGGCGGCGATCTGAGCGGTGGCCTGGGCCTTGCGCTTGTAGGCGCCGACCTGCACCAGCCAGTCGCCGCGCTCGTGGCGGCCCTTGGCGTGTTCACCGGCCTCGGTCTTCACCCGGATCAGTTCAGGGGGCGCCTGTTCGGAGGCGGGATTGGCGGGCTTGATGGTGGCGGCGGGGCCGGTGACCGGGCCCTCGGCGGCGTGCAGGCTGGCCAATTCGGCGTTGGTCAGCACGATCGGCGCCTTGGCGGCGGGATCGCCCATGCCGACCTCGTTGTCGGTGTGCTCAACCGGGCCGCCTTCGGGGGGCGCCTCGAACAGGTTCTGGGCGACGAGGATCTTCTCGCCCATGGCCCGGCGATGAACGATGTCGAAGCCGGTCTCCAGCAGCGACTCCACATGCCGGTCGCGGGCGCTGGAGGTGTTGCCGCCGAGCATGACCGCGATCAGCCGGTGATTATCCCGCACCGCCGAAGCGGCGAGGTTGAAGCCGGAGGCGTTGACGAAGCCGGTCTTCAATCCATCGACCCCGGGCATCTTGCCGAGCAGGCCGTTATGATTGGTCATCACTTCGCCGTGATAGATGAACTGGTGCAGGCTGAAGTAACCATAATACTGCGGATAGTCGCGCATCACGGCGCGGGAGAGGATGGCGATATCCCGGGCGCTGGAGATCTGCCGGGCGTCGGGCAGGCCGGAGGCGTTCGCGTAGTGGGTATTGATCATGCCCAGTTCCTGGGCGCGGACCGTCATCAGGGACGCGAAATTGCTCTCGCTGCCGCCGAGCTTTTCGGCGAGGGCCACGGCCATGTCGTTGGCGGACTTGACGGCGATGGCGCGCATGGCGTCGTCCACCGACACCATTCCGCCAGCGTGGATGCCCAGTTTTGTGGGCGCCTGGGCTGCGGCGTGGCTGGAGACTGAAATCTGTTCATCAAGGCGCAGCCTGCCGTTCGCAAGGGCTTCGAAGGTCAGATAGAGGGTCATGATCTTGGTGATCGAGGCCGGATGCCGCTGGGCGTCGGCGTTCTTGGCGTAGAGCACTTCGCCGGTGGCGGCGTCGACGACGATGGCGGCGTATTTGCTCTCGGATGTGCCGGCGGGCTGCGCCATCGCCGGCGCGGCCACGCCGAGGCCGGCGGCTAGGGTTAAACACAACGCCAAAATCAGGCGGCGGGCGGGCTCGTACATGGGCTGGCGCTCGTCGAAATAGGGCGACCCAGTGCCGCCTGAACACATCCTATCATGACGAACGCCACCTTTCTCCCAAGTAAACAACTGGTGAGCGAAGATAATGTCGCACCCAGGGTTAAGGATGGTGCGTCGCACAAGGCGCGCATCGTTCATTGTGCAGTGCACAAAAAATCATTGACGCGGACGAGCGACTGCGGCATAAGTTCGCCTCGCACGGGCGTCCCCCTCCCCATCCGTTCGACAGGAGCCTACCCATGGCCATCGCCGCCGAGACCCTCAAAGCCACTTCCGAAAAGTTCACCGCCGCCGGCTCGCAAGCCTTCAAGGACGCGGTCGACAAGTCGCTGACCGCCCTCAACGAGGTCAACGCCCAGTCCAAGCACAACCTTGAAGCCGTCGTCGCCTCCGTGACCGCCGCCACCAAGGGCGCCGAGACCCTGGGCGCCCAGGCGATCGCCTTCACCAAGTCCGCCGCCGAGGCCAATGTCGCCGCCGCCCGCTCGCTCACCAGCGCGCGCAGCATCCAGGAAGCCGTCGAGTTGCAGACCGCCTGGGCCAAGTCGGCCATGGAAACCTATATGGCGGAAATGAACCGCGCGTCGGAAACCGTCGCCGCCTCGGTCAAGGAAACCCTGACCCCGCTCAACGCCCGCGTCACCGCCGCGGTCGAAAAGTTCCAAGCCGCTCGCTGAACGGCTCGGTCCATCCCCCCAGTAGCTTAGCTTGGCGTAGCGCCCCCCGGGACCATGTCCCGGGGGGCGTTTGTGTTTTCGGCGCCGATTGATGCGCTCATTCAAGCTATGCGCCGGCGCCGTCGCCGCTAGGCTGGGACCATGAGCGCTGATCTTACCGCCTATACCGAGGCCGCCCGGTTCCAGGCGCGCCTCTGCGACGCCTTCGGTTCGCCCTTCTCCGGCGCCGTCCTCGACGTGATCGCCGACGACGTGGGGCAGGGCGGTCCCTGCGCGGGTCTGGCCGCGCCCTGGGCGGGCCTTGACGCCGCCCGGATCACCGCCGACGCCGGTCCCCTGCGCCTCCTCGGCGGCCTTCACTACCTCGTCCTGAGCGGCGCCACGCCGGCGCTCGCCGCCCTTTATCCGTCGGCGACCGACGGCGCTGAGCGGCCGGCGCTGGCGCGCGTCGTCCCCAGCGTCGTTTCCGACCATCGCGAGCGCCTGACACGCTTCGTGGCCTCGCCGCCGCAGACCAACGAGGTCTCGCGGTCCAAGGCCCTGGTCGGCGGGTTTCTGACCATCGCGGCCGAGACCGGCCTGCCGCTCCGATGTCTGGAGATCGGTTCCAGCGCGGGGCTCAATCAGAACTGGAACCTCTACCGCTACGCCTTTGACGGCGGGTGGGAATGGGGTGACGAGGCCTCGCCGGTGCTGTTCTCGTCCGGGTGGACCGGTGGGACCCCGCCGTTGGCGGCCGAGGTCGTCGTGGCCGAACGGGCGGGATGCGACCAGAACCCCATCGACGTGAGCGATCCGGAACAGGCGCTGCGGCTGCAGGCCTATGTCTGGCCCGACCAAGCCGAGCGGCTGGCCAATCTGCGCGCCGCCATCGCTGTCGCCGGCCGGTCGCCGCCTTCGCTGGAACGCGCCGACGCGGCGGTCTGGGCCGGAAGTCGCGCGGTCCCCGCGCCCGGGGTCGCCACCGTGCTGTTTCATTCCGTGGTCTGGCAGTATCTGGCGAGCGACGTCCGCGAGGCCTTGCGCGAAACCATCGCCGCCGGGGCCCGGGCGGCCGCCAAGGACCGGCCCTTCGCCTGGCTGCGGATGGAGCCGTCGCTGAGCCAGCCCGCCGGCATGACGGAGGTTCGTCTGACCCTCTGGCCCGGCGGCGAGGACCGGTTGCTGGCCCTGGCCCACCCGCACGGGGCGATCGTGGCGTGGCGGGGTTAGGGGGCGTTTGATTGGATGGAACCGGCGTGGTGCGACGGACCGACACCCCCTCCGTCAGCGCTTGGCGCCGCCACCTCCCCCGCTACGCGGTGGAGGACAATCTAACGCTTTGCTCCACCGTGAAACGGNNCTGAGGGGGCGTCGGGCCGCCGTAACCCAGATTCCGGCTTAACCCATCGAGCCCTAGCCAAACCGCCGCCGCCTTCCCATCTACGCAACCGTTCCGGTCAGGCCGCCCGTCGTGCTGGCCGGGAAACCCAACCACGATCGTGAGGATTATCGGCAACGACGAGGCCGGCGGCCCCGCCCTGTCGATAGGCGTCCTTGCCACCGTCTGCGGCATAATCGTCGTGTCGGTGCAATGCGCCCTTCCAAACGGCCGTGGTTTCCATATCTAATCAGGGTCGCGCGGTTCGCCGTGCGACATGGAGAGAGTTCGTCGATGGCCGAGCGCAAGCAAGGTGATCCGGGAAATGGCGTAGGCGCGGCGATTGTCACCCAGACAAAGCCGAAAACGCAAAAGCCTTCGCTGTACCGCGTTCTGATTCTGAACGACGACTACACGCCGATGGAATTCGTGGTCTACGTTCTTGAGCGGTTTTTCAACAAATCGCGCGATGATGCGACCCAGATCATGCTGCATGTTCATCAGCATGGCGTCGGCGTCTGTGGCGTGTTCACCTACGAAGTGGCTGAAACCAAGGTCGCTCAGGTCATCGATACGGCCCGTCGTCATCAGCACCCGCTCCAGTGCACCATGGAAAAGGATTGAGAGGCCGCATTTGCCGTCGTTTTCGCGCAATCTCGAAGAATCCCTTCACCGGGCCGTCGCTTTCGCCAACCAGCGCAAGCACGAATACGCCACCCTTGAGCACCTGTTGCTCGCCCTCCTGGACGACCAGGACGCCGCCGCCGTGATGAACGCCTGCGACGTCGACATGGTCGCGCTCAAGAAGAGCCTGGTGAATTATCTCGACACCGAGCTCACGTCGCTCATCGTCGACGACGGCGAGGACGCCAAGCCCACCGCCGGCTTCCAGCGGGTGATCCAGCGGGCGGTGATCCACGTGCAGTCGTCCGGCCGTGAGGACGTCACCGGCGCCAATGTGCTGGTGGCGATCTTCTCGGAGCGGGAAAGCCACGCCGCCTATTTCCTGCAGGAGCAGGAGATGACCCGCTACGACGCGGTCAATTTCATCGCCCACGGCATCGCCAAGAAGGCCGGGGCCTCCGAGCCGCGCGCGGTCAAGGGCTCCAGCGACGAGGTCGCCGAGGAAAAGCCCGCTGCGAAAACCGGCGGCGAGGCCCTCGACGCCTATTGCGTCAACCTCAATGACAAGGCCCGCCAGGGGAAGGTCGATCCGCTGATCGGCCGCACCAGCGAGGTCGAGCGCTGCATCCAGATCCTGTGCCGGCGCACCAAGAACAACCCGCTGCTGGTGGGCGACCCCGGGGTCGGCAAGACCGCCATCGCCGAGGGTCTGGCCCGGCGTATCGTGTTCGGCGAGGTGCCGGGCGTTCTGCTCAACGCCACCATCTTTGCACTGGACATGGGGGCGCTGCTGGCGGGGACCCGCTATCGCGGCGATTTCGAGGAGCGGCTGAAGGCGGTGCTGTCGGAACTGGAGAGCCATGAGGGCGCAATCCTGTTCATCGACGAGATTCACACCGTCATCGGCGCCGGGGCGACATCGGGCGGGGCCATGGACGCCTCCAACCTGCTGAAGCCGGCACTGGCCTCGGGCACGATCCGGTGTATCGGTTCCACAACCTACAAGGAATATCGCAACTATTTCGAGAAAGACCGGGCGCTGGTCCGGCGTTTCCAGAAAATCGATGTGAACGAACCCTCCCTCGAGGATGCGATCAAGATATTGCGCGGTATCAAGCCGTATTACGAGGAGTATCACCGGGTTCGCTACACTAACGAGGCGATAAGGTCGGCGGTTGAACTGTCGGCACGCTATATTGGCGATCGCAAGCTGCCCGATAAGGCCATCGACATCATCGACGAGGTTGGGGCGGCGCAGATGCTGTTGCCCGAAAGCCGGCGCAAGAAAGTCATCTCGGTCCGCGACGTGGAAGCGGTGGTGGCCAAAATTGCCCGGATTCCGCCGAAAAGCGTCAGCAAGGATGATCGCGAGGTTCTGCTGAACCTGGAGCGTGACCTCAAGACCGTGGTCTACGGCCAGGACAAGGCGATCACCGCGCTGGCCACCGCGATCAAGCTGGCCCGGGCCGGTCTGCGCGAGCCGGAAAAGCCCATCGGCTGCTATCTGTTTGCCGGCCCGACCGGGGTCGGCAAGACCGAGGTGGCGCGCCAGCTGGCCAAGGCACTGGCCATCGAACTGATCCGCTTCGACATGTCGGAGTACATGGAGCGCCACACGGTTTCGCGCCTGCTGGGCGCGCCGCCGGGCTATGTCGGCTTTGACCAGGGCGGCTTGTTGACCGACGCCATCGACCAGCACCCACACGCGGTGCTGCTGCTCGACGAGATCGAGAAGGCTCACCCGGATCTGTTCAATGTGCTGCTCCAGGTGATGGACCACGGCAAGCTGACCGATCACAACGGCAAGTCGGTGGATTTCCGCAATGTCATCCTGGTCATGACCACCAATGCCGGGGCCTCCGACATGGCCCGTCATGCCGTCGGTTTCGAGCGGAGCGTTCGGGTCGGTGACGACATGGAGGCCATCGAAAAGCTGTTTACGCCGGAATTCCGCAACCGCCTTGACGCGATCATCCCGTTTTCGGCGCTTTCCGCCGAAGTGATCGCCATGGTGGTGGATAAATTCATCATCCAGTTGGAAACCCAACTTACCGACCGTGGCGTCAGCATTGAGCTGGATACCGAAGCGCGGGCGTGGCTGGCCCGTAAGGGCTACGATCCGTTGTTTGGCGCCCGCCCGCTGGGCCGGGTGATCCAGGAATACATCAAGAAACCCTTGGCCGAGGAACTGCTGTTCGGTCGCCTCGCCCGTGGCGGTACGGTGGTGGTGACGATCAGGAACGAAAAGCCAGCCTTCACCTATCCCGAACCGCCGCCACGCCACCAGGAAGAGGAAAAGGTTCCCGAACTGGTCGAATAGGCAAGAGTAGCGGGGTCTGGGGTCGCCGGCCCCAGTGGGGTCCAGGGGCAAAGCCCCTGGCCTTTACTGATTCTGCAAAGTAATCCGAACCGCCTGCGCGCGGTTGGCGGCGCCGATGCGGCGGTAAAGACTGCGCAGGTGGGCCTTGATGGTAACTTCCTGAAGCCCGATGCGGCGACCGATTTCCTTGTTGGTCAGGCCCTCAACCACCAGCGCCAGAATTTCCCGATCGCGTCCGTTGATTCCTTCGAGGCGCGACGGCGGCGGGGTTGCGGCGGGAAGGTCGTCGTCGTCATTGGCCGGCACCCAGGTTTCGCCGGACAGCACCAGACGCAGGGCGTCAACCATCGCAGAACCGCTGACAGTCTTGGGAATGAAGCCGGAGGCTCCGGCATGAAGCGCAGCCGAAACGGTTTGGCGGCGGGAATCGCCGGACAGGATGACCACCGGCACGTCCGGGTGCTCGGTATGCAAGGCTTCGATACCGCTCATGCCGTTCATGCCGGGCATGGTCAGGTCGAGCAGAACCAGACGCAACGCCGGCGCCCTGGCCGCGACATCAAGAGCTTCGCTGAAGTTGGCGGCTTCCAGGATCGTCACCTGTTCGGCCAGCTCGCGCAGGAACGGCTTCAGACCCTCGCGCAGCAATTTGTGATCGTCGGCCACCAGGATTTCCAGCATCTGCCCCGACTCGGCTCCCCGCTTCTTGCGGTCCTGGCGCGACCGGACCCACAGGCGCCGCCGGATTCACGGTGCGGCTCCCGACTGCCGGCACCCCACCCCTGCCGCTCTATAGAACCGGCAAGCCCATTCATCGCCTCTTCCGGGCAGTAAGCGACAGAACCCTTGCCGTGTCAAGATCCCGGCGGCCTCTAAAACCTTTAGTTATCATGACAAGGCTGCCGGAAGCGCGTCGTTGTCGCCGGAATCGCCATCAGTGCCACGGGCCTGTGGGGCCTGTGACCCGGTGGCCATTACCAGGCGTGTTAGAACACGCTTGGCTTCGCCATTGTCAATGGCGGCGCCGGCGCGGCTGACGCCCGCCTTGAGATCGTTCACCTTGCCCGCGACCAGCAGGGTTGCGGCGCTGTTGAGCAGGACGATATCGCGGTAGGCGCCCTTGGCGCCGGTCAGCAGTTCCCGCAACGCCTTGGCGTTGGTGGCGGCGTCGCCACCCCTCAGGTCTTCGGGTCTGGCGCGGGGCAGGCCGGCGTCGGCGGGGGTCACCTCAAAGGTTGTGACCTTGGCATCACGTAACTGGGCGACGTAGGTAACGCCCGTGGTCGTCACCTCATCAAGGCCGTCGGCGCCATGGACGACCCAGGCCGCCTTGGTTCCCAGCCGCTTCAGCACATGGGCCAGCGGCTCGATCCACTTGCGGTCGTACACGCCGACCAACTGATAGGCGGCGCCGGCCGGGTTGGTCAGCGGTCCCAACAGGTTAAAGATGGTACGGGTGCCGAGCTCGGTCCGCGCCGATCTGACATTGCGCATGGCGTCGTGGTGCCGCGGCGCCCACAGAAAGCACATCCCGGCTTCCGTCAGGGCGGTGGCGATCTGATCCATGTCGGCGTCGAGATTGACCCCGAGTTCGGCCAGCACGTCGGCGGCACCGCATTTCGAGGACGCGGCGCGGTTGCCATGCTTGGCCACCGGAACCCCGCAGGCCGCCACCACCAGCGCGGCGGCGGTCGAGATGTTGAAGGTGCCGGCGTTGTCGCCACCGGTGCCGACGGTATCGATGGTGTCGGGTGGGGCGTGGATGGTTCTGGCCTTGCTGCGCATGACCAGGGCGGCACCGGTGATCTCGTCAACGGTTTCGCCCCGCAGCCGCAGCGCCATCAGAAAAGCGCCGAGCTGGATCGGCGTGGCGTTGCCGGACATGATGATTTCGAAGGCCGTTCCGGCTTCGTCCTGGCTCAGCCGGGCGCCGTCCGCAATCCGGGCCAGGATCGCCTTCATATCGGTCTGGCTCATCGGGCGGCATCTGCCGATCGGGACAGGGCGAGAAAGTTGCCGAGCAACTCGGCGCCATACTGCGAAGCGATGCTTTCGGGATGGAACTGGACGCCGTGGATCGGCAAGGTGCGGTGGGCCAGCGCCATGATCAAAGGCGCCTCGCCTTCGGAGCCGACGGTTTCGGCGGTGACCTCCAGGCAGTCGGGCAGGCTCTCGCGCTCGACGATCAGCGAGTGGTAGCGGGTTGCGTCGAACGGTGACGGCAGCCCGGCCAGAATCCCCCGGCCCTGGTGGGTGATCTTTCCGACCTTGCCGTGCATCGGCACCGGCGCCCGCACCACCCGGCCTCCGAACGCCTGACCGATGGCCTGGTGGCCCAGGCACACCCCCAACAACGGCAACCGCCCTGCCGCCGCCGCCGCAATCAAGGGCAGGCAGATGCCGGCCCGGTCGGGATCGCAGGGTCCTGGCGACAGCACTATGCCGTCGGGGTTCAGGGCCAGCGCCTCTTCGACGGTCAGGGCGTCGTTACGCCTGACTTCGATTTTTACGTTGCTGGCTCCCAGTATATGATACAGATTGTAGGTGAAGCTGTCGTAATTATCGATGAGCAGTAGCATTACCGACCCCAACGGGCAATCCCGATTCCTGCGCTACCCTAACATTCCCGGCCGGGGTTTTTCCAGCGCCGTTACCGAGCCGCAGCCGGCAACCGGCTGGTGCCGGTCAGCGCGTTTCCCGGGCGGCCAGGGTGCGGCCGAAGCGGGCAAGGGTTTCGGCCAGCGCCTGGTCGGGAAGGGTGCTGACGGCGGCATCGATCGCCGCAGTTTCCCCGGCGGACAGCGGCCGGAGCGACGGGCCACGGGGTGACCGGTTCGGGCGAACCGCGTGGATCAGCTTCAGGCGGGCCACGGCCTGGTAGCCGAAAAAGCTGTTGATCCGCTCGATGAGCTGCGGCGCGAAGTGCTGGATGTCCACCGCCATCGATGAGGTGACGCGCAGGTGGAGCACCGCCTGTTCGCGCTGACCCCTGGGGAAGACGATCCTGAACGGCAGGGTGCGATCGGCCAGCCGAGGCCCGACGATGCTGGGCCATTCCGCGAGCAGGCTGCCAAAGGCCATGCCCTGTCGCCCCAGCGCCTTGCCGGTGATGGCCGGCAGGATGCCGGCCAGGGTGCGTGGCCCGGCCACAGGCGGCGTTCCGGGGTCGGGTCAGGTGCCGGCAAGGCCAAGGGTCTTGCGCACCAGCGGCGCAAGACCGGCCAGCGGCACCGTGACATCGATGGAGTCGTGGGGTCGGACAAAATAGCGCAGGGAGAGCCGGCCGCCGTCAAGAAAGGCGCGGATACAGCCAAGACCCTCGTTCTCGGCACCGTGCCACAGACGGAAGCCGATCACGGTGTCGCCGACCATATGGTAGGGAAAGAAGGCCGAGGGGTCGTTCAATGCCTGGCGCTCGGCGTGGCGGGTGAGTTCGGCGGTTTCGCCGGCGTCGCAGACGATGGTATCGTCGATCCACAGAATCGGCAGACGGTATTGGTCGAAGGTCAGGGAACTCTGCGGCAGGGCCGCAGTGAACCACACCGAGCCGTCGCGCTGCCGGAAGATCGCCACCGTAAGTCCACTGTCCATGATTCCGAAAGCACCTTTGCCCCCGGCGATGTCTCCCTCGACCCACTCGATGTTCATCAATCGTCTCCAGCGCCAAATGCCGGGGGCAAGCTGCCATGCTGACGGCGCGAAGTCGAGTCGGGACAGGAGCGGCGGGGTCAGCGGACGATGTTTTTTCGCGGCGCGGTGGCGGCGGTGGCGATGAACCGGGAACCGGGGGCAGTGGTGGCCGATCGGGTTCTGGCCTGGTATGCGCGCGGGCACCGCAGCCTGCCGTGGCGGGCACCCCGGGGCCAGGCGGCCGATCCTTACCGGGTCTGGCTGTCCGAGATCATGCTCCAGCAGACCACCGTCGCGGCGGTCCGTCCCTATTTCAAGCGATTTCTCGGGGCCTGGCCCACCGTCGAGGCTCTGGCCGCGGCCGATCTCGACGCGGTGCTGCGGGCCTGGGCCGGGCTTGGCTACTACGCCCGTGCCCGCAACCTGCATGCCTGCGCCCGGGAGGTGGCAGGGCGCCTTGGCGGTCGCTTTCCCGACACCGAGGCCGGGTTGCGGGAATTGCCCGGGATCGGCGCCTATACCGCGGCGGCGGTTGCCGCCATTGCCTTCGGCCGGTCGGCGGTGGTGGTGGACGGCAATGTCGAACGGGTGGTGGCGCGGCTGTTTGCCGTGACCGAGGCGCTGCCGGCGGCCAGACCGCGGCTGCGGGAGCTGGCCGGGACGTTGACCCCGGACCACGACTGCGGCGACTTTGCTCAGGCCATGATGGACCTGGGCGCCACCGTTTGTACCCCGCGCAACCCTGGTTGTCTCGCCTGTCCCCTGATCGACGTCTGTGCCGCGGCAGCGGGTGGGTTCGCCGGAACATTGCCGCGGCGGGCGGTCAAGGCCGAGCGGCCGACGCGCCGTGGTGTTGCCTATTGGCTCGAAGACGGCGAGGGCGCGGTGCTGCTGCGCCGGCGTCCCGAAAAAGGCCTGCTCGGTGGCATGGTCGGGTTGCCGTCCACCGAATGGGAGGCGGGGCCGTTGCCGGATCGGGCCGCCATTGCCGGTCAGGCGCCGGTCCGGGCGGTGTGGTGGCCATTGCCGGGCACGGTCCGCCACACCTTCACCCACTTCCATCTGGAGTTGGCCCTGGTCTGCGCCCGGCTGTCCGGTTCCGGTTCCGCCACCGGTGCCGGGGGGTTCTGGGTGCCGGTGACGCGGCTCGGCGAGCAGGCGCTGCCGTCGGTGATGCGCAAAGCCATCGGCCACGTGCTGGCCGGGGCCGGCACCCCGACCGCCCACTCGTAATAATCGGCGGCACTGCCGCCCTGGGGCGGCTTTTGGATGCTATGCGTTGCAGCGCCCGACCGCGCAGAGACGCGGTCGACTCCAGGTCGACGCCCCCCGACAGGCCGTTGCCGGTGCCGTCATCCAGCACCGTTGCGGTTCCGGCAACCCCCGTGGCCGGCGTCACCGGGGTCGGCGCGACCCCGGGTGAGGTGTTGCCGGCGGCGACATAGTCATCGACCGTGAAGACCGCCACCGCCGGCTTGCGGATCGCGAACGCCGAGGCCGCCACCACTGGCGGCAGCAGCCCCTCGAACCGCTCCCCGGTCTCGGGCAACTTGGCCGAAACCCGCGGCGCGCCGGCATGAACCTCGCCGGCGATCGTTGATCGCTCAGGCGTAAGGCGTGCCTGCCATCGCGGCTTTCAAGCCGACGGTTCCCTTGTCGACGATGGCGAGAAAGGCGGCTCTTGCGTCTTCCGTATCTTGCGTCTGCCGAAAGGTCCGGTGCGCCTCGATGAAGGCCACCGCCCACGTTGCCAACAGTATGCCGGCAGCCAGGCGGGCATCAGGATCGTCGGGGCCGCGCCCGGCGCCTTCCGACAGCGCCAGCGCGATGACCTGGGCGAGTTCGTCGCGGATAGCTCTGGCTCGGGCCTTGAGGGTTTCGCTGCCTTCGATCGTCTTGATGAAGTTCTGGCTCTCAGCGGAAAATTCGACGTAAGGAGCCCGTTCGGCGACGAACCGGTGCGCGAGCAGGCGCAACGTCTCGATCGGCGAAACGCTCGGATCGTGCTGCCGCAGAGCTTCGCGCAGGAGGTCCCGCCCCTCCCTGTCCCGATCGAAGAACATATCCTCCTTGCGGGGGAAGTAGTTGAACACCGTCATCCGCCCGACTTCGGCCGCCGCTGCGATCTCGTCCACCGTCACCTGATCGAAACCCCGCTCCCAAAACAGGCGCGTGGCGGCATCCGAGATGCTTTGGCGTGTGGCGAGGCGCTTACGGGTGCGGAGGTCGGTCGGTTCTGACATGCCGTCATCGATAGCACGAATCCTGTACCGAGTACATATTTGTATTGACGCCAGCACCCCCGTCGGCATATGTACCGGGTATAATTTTATATCCAGTATGAACCGCTTGCCCTCGTGAGAGGCAATGCGAGCCGGCAGGAGAAACCCATGAAAGCCGTTCAGTTCAGCGACTATGGTGGCCCGGAGGTCCTGCGCGTCGTCGATGTTCCCGAGCCACATCCCGGTCCCGGCCAGGTGCGGATCGCCGTCCGGGCGGCCGGAGTCAATCCGTCGGACTGGAAACGTCGGGAAGGGCAATATCGCGCGTTCGAGGATGTGGCATTCCCCGCGGGCATCGGCGTCGAGGCGTCGGGCGTCGTGGACGAGGTCGGCCCCGGCGTGTCCAACGTCGCGATCGGGGACGCCGTCTTCGGTTTCGGCGAAGGCACGGTGGCCCAACACGCGGTTCTCGCACACTGGACCCGCAAACCGGATGATCTGTCGTTCGAGGTCGCCGGCGGCCTTCCGGTAATCGTCGATACGGCAACGCGCGCCTTGAACGAAGTGGGCGTGAAATCGGGCGAGACGCTTCTGGTGAGCGGCGCCGCAGGCGGCATCGGTTCGGCCGTCCTCCAGTTCGCGCGCCTGCGCGGGATTACCGTAATCGGTACCGCGAGCGAACAGAAGCACGAGTATCTGCGCGAACTCGGCGCCATCCCGACGACCTACTACTACAGTTGCACTTAGCA
>PLSW01000223.1 GCA_003165275.1 Caulobacteraceae bacterium
CGTTTCACGGTGGAGCAAAGCGAACCTTGTCCTCCACCGCGTAGCGGGGGAGGTGGCCCGGAGCGAAGCGTAGGGTCGGAGGGGGCGTCGGTCCGCCGCACGCCCCCCGGGAAAATCGGGGCGCCCCGCTAAACCGTCGGATCCTCCCCCACCCGAACCAGCATCTTGCCGAAATTATCCCCCCGCAGCATCTCGGCGAAACAGGCCGGCACGGTCTCGATGCCCTCCCGGATGTCCTCCCGGTACTTCACCTGGCCGGACGCCACCCAGGGCGCGACCTCGCGCAGGAAGGCGTCGTGATGGCCCTCGACATAGTCGCCGACGAACAGGTCGCGCACGGTCACGCCCCGCGCGCGGAACACCGCCTCGCCCCGCGCCTGCAGCGCAGCGCGGGGGTTGGTGTTCGCCGCGTCGCCGTAGGTTGCGATCAGGCCGCAGATGGTCATCCGCGCCCCGGTGTTGAACAGCGGCAGCACCGCGTCGAACACCGCCCCGCCGACGTTCTCGAAATAGACATCGATCCCGTCCGGGCAGGCGGCGCGCAGGTCCGCCGCGAAGGTAGGGCTCAGGTGGGAGACGCAGGCGTCGTAGCCCAGTTCCTCGACCACGAACCGGCATTTTTCCGCCCGCCCGGCGATGCCGACCACCCGCGCGCCCCGCATCCGCGCGAGCTGCCCGGCGATCTGGCCCACGCCCCCCGACGCGGCCGAGACCACCGCTGTCTCGCCAGGCCTGGGCTCGGCCATCAGCACCATGCCGGCATAGGCCGTCAGCCCCAGCATCCCCAGCACCCCCACGGCCTGGGAGATGCGCCCCTGCGCCGGATCGAGCCTGCGCGGGATCATGTACGACGGCCGCGCCACCCCCTCGCCCATCAGCCCGTATTCGGCCCAGCCGTTGGTGTTGAACACCAGGTCGCCGGCGGCGAAGCCGTCCATGCGGCTCTCGATCACCTGGCTGACGGTGCGCGCGTGGCAGGCCGCCCCCGGCGCCTCGACGCGGCGGCGCTTGTAGCCCCACTGATAGGGATCCAGGGAGATGTAGATCGTCCGCGTCAGCGCCTGGCCGGGCCCCGGCGACGGGATCGGCCCCTCGCGCAGCACAAAGGTGTCCGCCTCGGGCCAGGCGCCCACCGGCTTGTCGGACAGGGTCCAGTATCTGTTCATCGGCGCCTCCCAGCCCCCCCTACTCCCGCCGCGCCAGCTTCTCCGTCAGCAGCGTCCCCCACCACTTCGCCCGGAAGTCGGCCTTGATCGCCGCGGGGTCGTAGGCGTCGCTCTCCACCCAGTCGGTGAAGCTCATCCCCGCCGGCTCCCCCTCGGCCAGATACCGTTCGAACACATAGTCCAGCACCCCGGTCTTGCCCTGCTTCACGTGCAGGTACTTGCCCGACAGCTGGGCCATGGCCTCGCGGATCGGCTTGCCGTGGCGGAAATGCTCGTAGAGCACGCTCATGATCCCGGCCCGGTCCGCCCCCGACTTGCAGTGCATCAGGGCCGGGTATTCGATGGTCTCGAACATCTGCCGCGCCCCCAGCACCCGGGCCCGGGAGGGGACCTCGCGGGAGGTGACGGTGAAGTCGACCAGGGTCAGGCCGAGCTTTTCGCAGGCGTCCCGCTCCAGGGCGTGGAAGCTGGCGTCGAAGCCGCCGCGCAGGTTGATCACCGTCCTGATCCCGGCCGCCTTCCACTGCTTCAGCTGGAAGGGCCAGGGCTGGTTGGTGCGCACCAGCTCGTCGCTGACCCAGTGGGCGTTCTGGAACCCCAGCCGCAGATAGGCGTGGTCGTTCCACAGATAGTCGAGGTCCGTGCGCAGCCGGCCGAGGGGGGTGGTCAGATCGAAAGCAGGCAAATGGACGTTCCCTTGGCTCGCGCCTAAATAGGCTGGCGAGGGCGCAATGCAAAGGCGCGCGCTTGACACCGCCCATGCGAAATCCGACCCCTGCCCCCATGACCGTCCCCGCTTCGGCGCCCGCCAAGACCGCAGCCAAGCCCCCTGCCCGGCTGGGTGGGCCGGCGATGCGTCTGGCCCGCAGCTATCTGGCGCCCTATCGCTGGCCGATGACCTGGGCGCTGGTCTGCGCCCTGGTCGTGGCCGGCGCCACCACGGCGTCGGGATGGGTGCTCGGTCCCGCCGCCAACAAGCTCTTTTCGGGCAAGGATCCGAGCGCCCTCTATGTCTACCCGCTCGTTCTCGTGGCGGCGGCCCTCATTCGCGGCGCGGCGCAGATCAGCCAGAGCTGGACCGTCAACCGCGTCGGCCACCGCATCGTCGGCAAGATCCAGGTCGAGCTGTTCGGCAAGATGATCCGCTCCGACCTGGCGCGTCTGCGGGCCTCCCACTCCGGCGCCCTGGTGGCGTCGATGCTCTACGACGCCGGCCTGGTTCGCAACGCGGCGACCACGGCCATGATCAACTACGTCCAGAACGCCGCCATCGTGGCCGGCTCGGTCGTTGTGATGCTGCTGCGCGATCCGTTGCTGACGGCGGCGGTGATTCTCGTCGGGCCGTTGATCGGCTGGCTGATGCAACGGCTGAACCGGTGGTCAAAGAAGGCGGCGCGGGGCGCCATGGACGAGACGTCCAGCCTGTCGACGGCGATCATGGAAGGCCTCGACGGCGTCAAGGTGGTCAAGATCGACAATCGCGAAACCTTTGAGGAGGGCCGGGTTCGCCAGGTCGTCGAACGCCGCCAGGGTCATATCATCGCCGGCGCCAACGTCGCCGCCGCCGCCGCGCCCGTCACCGAGATCGTCACCTCGTTCGTCCTTGCCGGTGTGTTGGCCTACGCCGGCTGGCAGGCCCACCAGGGGCGCATGACGTTCGGCTCCTTCCTGTCGTTTTTCGCAACCCTGATGATCGCCGCCCAGTCCCTGCGGCAGCTCGCCAACCTGCAGCCCGTGTTCGCCGAGGGCCTCACCGCCGCCGACCGCCTGTTCGCCGCGATGGACGTTGAGGCCGCGGTCGCCGATGCGCCGGACGCCAAGGAGCTCACCGCCGCGGCCGCCAACATCCGGTTGGACGGGGTGGACTTCGGCTATGGCGCCGAAACCCCCGTGCTTGCTGGCGTCAGCCTTGAGGTGAGACGCGGCGAGACCGTCGCCCTGGTCGGGCCCTCCGGCGGCGGCAAGAGCACCATCCTCAACCTGATTCCCCGCTTCTACGACGTCACCGCCGGCGCCATCACCATCGACGGGCAGGACGTGCGCGGCCTGACGATGGCGAGCCTGCGCGAGCAGATCGCCCTGGTCACCCAGGAGCCCTTCCTGTTCGACGACACCATCCGCGGCAACATCGCCTACGCCCGGCCAGAGGCCAGTCAGGCGGAGATCGAGGCCGCCGCCCGCGAGGCCGCCGCCCATGACTTCATCATCGGCCTGCCCAGGGGCTACGACACCCTGGTCGGCGAGGCCGGCGCCCGGCTTTCCGGCGGCCAGCGCCAGCGCATCGCCATCGCCCGCGCCTTCCTGAAGAACGCCCCCATCCTGCTCCTCGACGAGGCCACCAGCGCCCTCGACACCGAGAGCGAGGCCCAGGTGCAGGCGGCGCTCGAGCGGCTGATGGCCGGCCGGGCCACCCTGCTGATCGCCCATCGGCTGTCCACCGTGAAGGGCGCGGACCGCATCTATGTGATCGACAAGGGCCGGGTGGTGGAGACCGGCGATCACGCCGCCCTGCTGCGCAAAAAGGGCGGCCTCTATGCCCGCCTCGCCCAGGCCCAGGACCTGGACCTGACGCCGGAGGCGGCCGAGTGAGGCGCATCTTCCGCCTCAAATGGGTGCAGTCGGCCCTGGCCCTGATCATCTCGGGCTGGATCGCCTTCGCCCTCGCCACCATGCGCTGGCGGTTCGAGAACCGGGAGGTCGCCGACGCCGCCTGCGCCGCGCCGGAGGGTCTGATCGGCTGTTTCTGGCACGGGCGCATCGCCATGGCGGTGGTCTGCCGGCGGGTGCTCAAGGCCAAGCCCAGGCGGGTGCTGATCTCCCTGTCCCCGGACGGCGAGTTCATCGCCCAGGCGGTGGAGCGGCTGGGCTTTCCGGCCATCCGCGGCTCGGCGGGGCGCAAGGGCAAGGCGGACACCAAGGGCGGCGCCTCGGCCTTCCGCGCGGCGCTGCGGTTCCTCGCCGACGGCGGGGTGATCGCCATCACCCCGGACGGCCCCCGCGGCCCCAACCAGACCATGCCCGACGGGCCGGTGACCCTCGCCCGCACCGCCCAGGTCCCGGTCTTCCTGTTCGGCCTGGCGGCGAGCCCCGCCCTGCAGCTGAAGAGCTGGGACAAGGGCCGCATCCCCCTTCCCTTCACCCGCGGCTGCGTGGTGTTCGACGGCCCGCTGCACGCGCCCCGGGACGCCGACGCCGCGACCCTGGAGGCCGTGCGCGCGGACTGGCAGGCGCGGCTGATCGCGGCCCAGGCGCGGGCCGAGGCGATCCTGGCCGGTGACGCGGCATGAGCGCCTTCGACGCTGGCGCCGCCGGCGCGCCCTTTTCGCTCCGACTCTACGGCGCCCTGACGGGCCTGGCCGAGCCCCTGGCCCCCGGCGCCCTGCGCTCCCGGGTGCGCAAGGGCAAGGAGGACCCGGCCCGGTTGGGCGAACGCCTTGGCCACGCCTCCGCCCAGCGCCCCGCCGGCCGGCTGGCCTGGCTGCACGGCGCCAGCGTCGGCGAGAGCCTGTCGCTGCTGCCGCTGGTCGAGGCGATCCAGACCCGCCGCCCCGACGCCCACGTGCTGGTGACCTCCGGCACCCGCACCTCCGCCGACCTCCTGAACCGGCGCCTGCCCAGTGGAGTGATCCACCAGTACCTGCCCATCGACGCCCCCGGCCCGGCCCAGCGCTTCGTCGCCCACTGGCGGCCGGACCTGGGGGTCTTCGTCGAGAGCGAAATCTGGCCGAACCTGCTGATGGCCGCCCAGGCGGGCGGGGTTCGGATGGCCCTGCTCTCGGCCAAGCTGTCGGACTCCAGCTTCCGCAACTGGCGCGCCATGCCCGCCGCCGCCCGCAGCCTGCTGGGCGGGTTCGACCTGATCCTGGCCCAGGACGGCCGCGCCGCGAACCGCTTCGAAGCCCTCGGCGCCAGCGTCGGCGGCACGGCGGACCTGAAGTTCGGCGCCTCGCCCCTGCCGGTCGACGCCAAGACCCTGAAGGCGCTCAAGGCGAAGCTGCGCGGCCGGCCAGTGCTGCTGGCCGCCAGCACCCACACCGGCGAGGACCAGGCGGTGCTGCGCCGGTTCGGCCCGCTCAAGGCCGCTAAGGACAAGGCCGGGGCAACGCCCCTGCTGGTGATCGCGCCGCGCCATCCCGATCGCGGCCCGGCGATCGCGGCGGCGGCGATGTCCCAAGGCTTCGCCACCGCCCGGCAGGCCGCCGACCAGCCACTGACGGCGCAGACCGAGGTCTATGTCGCCGACGTCATGGGCGAGATCGGCCTGTGGTTCCGCCTCGCCCGCCTCGCGGTGATGGGCGGTAGCCTGGTGCAGGGGATTGGCGGACATAATCCGCTGGAGCCGGCGCGCCTGGGCTGCCCCATCGCCACCGGCCCCTATGTGGACAACTGGGCCAGCGCCTACCGGGCCCTGGACATCGCCCAGGGCGCCGAGCGCGTCACTGAATCCGCGGGGCTCGACCTCGTCCTGCGCCGCGCCGCCGCCGGCGACCCCGCCCTGGCCGAGATGGCCGACCGCGCCCGCGCCCTGGTGGACCGCCGCGACGCCGAGGCGCGCGGCGTCGCCGCCCGCGTCCTGGCCCTGCTGCCGTGAAGCTGGCGACCCCGCGCTGGTGGTACGACCGCGACCGCCGCTCCGGCCATGTGGCCAAGGCCCTGCTGACCCCCGCCAGCTGGGTCTGGGCGGCGGCCACCGCGCGCCGTATCGCCCACGGCCGGCCCGTCGATCCGGGCGCCCAGGTGGTCTGCGTCGGCAACCTGACCGTCGGCGGGACCGGCAAGACCCCGGTGGTGCGGGAGATTCTGACCCGGCTGAACGCGCGGGGGATCAGCGCCCACGGCCTGTCCCGCGGCCACGGCGGGCGGCTGGCCGGGCCGGCGCGGGTCGATCCCGCCTTGCATGCGGCGGCGGATGTGGGCGACGAGCCGCTGATGCTGGCGGCGGGGGGCCTGCCCTTCTGGATCGCCCGGGACCGCGCCGCCGGCGGGGCCGCGGCGGCCCTCGGCGGAGCGCAGGTGGTGGTCCTCGACGACGGCCATCAGAACCCGGCGCTGAAGAAGGCCGTCTCCCTGGTCGTGGTTGACGGGGAGACCCGCGAAGGGGAATGGCCCTTTGGCGACGGGGCGGTGTTTCCCGCCGGCCCCCTGCGCGAGCCCCTGGCCGTCGGCCTGGCCCGGGCGGACGCGGTGATCCTGCTGCTCCCCGCCGACCTCGCCGAGCCGGATCCCGAGCTGCTGGCCCTGTTCGGCGCCACGCCGGTGCTGATCGCGCGGCTGGAGCCCCTCGGCCCGCCGCCGACCGGCCCGCGGATCGGCTTCGCCGGGGTGGGCAAGCCCTGGAAGGTCGAGCGGGCCCTGGCCGCCGCCGGCTGCGACCTCGTCGACTTCATCCCCCTGCCCGACCACACCGCCTTCGACGCCGCCACCCTGAAGATGATCGCCGCCCGGGCCGAGGCCATGGGCGCGGGCCTGGTCACCACCGAAAAGGACTGGGTGCGCCTGCCCGCCGACTGGCGCGCCCGGGTGACGGCCTGGCCCGTGCGTGCGCGCTTCGAGGACGAGGCGGCCCTGGACCGGATATTGGGGGCGGCGGCGCTCCAGGGTAATCTTGCGATGCTTGGGCGCGGCGTCGCTCACTGAAACCCGTCAACCCCGGGCTTGTCCCGGGGGCAAGGGATCACGATCAGGGCATGACTAGCTA
>PLSW01000007.1 GCA_003165275.1 Caulobacteraceae bacterium
ACCAGCCCCTCTCGAAGGTTCGAATGCGCGGGCCGACGCAAAACGCCACCGCTGGCCGATCGTAATCGCCACCCGTAGCCGATTGTAATCGCCACCTCTGGCCGACGGTAATCGCCACCCCTGGCCGATGTTTTCGCCACCCGCTTGGAGGGGGTGAGCCGCGACTGACGAGCAAGTCATCAGCAGTATTGTCGCGCCCTTTTGGGAGGGGACGACGATGCCGAGGCCGAGGTCAGAGATGCGGCGGATCAGAGAGGTTTTGAGGTTGCGGGGACTGTTGGGAGAGAACCTGACCGCGATCGCCTCGGGGGCGGGCTTGGCGCGCTCGACGGTGCGGCGGTATCTGCAGCGCGCCGACGAGGTGGGGATTGGCAAGACGCTGGCGGCGGAGAGCCTGAGCGACGAAGCCCTGGAGGCGGCGATCTTTCCGCCGGCGCCAGTGGCCGGCGCGTCGCGTCCGCTGCCTGACTGGGACTACGTTGACCGGGAGCTTCGCCGGCACAAGCAGGTGACGCGCAAGCTGTTGTGGCTGGAATATCGGACCGCCCACCCGGACGGCTACGAGTTCAGCCAGTTCAAGCTGCTGCTGGCGCAGTGGCAGAAGGCCGCCGGCCGCGGGCTGTCGATGCGCCAGATCCATCGGGCTGGGGTGGCGCTGCAGATCGACTATGCCGGCGACACGCAGACGGTCATGGATGGCGGCGTGGCGCGTGAAGCGCAGATCTTCGTCGCGTGCCTGCCCTGTTCGGGCCTGATTTACGCCGAGGCGACCTGGACCCAGTCCCGTCAGGACTGGCTGTCGTCCCACGTTCGCCTGTTCGCCTTCATTGGCGGGGTGAGCGAGGCCCTGATCTGCGATAATTTGAAGGTCGGCGTCACGCATTCGTCGTTCTACGACCCTGTAATCAACGCCAGCTATGCCGAGCTGGCTAAGCATTATGGCTCGGCAGTTCTGCCAGCCAGAGTGCGTCGACCTCGGGACAAACCCTCCGTGGAGGGTAGCGTACTTATAGTTGAGAGATGGGTTCTGGCGCCGCTGCGCAATAGACAGTTCTTTTCCTTGGCGGAGCTTAACGAGGCGGTCGCCAAGCTGGTCCAAGAGATCAATGACAAGCCGATGAGCCCGCCCCGTGAGGGCAGTCGCCGCTCGCTGTTCGTGGCCATCGAGCGCGCCGCCCTCAAGCCCTTGCCCACCGAGCCCTACGTCGTCGGCGAGTGGAAAATCCAGTGTCGGGTCAATGTCGACTACCACATCGCCCTGGACCACAACTTCTATTCCGTCCCCTTCAGCCTGGCGCACAAGGTTGTTGACGCCTTCATCACCCCCAGCATCGTGCAGATCCTGCATCGTGGCGAGCGGGTCGCCAGCCACCAGCGCGCAAGCGGACAGAACCAGTGGGTGACGCTCGCCGAACATATGCCGCCCGCCCACGCCGCCGTCGCCAACCAGACCCCCGACTGGGTCCGCGCCGAGGCGGCTAAGGTTGGCCTGGCCACCGCCGCCTATGTCGAGCGCTTGCTGACCTCACGCGACTATGTCCAGCAAGGCGTGCGCTCCTGCCTGGGCATCCTACGCCTGGCCAGAAAATATCCGCACGCCCGCGTCGAACGGGCTTGTCACCACGCCCTGAGCGCCGGCGTCACCACCAGCGGCTACGTCGAACACCTGCTCAAAAGCTCACGGCCGATCCCGGACGCCCCGGCCGATGAGGGCGTCGGATCGCACGCCAATGTCCGCGGCGCCCGCTATTACCACTGAGGACCTCATGCACCAGCAAACCCTGGAAAAGCTCCACGCCCTGCGCCTGACGCCGATGGCCGACGCCTTCAAGGCTCAGCTCGACCACCCTGATCTGGCCGCCATGCCGTTCGACGAGCGCTTCGCCTTGCTCGTCGACATCCAGCACACCGCCAGCCTCAACACCGCCCTTGAGCAGCGCCTTCGCCGAGCTGGCATGCGCCAGAGCGCCTGTCTGGAGAACCTGGATCTGCGCACGCCGCGCGGCATTGACCGTGGCATGATCCAGGCCCTCGCCAGCGGCCAGTGGATCCGCCAGCACCTTAATATCCTGCTGATCGGGCCAGCCGGGGTCGGGAAGAGTTGGATTTCCTGCGCCCTGGGCAATCGCGCCGCCCGCGACGGCTATGGGGTGCTCTACAAGCGCCTATCGCGCCTGCTCGACGAACTCGCGCTGGCGCGGCTGCAAGGCCGCCAGGGCCGTATGTTGGCCACCATCGCCCGCACACGGGTGCTGATCCTCGACGACTGGGCGATGGTCAAAATGACCGCCGAGCAACGGCGCGACCTGATGGAGGTGATTGACGATCGCCAGGGCCGCGCCTCGACCATCATCGCCACCCAGATCCCCGTGGATCGCTGGCACGACCAAATCGGCGATCCCACCTACGCCGACGCCATCTTGGACCGCATCGTCCACAACGCCCATCGGATCGAAATGCGTGGGGAATCCATGCGCCGCCAAAACGCGGTTTCAGATCAGCCTGTGGATGAAAACAAATAATCAGATCAATGACTTGCGGAGTTATTCACACAATCCACAGCCAAAAATCTACAACAACAAGAAATACTTTATCGTAAAAACATACTTGAAGCTCAAGGACCACTCAAGCTAACAATCTACTTGCAGTCTCGAATCACACCCTCCGGCGTAAACCGCCTTCGGAACGAGGGTGGCGAAAACTCCGGCCCGGGGTGGCGATTTGGATCGGCCACGCCTGGCGGTTTCAATCGGCCTGCGGTGGCGAATTCATCGGCCTGGGCAGGTTCGAATCCTTGTTTGTCCGAAGCGAAATCCTGGCTAGTCTCAGCACCCAATTGTTGGCGCAGGCGGACCCGATCAGAATGATAATTACATTGCTC
>PLSW01000066.1 GCA_003165275.1 Caulobacteraceae bacterium
CTGGCCGCGGCCGATGGGGATCAGGCTGTCGATGGCCTTCAGCCCGGTCTGCACCGGCTCATGCACGGACTTGCGCGGGATGATGCCCGGCGCCTTCACGTCCACCCGGCGGCGCTCGGCCACGCCGGTGAGCGGGCCCTTGCCGTCGATGGGCTCGCCCAGGGGGTTCACGACCCGGCCCAGCAGGCCCTTGCCGACGGGAACGTCCACGATCTCGCCCAGGCGGCGGACTTCGTCGCCTTCCGAGATGGCGCGGTCGTCGCCGAAGATCACGATGCCGACGTTGTCGCGCTCAAGGTTCAGGGCCATGCCCTTGACCCCGGCGGAGGGGAACTCGACCATTTCGCCGGCCTGGACCTTGTCCAGACCGAACACCCGGGCGATGCCGTCACCGACGGACAGCACCTGTCCGACGTCGGAAACGTCGGCTTCTTCGCCGAAGTTGGCGATCTGGGTCTTGAGGATGGCCGAAATCTCGGCGGCGCGAATGTCCATGCTGCTTACGCTCTCTTGAGGGCGAATTTAAGGGAATCGAGCTTCGACTTGAGCGAAGCGTCATAAAGTCGCGAGCCCACGCGCACCTTGAGCCCGCCGAGGATGGCGGGATCGACGCGGGTCTCGATTTCGGGGTCCTTGCCGAGGCTGAGGCGCAGGGCGGCCTGCAGCCCCTTCAACTGGGCGGCGGTCATGGCGACCGCGGTGGTCACCGTGGCCGAGACCACCCCGCGATGGGTGGCGGACAGGGCTTCATAGCTGCGGATCACCGCCATCAGCGCGCCGACCCGGCGCTGGGCGGCGAGGAAGCCGAGGAACTTGCGGGTGATCGGATTGAAGCCGGCGCGATCGGCCAGGGCGGCCAGCACCCGGGCCTTGGCGCCCGAGTTGAACACCGGCGAGACCAGCACGTCGCGCAGTTCGGCGCTCTCCGCCGCCATGGCCTTGAGGGCCTTCAGGTCGGCTTCGACGACGAGGATCTGGCCCTCGTCCTTCGCCAGATCGAACAAGGCGAGCGCGTAACGCGCGCTCACATCCGTAGCCTTGGAATCGTCCGCCACTTTAATCCCGCCGGTTTAAGTCTTTCGCGCCGACGGCGGGGGGCCCACCGCGGCTAAGAGGCTTGATTGCGCTCAGGAAAGCACGTGGGTCGGAAAGCGGAAATCAGCCCCCGACCCGAAGCCGCGCGCCTGATAGCACGCGATGTTTTGCGCCGCAACCAAGTGCGGGTCCTTATGGAACAAGCGGTGTGGCGGAGACACCTGGGCAAGCCGACACCGCAACAGCGCATTTCGCCCCCCAGCCAATGCGACGGCCCGACGCCCCCTCAGTCGGCTTCGCCGACAGCTCCCCCGTTTCACGGTGGAGCACAAAGGAAACTTGTCCTCCACCGCGTAGCGGGGGAGGTGTCGCTGAGCGAAGCGAAGTGACGGGGGCGTCGGTCCGCCGCACACTGCGGTTAAGAGTCGAACTGGACGCTTCCCCTACCCCGGCTGCCACAGCTCGATCTTCATCCCCGCCGGATCCATCAGCCAGGCGAATCGTCCGATCCCGCCCTGGTCGTCGCGGCCGAGGGCGTGCGCCCCTTCCGCCTCCGCCTGGGCCAGCAGCCCGTCGATGTCGTCGACCACGAAGTTGATCATGGTCGCGGCGGTGGACGGCGCGAAATACTTGGTCTCCGCCTCGAACGGCGACCAGACGGTCACGCCCACCGGCAGGGGCTGGAACAGGGCCCCGCCGAAGTCGGTGATCTCGAAGCCGAGCACCCGCCTGTACCAGTCGCGCACCGCGACCGGATCCGCGCACTTGAAGAACACCCCGCCGACGCCGAGCACCTTGGCCATGGCTGTATCTCCCCCAGAGAACGGTGTGATGTTGGCGGGGCCGGTGAGTCGCGGCAAGCATGGCGACTCCAGCACCCCCTCCCCCCCCTACCGCCCCTATCCGCTGAACCGCGGGTCCGGCGCACCGTCGGCCTCGTCCCCCCATAACGACGGATCATCCGGGTGCGGGATCACCACCCCGCCGCGCCAGCCGGCGGGCTCGACCCGCAAGTCGCCGAAGGGCGAGCCCTCGGCCATCGCCTCGGCCTCCTCCACCGCCCAGTCCCGATCCTTGAACTTCGACCAGTCCGGCGGGACCACCCCCAGGCGCCGGCAGGCCCTGAGCACCATCCGGCCGATGGGATATTCCACCGTGTCCGACGGCTCCCAGTCCAGCAGCCGTTCGCCCAGCAGCCGGCCCACGTCCTCGCGGGTCTCCTCGTCGTGGCCGGCGTCCGCCAGGATCTCCCGCACCACCCCGACGATGGTCTGTTTGCGGCACACCAGCCGCATCAGCCGCAGGTTCAGCTTCGCCCGCAGCGCCGGATCCAGAATCGGCTCCGGGCCCTCGTCCTCGGCGTCCCCCCTGGCGACCTTCGCCGCCTTGGCCGTCTTGTCAGCCGCCCCGGCCGCCAGCGCCCGCCGCTCCCCCCGCAGCCGCGTCTCCAGCAGGGCCGTCAGCCGCGCCATGCGTGCGTAACGCCCAAACAAGGTGTCGGCCCTCTTCGCGCCTCCCCCATTGATGGGCGCGGTGTCGCGGCGAGAAGCGCATGCGCCGGAGGGGGCAGGTGTCCGATCGCCCGCACCCTCGCCGTCTTCCGGCGCAACCGCCTCCAGCCCCGCGACCTCCGCCACCGCCGCCGCCCGGGCCAGCCCCATCGCCAACTGCCGCAGCTCCGCCATATCGGCGATCTGCGCGGTCAACGCCGCCGCATCCTCCTTCGCCCACGCCTTCGCCGCCTCGGCCAGCCACGCACCCTCGGCGTCCGCGTCCGCGTCCGCCTCGGCGCGGGCGTCGCGCTCCGCCGCCATCCGGCGCGGATCCAGGAGTTGGCTCAGCTTCATGGAACAAAGCAAGAACATTATTCGGGTCGATTGTCAAGATTTCCCGCGCCGATTCCCTCGCTTGACGCGCCCCGGACCGGGCATAACGGTGACATGATATCAATTGCCGAATTCGGCGGAGCCCTGCGCTGGCCTCGCGACTGAAAATTGCGCAATTGATATCATGTCACCGCAATTCACCCGCTCTTCGCTTCGCTACGGCCGGGATGACGACGTGGGGGCGCCGCGCCCTCTGATCCCCCCTCACAGAAAACTATACGGATCCACATCCACCGTCACCCGCACTGACGACGGAACCCGCGCCCGCGCCTTCCAGGCCGCCAGGAACCCCTGCAGGTCCACGCTCCGGTCCGCCCGGACCAGGAACCGCTTGCGCCGCCGCCCGCGGATCAGCCCGAGCGGCGCATCCGCGGGCCCATAAACCTCCACCCCCGGCGCATTGGGCGTCGCGGCGGCCAGCGCACGCACATAGGCCTCCAGCACCGCGGCGTCCGGCCCGGAGGCGATGATCGCCGCCAATCGCCCGAACGGCGGCAGGCCCGACAGCTCCCGGGCGGCCATCTCGGCGGCGACGAAGGCGTCCCGGTCCTGGGCGGCCAGGGCCTGCATCACCGGATGCTCCGGGGCGTAGGTCTGCAACAGCGCCCGCCCCGGCCGATCATGCCGCCCGGCCCGGCCGCTGGCCTGGGCCAGCAGCTGGTAGGTGCGCTCTGCCGCCCGCAGGTCGCCGCCGCGCAGGCCAAGGTCGGCGTCCACCACCCCCACTAAAGTGAGGTCGGGGAAGTTGTGGCCCTTGGCCGCGGCCTGGGTGGCGACCAATATGTCGATCTGCCCCTCCTCCATGGCCTGCACCATCCGCCGGGCGGCCTCGGCGTCGAAGATGGTGTCGGAGGAGAAGACCGCGATCCGCGCGTCCGGAAACCGCTCGCGGGCCTCTTCCTCCACCCGCTCCACCCCCGGCCCGATCGACACCAGCGAATCCGCCGCGCCGCAGTGCGGGCACTTGTCGGGCTTGGGCATGGAAAAGCCGGTCAGGTGGCAGACCAGCCTGCCGGTGTAGCGATGCTCCACCAGCCAGGAATCGGTGTCCGGCGCGGTCATCCGCTCGCCGCAGGCCCGGCACAGCACCAGGGGCGCATAGCCCCGGCGGTTCAGGAACAGCAGGCTCTGCTCCCCCCGCCCATAGGTCTCGGCCATCGCCCGCACCAGGGGCGGTGACAGCCAGCGGCCGGGGTCCGGCGGGGTCTCGCGCATGTCGATCAGGCTGACCTCGGGCAGCACCGCCACCCCATGCCGCGCCGCCAGCCGCAGCCAGCGATAGCGGCCGGTCTCGGCGTTCCACAGGCTCTCCAGGGACGGGGTCGCCGAGGCCAGCACCACCGCGGCGCCCTCGATCTTGGCCCGGGCCACGGCCAGGTCCCGGGCCTGGTAGATGAAGCCCTCCTCCTGCTTGTAGGAGCCGTCGTGCTCCTCATCGACCACGATCAATCGCAGGCCTTTGAAAGGCAGGAACAGCGCGGAACGGGCGCCGACGACGATGCGGCACTCCCCCGCCGCCACCGCCTCCCACACCCGCCGGCGTTTCGGCGAGGCGATGCCCGAATGCCACTCCGCCGGCGCCGCGCCGAACCGTTCGGTGAAGCGGGCGATCACCGCCTGGGTCAGGGCGATTTCCGGCAGCAGCACCAGCACCTGGGCGTCGGGCTCCGCGGCGAGGACCCCGGCCACGGCCTCCAGATAGACCTCGGTCTTGCCGGAGCCGGTGATCCCGTCGAGCAGGGCGACCTGGAAGCCGCCCTCGGCGATCATGCCGGTGAGCGCCTTGGCCGCGGCGGCCTGGCTGGGATTGAGCACCGCCCCCGGCAATGAGGGGTCGGGGGGATCGAAGCGATTGGGCGGCATCACCAGCCGCGCCTCCAGGGCCCCGTCGTCGATCAGCCCCTTGATCACCCCGGCCGACACCCCGGCGGCGGTTGCGAGGGCGGCGGCGGGCATGGGTTCTAACGCGGCCTCCAGCACCCGGGTCCGCGCCGGGGTCAGGCGCGACGGCGCGGCGCCGGTGGCCGCGATCAGCCGCTCGGGCTTGGGCTTGGGCGCGCGGGCGCCGCGCAGGGCCATCACCAGGGGCAGGCCCGGCGCCTCCACCGCGTAGCGGGCGGCCCATTGCAGGAAGGCCAGGGTGCCGGGGGGCAGCCGCGCCTCCTCCCGGCGTTCCAGAATGGGCTTCAACGGCCGGTTATGGCCCTCGCCGTCGCGCAGGGCGCTGACCACGCCGATCCAGCGGCGGGGACCCAGGGGCGCGACCACCTGGTCGCCCACCTGCAGGTTCATCCCCTCCGGCTCGGCGTAGTCGAAGGCCTCCGGCAGGGGCAGGGGCAGCAGCACGCTTGCGATTCTGGCCATCGCCACGGGCATAGCACGGCGGGGGCCGGCGAATGAATGCGCGCCGCCGGCACCGATTGCCCGAATCAGCAAGCCGGCGTTAACCGCAACGGGGCTTTAACAGGCGGCCGGGTCCGAAACGTCCGGTTGCGCAAAACGCCAGGGGCCGGACTCGGTGAGCGAGACATCCAAGACAGCGAAGAATCCCACCGACGCGGCCATCGCCAAGGCCCTGGCCCGGGACTGGAAGGTGGTCTCCGCCTTCCTGCGCGAGCACCCGGGCTTCATCCGCGAGGATACCGACCTTTTGGCCGACCTCGGCCTGTGGGTCCGCGCGGACAATATCGTCGAATTCGGGCCGGCGGCCCTGGCGCGGCTGTCGGCGGACAAGTCCCGGGAAAAGGCGGCCCGGCGGGAGCTGGAGGCCACGGCGCGGGTGAATTTCGCCGCCCAGGCCCAGACCCACGCCGCCGTGGTCGACATATTGGAGTCGCGCAACCACGCCGACCTCGCCCGCCGGGTGGACGAGATCGCCCGCGTGCGCTTCGGCCTGGTGGCCGGGGTGCTGGCGATGGAGGTTCCCGGCGGCGTGCCCGCCGGCTGGCGCATCCTGCCCCCGGGGGGCTCCGACACCCTGCTGGGGCCGGAGCGCCTCGCCCACATGGGCGCCCCCAAGGCCAAGGAGGCGATCTTCGGCGACCTGGCCGAGGGCGTCGGCAGCGTAGCCATGGTGCGGCTGGCGATCTGGACCCCGGCCCGATCGGCGCTGCTGATCTTCGCCGCCGCCGACCCCGGCGCCTTCAGCCCCGAGATGGGCGCCGAACTGGTCGCCTTCCTCGCCCGGGTGGTGGAACGGACGGCCGAGCGATGGCCGGTGCTATAGCCGCAACCGCCCACGAGGCCATGGTCGCCTGGCTGACCTACCTCACCCATGAGCGCCGGGCCGCCGCCCGCACCGTGGGCGCCTACGGCGACTGCGTCGCCCCCTACCTCGCCTTCCTCGAACAGCATCGCGGCGGCGCCCTGCCCCTCGCCGCCATGGGCGAGATCAGCGCCGGGGACCTGCGCGCCTACCTGGCGCACCGCAGGTCGGGGGAGCGGCCCCTGTCGCCGCGCTCCATCTCCCAGGCCCTCTCGGCCATCCGCGCCTTCCATCGCTGGCTGGATCGCCGGCTGGGCGTCCCCAACCCCGCCATCGCCCTGGTCCGCGGCCCCCGCCTGCCGGCCGGCCTGCCCAGGCCCGTGACGGAGGACCAGGCCCGCGGACTGATCGAGGATGCGGCCAATGGAGATTGTGGGCGTTCCGACCGCGAGGACTGGGAGGCGGCGCGGGACGAGGCTCTGCTGACCCTCCTCTGGGGCTGCGGCCTGCGCATCTCCGAGGCCCTGTCCCTCACCCGCGCCGACGCGCCCCTCCCGGAAACCCTGCGGATCACCGGCAAGGGCGGCAAGACCCGGATGGTGCCGGTGCTGCCCGCCGTCCGCGCGGCGGTGGACGCCTATGTGGCGATGCTGCCCCGGGACCTGGCGCCGGCCGAGCCCCTGTTTCGCGCCGTGCGCGGCGGCGCCTACAGCCCCCGCCACGCCCAGGCGCTGATGCAGCATCTGCGGGGGCGCCTCGGCCTGCCCGCCAGCGCCACCCCCCACGCCCTGCGCCATTCCTTCGCCACCCACCTGCTGGGCGCCGGGGCGGACCTGCGCTCGATCCAGGAACTGCTCGGCCACGCCTCCCTCTCGACGACCCAGAAGTACGCCGACATCGACGCCGCCGGCCTGATGGCCGCCTACGGCAAGGCCCATCCGCACGCCTGACCGGCCACACCCCCGCCTCGCCCCTTTCCTCCCCGCGCCACCCTGTTAGGCTGGCGTCTGAGAGCGTCGATCCATCGCCGCCTCGGTCCTGGCTCAACGCAGCCCCGGAGGAACCACCATGCCCGACGGCGCCCAACCGCTCATTCCGTCCGCACAGTCCATCGCCCTGGACGCCATCGACGTCAGCAATGTGGAGCTGTGGCGCACCGACAGCCACTGGCCCTATTTCGAGCGGCTGCGGCGGGAGGACCCGATCCACTACTGCCGCGACAGCGCCTTCGGCCCCTATTGGTCGATCACCCGCTACAACGACATCATGGCCGTCGACACCAACCATGCGGTGTTCTCGTCGGAAGCCGCCCTCGGCGGCATCGCCATCGTCGATCAGGGGGCGGAGCTGCGCCTGCCGATGTTCATCGCCATGGACCCGCCCAAGCACGACGCACAGCGCAAGGTGGTCAGCCCCATCGTCTCCCCGGCGAACCTCGCCAACATGGAAGGGCTGATCCGCTCCCGCGCCGCCAAGATCCTCGACGAACTGCCGATCGGCGAAACCTTCGACTGGGTCGACCGGGTGTCCATCGAGCTGACCACCCAGATGCTCGCGACCCTGTTCGACTTCCCCTTCGAGGACCGGCGGCTGCTGACCTACTGGTCCGACATCGCCACCACCATTCCCGCGCCGGGCATGATGGTTGAGACCGAAGACGCCAAGCTGACGATCCTGATGGAATGCCTGAGCTATTTCACCCGGCTGTGGAACGAGCGAGTGAACGCGCCCCCCGGCGGCGATCTGATCTCGATGATGGCGCACGGCGAGGCGACGCGGAACATGTCGCCGGAGGAGTATCTCGGCAACATCATCCTGCTGATCGTGGGCGGCAACGACACCACTCGCAACACCATCACCGGCAGCATCGTGGCGCTGAACCAGAACCCGGACCAGTACGCCAAGCTCCGCGAAAACCCCGAACTGATCCCCAGCATGGTCTCCGAGACCATCCGCTGGCAGACGCCGCTGGCCCACATGCGCCGCACGGCCCTGGCCGACATCGAAATCGGCGGCAAGTCGATCAAGGCCGGCGACAAGGTGGTCATGTGGTACGTTTCGGGCAATCGCGACGACGAGGTCATCGCCGAGCCCAACCGCTACATCATCGACCGCGAACGCCCCCGCCAGCACCTGTCCTTCGGCTTCGGCATCCATCGCTGCGTGGGCAACCGGCTGGCGGAAATGCAGCTGCGGATCATCTGGGAGGAGATCCTCCCGCGCTTCCCGATGATCGAGGTGATGGGCGAGCCGATGCGGGTGCCGTCGCCCTTCGTTAAGGGCTACGTCAATCTGCCCGTGCGGATTCCGGCCCGGGCGTAGGGCGGTCGCGCTCAGTAGCCGACCTGGGCCGCGATCCAGTTGATCATCAGACCGGCGTAGTCCGGCTCGTGCCGGGGCCAGCCGCCAGACCGCGGCGGGGCGACGATGGCGAAGCTGTGGTCGGCGTCGGAATAGACCTTGACCATCAGCCGCTCATTCCCCGCGGCCCGCAGGGCCGCCTTGATGGCGTCGAGGCTGTCGTAGGGCGGCACGCGCTCGTCATAGGCGCCGAACATCAGCAGCACCGGCGACTTCACCCGCTTCCAGGCGGCGGCGGGCTTCTCGGCCTCGATCCGCCGGGAGACCGTCCAATAGGGATCGTCCGCCCCCGGCGGGTCGAAGTACCAGGCGCGGCCCTTCAGCCGTCCCGTCAGGGCGTCGAGGGCCTTGCGGTCCTTGCCGCGGTAGGCGGTGTCGACGATGGCGTGGATGAAGGCCTCGGCGTCGGCGCGCTCCGCGCCGGAGAGCCGCGAGACGCCCAGGGAATTCTCCAGGCTGTAGATCTCCGCGTCCGCCGGATCGACCCCGACGGGGGAGGCGGCGATGATGAAGGCCAGGCCCCCGCCCGGGCGGCGACCAGGGGCGCGATCGTGCCGCCCTGGCTGTGGCCGTAGACCCCGACCCGGGCCGGATCGACCTCGGCCTGGGCGCGCAGCAGCGTCACCCCGGCTGCGGCGTCACCCGCCAGGGTCTCGAAATCGGCGGTCTTCCAGGTTCCGCCCGATCCGCCGACGCCGCGCTTGTCGAAGATCAGCGCCACCACCCCGGCCTCGGCCATCTTCTGGGCCAGGTAGCGGTTGGCCCAACGGCCTTCCGGCCCCGACCCCTGCAGGAAGATCACCGCCGGGTGGCGGCCGGGGGCGGCGGGCAGCAGCAGGGTTCCGGCCAGGGTCACATCCCCGTCCTGGAAGGTGACATCCCGCGTCGCCACCGGCGCCGGCGCTCCGGACACCCGTTTCAGATCGAAGTGGCCGCCGCTGTCCGGGCCGTCGACGAAGCCGCCGGACAGGGCCACGTCGGTGACCTCGCCGTCGAAGACGCTGGTCGCGTCGTCGCCCTTGATCTCGAAATGGACCTTGCCGCCCCTCTCGCGAACGGCGGTGACCGGGATGCCGGAGACCTGCAGGGCGTCGGAATTGAAGGCGCCGGCGTAGGCGTCGCCGGTCCTGGTGAAGCTCATGGTCACCGGCAGCGCATCGCCCTGCTTGATCCACACCCCCTGCCAGGCCCCGGCGAGGTCCGGCGACGGCGGCTGGGCGGCGGCTTGGCCGCCCAGGGCCAGGGCGAGAAGGACGATGGATGCGGCCCAACGCATGGCGGCCCTCCGAGCAACAGCGGGTTCAATTTCCCCGGATCAGCAAGAAGTGCGCCGAGACAGCCGCGCCCTTATACCAACCCATCTAAAGACTG
>PLSW01000208.1:0-10391 GCA_003165275.1 Caulobacteraceae bacterium
AGGGCGCTCCGGCCGGGATGACGGGGCGTATGGGGTTCAAACGAGAGCAGACAGCCTCCAGGGATTGGCCATGCCGAACCGTTTCGTCTGCCTGCTGGCGGCCTTCGCCGTCCTCCTCCCCGGCCTCGTCCGCGCCGATCCCTTCTGGTTCGGCGCGGACCTTTCCTTCGCCAACGAGATGGAGGACTGCGGGGCGACGTTCCGGGTGGGGAATGTCGCGGAGGATCCGTTCACCATCTTCCACGACCACGGCGCCAACCTCGTCCGGGTGCGGCTGTGGAACGATCCGGACTGGACCCGCTATTCCACCCTCGCCGACGTGGAGAAGACCATCCGCCGGGCCCATGCGGCCGGCATGCGGGTGCTGCTCGACTTCCACTATTCCGACGACTGGGCCGACGGGGACAAGCAGATCCGGCCCAAGGCCTGGGCCGGGCTGGACGACGCGGCCCTGGCCAAGGCCCTCTACGCCTTCACCTACGACACCCTGACCAGGCTGAACGCCGACGGGCTCAGCCCGGAGTTGGTGCAGGTGGGCAACGAGACCAACGCCCCGCTGCTGGGGGGCAAAAAGGGCGACCTCATCGACTGGACCCGCAACGCGGCCCTGTTCAACGCGGCGATCAAGGCCGTTCGCGACTCCGGGGCGAAGGCTGTGGTCCCGCCCAGGGTGATGATCCACATCGCCCAGCCGGAGAACGTCGAGCCCTGGTTCAAGGCGGCGACGGCGGCGGGGGTGACCGACTTCGACCTGATCGGCATCAGCTACTATCCCAAATGGTCGAAACAGACCCTGCGGGGCCTGGGCCTGACCATCAACCGCCTGCGCTACCGCTATCCGAACGCCCAGGTGCTGGTGGTGGAGACCGCCTATCCCTGGACCCTGCAGAACGCCGACACCTCGCCGAACGTGCTGGGGGACGATGGTCTGATTCCGGACGATCCGGCCACCCCGGCGGGGCAGAAGAAATACCTGATCGACCTGACCCAGACGGTGATGTCCAGCGGCGGGGNNCGGGGTGGTCTACTGGGCGCCGGACTGGGTCTCCACCCGGTGCAAGACGCGGTGGGGGCAGGGATCGAGCTGGGACAACGCCACCTTCTTCGACTTCGACCACCGGCTGCTGCCGGGGATCGACTTCATGCGCGCGCCCTATGCGGCGCCAGTTGCGGTGGCCTTCGTGGTGCATGCGCGGACGCCGCATGACGGGCCCTACTACCTGTGGGGGGATTTCCTGGGGGCCAAGGACTTCGTGGTCCGCCTCGATCCGGACGGCCACGGCGCCTGGCGGTTCGAGACCACCCTGCCGGCGGGGCAGGTGGTGCGGTTCCAGCTCTACGGCGGTTTGCCGCTGGGGGCGGGGCTGCTGACCGGGGAGGCGGCGCCGGGGGGAGTCTCGTCGGCGACGGTGGGGACGGGGGCGACGGTGGTGGAGCGGACGGTTCCGTAGGGGTGACGCTCCTCCCCCATAAATGGGGGAGGAGCTAATTGGAGCGCTCCCCATCCTACCCGCTCGCCAGCCCCACCTCCGCCCCTCGGAGCCCCGGAGACGTCGCGGTCACCCGGATGCGGCCGGGTCCGCGGGTCTGGACCAGGCCCATGCACAGGCTGTTGAAGGCCGGCAGGGTGTCGGTGTGGTCGGGGGCGTGGCTGGTGGGATCGCCGTTGCCCATGCCGATCAGGGCGGCCGGGCCGTTGATCGCCAGGGTGACGACGTTGGCGGCGGTGGGGACCGGCCGGCCGCGGGCGTCCTGGATCTCGACGGCGAGCACCGCCAGGNNCGGCCCCGTCGGCGGCCAGCTTGCTGCGGTCGGCGGTGAGGGCGATGCGGGCCGGGGCGCCGGCGGTCTCGCGGCGGTCGGTGACCACCAGCTTGTCGCCGCGATAGCCGCGGGCCTCGAGCACGCCCTCGGCGTAGGGCACGCTCCAGGCCAGGTGCAGGTTGCGGACCACGGGCTTGGACCCCAGGCTCTTGCCGTTCAGATAGAGCTCGACCCTGTCGACATTAGCGTAGCACCAGACGTCGATGGGCTTGCCCTCCCGTCCCGGCCAGGTCCAGTGCGGCAGCAGGTGCGCGACGGGCGCGTCGGTCCAGCAGGCCTTGTAGTAGTAGAACTCGTCCTTGGGGAAACCGCAGTTGTCGAGCACCCCGAAGTGGGAGCTGACGCTGGGCCAGTGGTTGAAGGGGGTCGGCTCGCCGCGATAGTCGANNCCGGTCCAGATGAAGCCGCCGGCGATGTAGGGCCGGTCGGCCACATAGGGCCACCAGTTCTGCGCGGTGGAGGCCCACCAGGGCGCCTCCGTGTCATAGGCGGAGACGTAGCTCTTCAGGTTGTCGCGGGCGTAGACGCCGCGGGTGGTCACCGTGCTGCCGGTCTCGGTGCCGATCACCGGGATGTTGGGGAACTTGGCGTGGAAGTCGTCGATCTTCTGGGTGCGGTAGTTGAAGCCGACCACGTCGATGACGCTGGTCACACCCTGGCCCCAGCCGTTGTCCATGGCCTCGGTGATCAGCCGCGCGCCGTCCAGGCGGTTGATCGCCCGCTTCATGTCGGCGGCGATGCGGGCGCCCCGCACCTCCGACTCGTGGGCCTCCTCGTTGCCGATGGACCACAGNNAACACCGACCACAGAATGACGCTGGGGTGGTTGCGGTCGCGGCGCACCATCCGCTCCAGCTGGTCGATGGCCTCCGGGTCCACCGACATGCGGCGGGTCTCGTCGATGACCAGCATCCCCAGCCGGTCGCAGGCGTCGAGGAGGGCCGTGGCCGGCGGGTTGTGGGCGGCGCGCCAGGCGTTGGAGCCCATGGCCTTCAGCCGCTCGACCCGGAAGACGTGCAGCCGGTCGGGCACGGCGACCCCGACCCCGGCGTGGTCCTGGTGGTTGCAGGTCCCCTTCAGCTTCACCGGCTTGTCGTTGAGGAAGAAGCCCTGCTGCGGCTCGAAGCGGATGCTGCGCACGCCGAAGGGGGTCTCGACGGCGTCGACGGCGACGCCCCCCGCGGCCTCGATGCGGGTGCGCAGGGTGTAGAGGCGCGGGGTCTCGATGGACCAGAGGCTGGCCTGGGCGAGGGCGACGGTCTGGTCGACGGCGCCGTTGGTCCAGCCCGCCAGCTTCAGGGGCGTTCGGGCGGCGCCGACGGGTCGGCCGTCCGGGTCGATGATCGTGGAGACCACCTCGAAGGCCCTCTCGGCGTCGGCCTCGTTGGCGACCTCGGTGGTCAGGCTGAGGGTCGCGCCGGCGCCCTCGACCTTGCTGCGCACGAAGGTCCCCCACTGGGGCACGTGCAGGGGGGCGGTCTTGACCAGCCAGACGTGGCGATAGATGCCCGCGCCCTCGTAGAACCAGCCCTCGCCCTCGCTGGCGTCCACCCGTACGGCGACCACATTGGTCCCGCCGCAGTTGGCGATGTCGGTGATGTCGACCCGGAAGGGGGCGTAGCCGCTGCGGTTCTGGGCCAGGATGTAGCCGTTCACCGACACCAGGCAGTCGCGGAACACCCCGTCGAACTCCAGCGAGATGCGCTTGCCGGCGTCGGCGGCCGCCAGGGGGAAGCGGCGGCGATACCAGCCGATGCTGGTTTCGGGAAACTCCCGCCCCAGGGGCTTGTAGCCGTGGGCGGCGCGGGGATCGTCCGACACCAGGCCGACGCCGCCGATGGGCGGCGCGAACGGCAGGTCCACGGCCCAGTCGTGGGGCACGTTCACGGTCGCCCACAGGCTGTCATCGAAGGTGGCGATGGTGGGGGAGAACAGGGCCGGGCCGGACTTGGCGTAGAGGGTCTGGTCGGCGCCGAAGCCGAAGTCCCGCATCGGGTCCTGGGCGTGGCCCAGGTGAAAGCGCCAGTCGGCGTCGAGGCTGACGCGCTCGCGGGGAGAGGCGGCGGCGTTTGCGGCCTCGCTCGCCGCCAGTGTCGGCCAGGCGGGTCCGGCGGCCGCCGCGACGGCGGCGGTGGCGACAGCGCTGTTCAGCAGGCCGCGGCGGGTCTGTGTCGGCATGGTTTCGGCTCCTGGCCCGGTGTCGCCCCATTGACCGGCCGCGCGCTTCGGGCGCTGTTTCACGGTCGAATCCTCGTTAGGTTAGGCCCAGGCGATGGTCAATGCTTTTATCATATAAATGGACCTGCTATCAGGCCCCATAAGGTAACGAGGGGAGCGTGATTGTGGCGGAAGGACGGCGTCTGAGGTCCCAGGCTTGGTTCGGCGGCAAGGGCCGCGACAGCTTCATCCATCGAAGCTGGATGAAGAACCACGGCGAGCCGGCGGACAGCTTCGACGGCCGGCCGGTGATCGGCATCTGCAACACCTTCTCCGAGCTGACCCCGTGCAACGCCCACTTCCGCGAGCTGGCGGAGAAGGTGAAGCGCGGGGTGCTGCAGGCCGGCGGCTATCCGGTGGAATTCCCGGTGATGAGCCTGGGGGAGACCAACCTTCGCCCCACCGCCATGCTGTTCCGCAACCTGGCCTCCATGGACGTCGAGGAGTCGATCCGCGGCAATCCCATCGACGGGGTGGTGCTGCTCACCGGCTGCGACAAGACGACGCCGGCCCTGCTCATGGGCGCGGCCAGCTGCGACCTGCCGGCGATCATCGTCTCCGGCGGTCCGATGCTGTCCGGGCGGTTCCACGGCCGCACACTGGGGTCCGGGACGGACGTGTGGCGGCTCTCGGAGGAGGTGCGGGCCGGGACCCTGGCGGAGGCCGACTTCCTCGACGCCGAGGCGGCCAATTCCCGCTCCGCCGGCCACTGCAACACCATGGGCACCGCCTCGTCGATGGCCTCCCTGGTGGAGGCCCTGGGCATGACCCTGCCCGCAAACGCCGCCATCCCCGCCGCCGACGCCCGCCGCTCGACCCTGGCGCAGATGTCCGGCCGGCGGATCGTGGAGATGGTGGCCGAGGACCTGAAGCCCTCCGACATCCTCACCCGCCAGGCCTTCGAGAACGCCATTCAGGTGATCGGGGCCATCGGCGGCTCGACCAACTGCGTCCTGCACCTGCTGGCCATCGCCGGCCGGGTGGGGGTCGACATGACCCTGGACGACTGGGACCGGCTGGGCCGCGACATCCCCTGCATTGTCGACCTGATGCCGTCCGGCCGGTTCCTGATGGAGGACTTCTACTACGCCGGCGGGGTTCCGGCGGTGATGGCCGAGCTCGGCCAGCGGCTGCATGGCGGCGCGATCACCGTCACCGGCAGGACCGTGACCGAGAACATCGCCGGCGCCGTCTGCTGGAACCGCGAGGTGATCCGGCCCATCGATGAGCCCCTGGTCGCCAACGCGGGCATCGCCGTGCTGCGCGGCAACCTCGCCCCCAGCGGCGCGGTGATCAAGCCGTCGGCGGCGACGCCGGACCTGCTCAAGCATCGCGGCCCGGCGGTGGTGTTCGAGAGCATCGAGGACTTCCACGCCCGGGTGGACGATCCGGATCTGCCGGTGACGGCGGACTCGGTGATGGTGTTGAAGAACTGCGGCCCCCGCGGCTACCCGGGCATGGCCGAGGTGGGCAACATGCCCATCCCGCAAAAGCTGCTGCGCCAGGGCGTGCGCGACATGGTGCGGCTGTCGGACGCGCGGATGAGCGGCACCGCCTATGGCGCCGTGGTGCTGCACATCGCCCCGGAGGCCGCCGTGGGCGGGCCCCTGGCCCTGGTGGAGACCGGCGACATCATCGCCCTCGACGTGGAGGCGCGCTCCCTGACCCTGGAGGTCTCGGACGCCGAACTCGCCGCTCGCCGCGAACGCTGGACCCCGCCGAAGCCGACGATGAAGGGCGGCTATCAGTCGCTCTATGTCGGCCATGTGCTGCAGGCGGACCAGGGTGCCGATCTGGACTTCCTCGTCGGCTGCCGGGGGGCGGACGTGCCGCGCGAGAGCCACTGATGGCGCTCTCCAACACCTATCCGAGCCTGTCGGGCGCGCCGGTCTTCGTCACCGGCGGGGCCAGCGGCATCGGCGAGGCCATCGTGCGCGCCTTCGTGGCCCAGGGCGCCAAGGTGACCTTCGTCGACATCGACGCGGGGCGGGGCGAGGCCCTGGCCGCCGAGCTGGCGTCAACCGGGGCGCCGCCGCTGTTCATCCCCTGCGACCTGCGCGACGTGGCGGCCCTGCGCGCCGCCATCGATGCGGCCCAGGCCCGTCACGGCGACCTCGCCGCCCTGGTCAACAACGCCGCCAACGACACCCGCCACGCCCTGGCCGACCTGACCCCGGACTACTGGGACGACCGGTTCGCCATCAACCTGCGGCCCATGGTCTTCGCCGCCCAGGCGGCGGCGATCCAGATGCGCCGACGGGGCGGCGGGGCCATCGTCAACTTCGGCTCGATCAGCTGGAAGACCGGGGTGGGGGGCATGGTCGCCTACACCACCGCCAAGGCCGCTGTTCACGGCCTGACCCGCAGTCTCGCCCGCGACCTGGGCCCGGACGGGATCCGGGTCAACACCGTCACCCCAGGCTGGGTGATGACCGAGAGGCAGCTGGCCCTATGGGTCGACGCCGCGGCCGAGGCGGAGATCGACGCGGCCCAGTGCCTGACGGCCCGGCTGGCGCCGGAGGACATCGCCGCCATGGTGCTGTTCCTGGCCTCGGCCGACGCGCGGCTTTGCACGGCGCAGGAGTTCACCGTCGACGGCGGCTGGTCATGACCACCCGGCTGATCGGCGGCGACTGGGGCACCAGCAACCTGCGGGTCTTCCGCTATGTCGAGGGCGGCGAGGTCGCCGAGGTCCGCACCGCCCCCACCGGGGTGATGGCGGTGGCGGCGGGCGGTTTCGAGGCGGCGCTGAAGGCGCTGGTCGCCGACTGGCTGGAGGGCGGCGCGCCCGTCCTGCTCTGCGGCATGGTCGGCAGCCGGCAGGGCTGGATCGAGGCGCCCTATGCGGCCTGTCCGGCCGACATGCCCGCCGTGACGGCCAAGGCCGTCCGCGCCCCCTGCGACTTCGCCGAGGTACATATCCTGCCCGGCCTTTCGGTGGTGCACCCCGACGGCCCCCACGACGTGCTGCGCGGGGAGGAGACCCAGATCTTCGGGGCCCTGGATCCGGACCGGCGGGCCCAGCTGATCGTCACTCCGGGCACCCACAGCAAGTGGGCCGTGGCCGGGGAGGGCCGGGTGAGCGGCTTTTCCACCTACATGACCGGCGAGCTTTTCGCCGTGCTCAAGGCCCATTCGATCCTCGGCCGGCTGATGGAGGGGGAGGCCCATGACGCGGACGCCTTCGCCCTGGGGGTGCGCCGCGCCAAGGCAGATCCCGCCCTGAGCCGGCTGCTGTTCTCGGTGCGGGCCGAGGGGCTGTTCGACGCCATCGCGCCGACGGCCCTGGCTGCTTACCTGTCGGGCCTGCTGATCGGCGCCGAGGTCACATCCGGCCTCGCCGCCGCCTCCGCCGCCGAGGTGGCCGGGGGGGTGACGCTGATCGGCGAGCCGGCGCTCACCGAACTCTATGGGCAGGCGCTGGCCATCGCCGGCGCGACGGATGTGAACCGCGTCAGCGGGGAGGCGGCGGTGGGCGCCGGCCTCTGGCGGCTGGCGGGCGCACTGGGGCTGATCCGATGACCTGGACCGAAGCGTTGCAAGCCCTGCCGCTGATCGCCATCCTGCGCGGCCTCAAGCCCGAGGAGGCCGTCGACATCGGCGAGGCCCTGGTCGCGGCGGGCTTCCGCTGCCTGGAGGTCCCGCTCAACTCGCCGTCGCCCCTGGACAGCATCGCCCGGCTTCGCGCGGCTGTGGGGGACCGGGCCATCGTGGGGGCGGGCACGGTCCTGACGCCCGTTCAGGTGGGCGAGGTCGCCGGCGCCGGGGGCCAGATCGTGATCTCGCCCAACACCGACCCGGCGGTCATCCGCGCAACCAAGGCGGCGGGCATGATCTCGCTGCCCGGCTTCTACACGGCCAGCGAAGCCTTCGCGGCCCTGGCCGCCGGCGCGGACGGACTGAAGCTGTTCCCCGCCGAGGCGGCGGGGCCGGCGGTGATCAAGGCGTTGAGAGCTGTTTTGCCGTGGGACTGCGATGTCTTCGCCGTCGGCGGCGTCGAGCCGTCGACCATGGCCGCCTATCACGCGGCCGGCGCCACGGGATTCGGCATCGGCTCTTCCCTCTACGCCCCTGGCCGCTCGGCCGACGACGTCCACGCCCGGGCCCACGCCTTTGTCGACGCCTGGGCCGCCCTCGCTGGCGGGTGATCGGGCATGGTCGCTGGCCGGCGCGCCACGGCGCGGAATTGCTTGACGTCGGGGCGGCAATTCGCCCACCTCGGGGCGATGGAAACCGCCGACGCCCTCGCCAGCTCGCCCCGACAGCGCAAGGGCTCCAGCCGCCTGGCGGACCGGGGCGGCAACCTGACCTACAGCATCGTGCAGGACCTGGGCATCGCCATCGTCACCGGCGTCTATGCGGGCCCCAAGGGTTTTCCGGTCGAGAGCGAGCTTTGCAAACACTACGGCGCCAGCCGCAGCGTGCTGCGCGAGGCGGTCAAGATGCTCACCGCCAAGGGCCTGCTCGCCGCTCGGCCGCGCCAGGGCACCTGGGTCGAGCCGGAAGCCCGGTGGAACCTGCTGGATCCCGACGTCCTGCGCTGGCTGCTGGAGCGCAAGTTCTCCCTGGGCCTGCTGATCGAGTTCACCCAGATCCGCTTGGCGGTGGAGCCGGCCGCCGCGGCCCTGGCGGCCAAGGTCGGCTCGCCGGAGGACAAGCGGCGCATCGAGGCGGCCATCGGCCGGATGATCGCCGCCAGCAACGGCGACGACGATCCGCTGGATTCCGACATCGCCTTCCACGTGGCCGTGCTGACCGCCTCGGGCAACCGGTTCTACGCCCAGCTGCGCGAGCTGATTGAGACCGCCCTGCGCTTTTCCATCCGGCGGACCAACGACTACAAGGGCGTCGCCCTGGCCAGCGTCATGGACCACAAGCGGATCGGCGACGCCATCGTCGCCGGCCAATCGGACCTCGCCGCCGGCTGCATGCGAGCCCTTATCCAGGAAGCCCTCGACCTGATGCGGGGCGCCGGCCAGCAGCCGGAATAGGGTCGGCGGCCGAAACCCGCGCGGTCAATAAATCATATAATTTGCAATGACTAGCGCTGTCATGGCTTGACTGTGATAGGGTGACCGACAAGAAATCAAGAATACGAGGGGGCGAGACGTGGCTTTAGGGACGATCGACTGGGCGATTCTCGGCCTCTATCTGGCCTTTGTGCTGGCCATAGGTCTGCTCGCCGCGCGGCGGACCAAGAGTGGGTCGGACTTCTTCCTGGCCGGCCGCTCGATCCCGGCCTGGGTGGCGGGCCTGGCCTTCATCTCGGCGAACCTGGGCGCCCAGGAAGTCATCGGCATGGGCGCCTCGGGCGCCAAGTACGGCATCGCCACCGCCCACTTCTACTGGGTGGGCGCCATACCGGCGATGGTTTTCGTCGGCATCTTCATGATGCAGTTCTACTACGGCTCCAAGGCCCGTTCGGCGCCGGAATACCTGCGCATGCGCTTCGACGAGAAGACGCGCGGATTCAACGCCTTCACCTTCGCGATCATGACCATCTTCTCGTCGGGCATCTCGATGTACGCGATGGCCAAGCTGATCCAGACCCTTCACGTCTTCGACATTCCCTTCGACCGCATGGGCCTGCCCCAGGCCTGGATCTTCCATGCGGCGATCATCGTCTCGGCGGTGGTGGTGCTGGCCTACATCTACGCCGGCGGTCTGAAGGGGGCGATCTACAACGAGGTGCTGCAGTTCTNNNTCGTGCTCAGCTTCGGCTACTGGTGCACCGACTTCCTGATCGTGCAGCGGGCCATGGCGGCGGACTCCATGGCCTCGGCCCGGCGCACCCCGCTGATCGCCGCGGCGATCAAGATGTTCTTCCCCTTCCTGGTGATCCTGCCGGGGATGATCGCCCTGGCCCTGACCGCCTCGCCCCTGGCCGCGGGCCACCCCGGCGCCCACGCGGCCCCGAGCGTCGCCGTCGGCGCGGCGACCCCCACGGCCAGCCAGGGAATCATCCCGCTCAAGGTCGACTCCGCCACCGGCAAGCCGGCCTTGGACAGCCACGGCCAGCCGCAGCTGGACTATGACCTGGCGACCCCCAACCTGCTGCTCAAATACTTCCCCACCGGCATGCTGGGCCTGGGCCTGACCGCCCTGCTGGCCAGCTTCATGTCCGGCATGGCCGGCAATGTGACGGCCTTCAACACCGTCTGGACCTNNCCTACATCCGCAAGAACGCCAGCGACGGCCACTATCTGATGGTCGGGCGGCTGGCGACAGCGGTGGGCATCCTGCTGTCCATGGCCGCGGCCTACCTGGCCAGCCGGTTCAACAACATCATGGACCTGATCCAGCTGGTGTTCGCCTTCGTCAACGCGCCGGTGTTCGCCACCTTCCTGCTGG
>PLSW01000208.1:10397-26756 GCA_003165275.1 Caulobacteraceae bacterium
AGCGAGATGGCGCAGAACTTCTGGACCGCCATCTGGTCGTGGACCACCTGTTTTGTGGTCACCATCCTGGTCAGCCTGGTCACCAAGCCGCATGATGAGACCGAGCTGGTGGGCTTGGTCTATTCGCTGACGCCGAAGATCAGCGAGGCCAATGTGCGCTGGTGGGCCAATCCCGTCGTCGTCGGCGTGATCGTGCTGATCGGCGCGCTCGCGCTCAACATCATCTTCCGCTAGGGGCCGCCGACATGAGCTTCGACATCCGCCTGCCCATCGGCCTGTTGTTCCTGGCCATCGGCGCCCTGCTCGCCGGCCTCGGCCTTACCGGGGACGCCGCCAGCCTGCGCATCGCAGACCTGGGGGTGAACATCGACCTCGCCTGGGGCGGCTTTCTCGCCGGCTTCGGAGCGGTGATGATCATCCTCACCCTGCTGGCCAGGGGCGCGGCCAAGCGCTGACGCCGGCCTACGACCTGACCAACGCCTCGATCGCCTGCAACCACGATCGCGGGCAGGGGCCCCTGTTTGCGACCAACCTGTTCGACACCAAGGACATCGAGTCGTATCTGGACAAGTCGCTACTCACCAGGGCCGGCTTCCCGCCGGCCCTGGTGTACAACCTGCGCATCCAGGGCGACCGTCGCCGGGTCCGCGGTCGGGCCAGCAACAAGTTCTGATTGGACGGACCATGCATCTCAGGGCGGCCCTGCCGGAAACCTACCTGGCCGCCCTGCAGGGCCTGTTCGGCGATCGCCTGCACCTGGGCGAGGCCATGCGGCTGCAGCACGGCGCCAGCGAGAGCCACTTCGAAGCCATCCTCCCCGACGCGGTCGTCTTCGCGCGCAGCACCGAGGAGGTGGTGGAACTGGTCAAGCTCTGCGGGGCGCACGACATCCCGCTGATCCCCTTTGGCGCCGGCACCTCCATCGAGGGCAACACCACCCCCGTGCGCGGGGGGGTGACCCTGGACCTGTCGGAGATGGACGCCATCCTCAGCATCAACCCGGGCGACCTGGACTGCACCGTCCAGGCGGGGGTGCGGCGGGAAGAGCTGAACGCCGCGCTTCGCCACATGGGTCTCTTCTTCCCCATCGATCCCGGGGCCAACGCCACCATCGGCGGCATGGCCGCCACCCGGGCCTCCGGCACCAACGCGGTGCGCTATGGCACCATGCGCGAGGCGGTGCTGTCCCTGCGGGTGGTCACTCCCGACGGCCGCGACATCCGCACCAGCCGCCGCGCCCGTAAGTCGGCGGCCGGCTACGACCTGACCCGGCTGATGATCGGCTCGGAGGGGACCCTCGGGGTCATCACCGAGATCACCCTTCGCCTGCAGGGCATCCCCGAAGCGATCTCCGCCGCCGTCTGCAGCTTCGAGACCCTGGCCGGGGCGGTGGAGACGGTGGTGCAGACCATCCAGCTCGGCGTGCCCATCGCCCGCGTCGAGATCCTCGACGACGTGCAGATGCGGGCGGTGAACCGCTGGTCCAAGCTGGACTATCCCGAACTGACCACCCTCTTCTTCGAATTCCACGGCACCGAGGGGGCGGTGAAGGAGCAGGCCGAGACCGTGGCCGACCTCGCCGCGGCCAATGGCGGCGGCGAATTCCAATGGTCCAACCTGCCCGAGGAACGCTCCAAGCTCTGGGCCGCCCGCCACCAGGCCTATTACGCCGCCGTCGGCCTGCGCAAAGGCGCCGTGGGCTGGCCCACCGACGTCTGCGTGCCGATCAGCCGCCTGGCCGAATGCATCGCCGAGACCAAGATGGACCTGGAGGCCGCCAGCATCCCGGCCCCGATTCTGGGCCACGTGGGCGACGGCAACTTCCACGTCATCTTCGTGCTAGACCCCGACAGCCGCGAGGAGGCCGCCGAGGCCGAACGCCTCAACCGGCGCCTGGTGGAGCGGGCCCTGGCCATGGACGGCACCTGCACCGGCGAACACGGCATCGGCATCGGCAAGCAGGACTGGCTGGTCGCCGAACTGGGCGGGGCGGTCGACACCATGCGGTTGATCAAGCAGGCTATCGACCCGCATAACCTGTTCAATCCCGGAAAGATCTTCGCCTCATGAGCGCCTCGCGCAGCCGTCACCTGGTCGACCCCGAACTCACCCCGTTGCTCGACCTCTTCCCCGGCCTGATGCTGTCGGCGCAGACCCTGCCCGACATGCGCGCGCGGCAGCTGCCGCTGCCCGTCGATCCGGCCGACGCCGAGCGCACGGAACTGGACGTGCGGAACATCCCCGGGCCGGAGGGGGCGCCGGACCTGCCGGTGCTGATCTACCGGCCCAAGGGCGCCAAGGGCGCGCTGCCCTGCATCTTCCACATCCACGGCGGCGGGTACGTGGGCGGCTCGGCGGAATCGATGGAGGGGCCGCACCGGCACGCCGTCGCCGAACTCGGCTGCGTCTTGGTCAGCGTCAACTATCGCCTGGCCCCGGAAACCCCGTTCCCCGGCAATGTCGAGGACTGCTACGCCGCCCTCGGCTGGGTGTTCAGGAACGCCAAGGCCCTCAAGGTCGACACCGCCCGCATCGGCGTCATGGGCGAAAGCGCCGGCGGGGGCCTCGCCGCCGCCCTGGCCCTGCTGGCCCGGGACCGGGGCGAGTACAGGCTCGCCTTCCAGCACCTGATCTATCCCATGCTCGACGACCGCACCTGCGCCGTGGATGCGCACCACCCCTTCGCCGGGGAATACATCTGGCACCCGCACAACAACGCCTTTGGCTGGACCAGCCTGCTGGGCGGGACGGCGCCGGGCGCGGTTGGCGTGTCCCCCTACGCCGCTCCCGCCCGGGCGGACGACCTTGCGGGCCTGCCCCGCGCCTACATCGCCACCGGCTCCCTCGACCTCTTCCAGGAGGAGGACCTGGAGTACGCCCGCCGCCTGCTGCGCGCCGGCGTGCCGGTGGAATTCCACATCTACCCCGGCGGCTTCCACGCCTTCGACATCGCTCCCTTCGCCGCCGTGTCCAAGCAGGCGCGACGGGACAGCCTGGAGGCGCTGCGGCGGGCGCTGGCGGGGTAGGGTTCTCGGAATGTTCCACGTGAAACACTCGGGCCGGTCGTCAAACCCGGCGCTCAGCGCGTTGGCGCAAGAGGCGCCGGCGTCCAAATGGGGGCCAGGGGGAGGGAGACCCGCACACAGAACTCGCCGGAGGGTTCGGTACGGGCGATGACGGCGTCCCCGCCGCAGCGACGGGACAAGGCCTGAACGATCGACAGTCCCAGCCCGCTCCCGACGCCCGGGCTGTTCGGTCCGCGAACGAACCGCTCGAACGGTCGCTCGGCCAAGCGGGATGACAGCCCCGGACCATCGTCGCAGACCGCGAGGACCGCTGATTCCGAGTCATGGTTGACCGCGATCCGGATCTTGTGCCCCCCATACCGGACGGCGTTGTCGATGAGGTTGTCGAGAATCTCATTCACCAAGGGTTCGTGCAGCGAAACATAGACCCCGTCGGCCAAGCCCTCGCAGGTGAGACTCCCCGCCGCGGCGTCAACACGGCTTTGCCAACGCAGGACTGCGGCGTGGGCGGCCATGGCCAGGTCGGCCCGCTCGTGTCCCTGGTCGTCGACAGCGTCGGCCCGGGCCAGCACCAGCAACTGTTCAATCAGTCGCTGAAGGCGATCCACGGCGTCAATCGCGTCCGTCAGCGATTCCCGGTCCGACTCCGATCGGCGTGGACGGTTCAGCAGGGTCAAATGGGTCCGCAGAATCGCCAGCGGCGTGCGCATCTGATGGGATGCGTCGGCGGTAAAGCGCCGCACGCCATCGACGGAGCGCTCGAGCTGGCTCAGCAGGGTGTTGAACGCCACGACCACGGACTGCAGCTCGCCGGGCACGTCGCTGACCGCAACCGGCGTGAAGTCCAGGTCGCGCGAGTTCGAGCGCGCGGACAGGCGGCGGCGCAGCCCCTCCAGCGGACGCAGACTCCACAGGGCGGCCGGCCAAATCAGCAGCGCGACCAGCCCGACAAGACCGACCTCAATTGACCCGACACTGGCCAGAAGCGTCTTACGCACCGCCTGGCGAGAATCCAGCGTCTGCGCCACCGAGATGATGACCGGCGCGGATGCGCCCGGTGCCCGAACGGCTTCCGCGGATTGCCTGACCGATCGACCCTTGTAGGCGATGGTTCGGAAGACCGGCCCCGGCGCCGACATCGCCACGTCATCAAAATCCGGCAGGTCGGCGTAACCTGTGAGCATATGACCCGACTGACGAACGCTATAGAAGACGCTGTCGCGTTGAGGGCTGTCGAGCAGTCCCAATGACCAGGGCGGGAGATCCACCGCGATCTTCCCATCTTCGAACGTCACGGTCTCGGCGATGGCGCGCACCGAGCCGGCGAGCAGCCGGTCGGACGTGTAGTCGACCACACCCTTGATGACCCAGGCGCCGCCGACGCCGATCAATGCGGCTGAAACGATCAGCGGTACGACCAAGGCCAGAAGCAGCCTGACGGTCAGCGAGCGAAACCGGATCATGCCGGCTGCAGCAGATAGCCTTGCCCGCGGAGGGTCACGATCTTGGGGCCGTTGGGTTCGAGTTTTCGCCGCACCCGGCCCACGTACAGATCGAGAGCGTTCGGCCCCGCCTCGTCATCGTGGCCGAAGATTTCGCCGGTCAGTCTTCGGCGCGAGACCACTCGCCCGGCGTTGGTCGCCAGCACCAGCAGCACCGTATGTTCACGCCGCCTCAGCTCGAGGTCGCGACCGTCCACGTAGGCGCGCGCGCTGTTGCGGTCGAGCATCAGATTGCCGACGGTGAGCACGGGAGAAGGATCGTCGCCGCGCCGGCGGGCGAGCGCCCGGATCCGCGCCGCAAGCTCCTCCAACTCAAACGGCTTGAGCATGTAGTCGTCGGCGCCCAGGTCGAGGCCCCCCACGCGATCCTTCAGGCCGTCACGCGCCGTCAGGATCAGCAACGGCGTTCGGTTGCCCGCTCGTCGCAGACGGACCAGAACCTCCAGCCCGCTGATATCGGGCAATCCCAGATCAAGCACGATGACGGCGTAGGGTTCGGAGACCTGTTGAAGGGCGGTCTCGCCATCAAGGACCCAATCGACAGTGAACTGTTCGGAACGCAAGAAGCTGACGACCCCGCGCCCGAGCGCCTTGTCATCCTCGACGATGAGCAGCCGCATGTCGACGCGAACTCCGGTGGCTGGACGAGCCTGCGTCATCATGCAACGTCGCAGCTTCCGAGAACAAGACAGCCAGGAGGCGGCGCCAGGATGCTTCGGACTCTCCTCTGCTGCGTCGTAGCGCTCTGTCTGGCCACGGCGTGCACGCCGCTCTCCCAGACGTCGGAGGATGCAGGGTCAAGTCCGAAGCTGGCGCGCGCGGCGGAGCGCGAGGGCGAGTTGGTCATCTACGCCAACACCGGCGACGCTGAGACCTGGCCCGTGCTCACCGCATTCCGCCGGGCGCACCCGGGAATCAAGATCACCTTCAGGCGGCTGAATTCGGCGGAGCTCTATGAGCGCTATGTGGCCGAGACAGCCGCCAACAAGCCGACGGCGGACCTGGTCTGGAGTTCCGCCATGGATCTGCAGATCAAGCTGATCAACGACGGGTACGCGCAGACCTACGTTCCACCGCAGAAGGCGGCGCTGCCGACCTGGGCGGTCTGGAAGAACCAGGGCTACGGGGTCACCGCCGAGCCCATCGTATTTGTCTATGACAAACGACGCCTCAATCCGAAGGACGCCCCGAAAAGCCACGCCGAATTGCGCCGTCTCCTTGAGACGGGCAAGATTCCAGGCTCGGTCGCGACATTCGATCCGGATCGTTCCGCCGTCGGATTCCTCTACTACTCTCAGGATCGGCTGGCTTGGGCCGACACCATGGCGCTCAATCGGGCCATAGGGGCGACGGCGCCCAAGCTCTACGAGTCGACGGCGACAATGCTTGACGATCTGAGCGCGGGCGACACCACGTTCGGCTACAACATCATTGGCTCCTACGCCCTGGAAGCGCAACGGCTGGACCATAATCTGATGGTCGTCTTTCCCGCCGACTACACCCTGGTGATGTCCAGGATCGCCTTTGTTTCCGCTGGGGCTCGCCATCCCAACGCGGCGAAATTGTTCCTGGATTTCATGCTGTCAAAGCAGGGCCAGGTTTTGCTGGCCAGGAACAGCCTAAGGCCGGTGCGAACGGATCTGAAGGGTGGTGGCGTCCCAGGTCCCGCGGACGGCGTCGCCCGGCCGATCGAAGTCGGGCCCGCCCTCCTGGCCGATCTCGATCAGATGCGGCGCGCAAGATTATTGGCGGATTGGCGAAAGGCGATCGGCCCAAGTCGAAAAGACGACCGGCGACGTTCCCGCGACAACATCGTGACAGGTAGCCCCCCCTAGGCTCCCCGAGCATGCGGTGAAAACCGCGCCAAAACCGCCGCCGTCGATGGCCGGCGGCCAGAGGGGGATCAACGGTTGAACAAGCTACACGCTGTCTATGCGAGCGCGTCGGCGCTCGCCATCCTGGTCGCGACGTCGGGTCAGGCCGGGGCCCAAACCACCGCCGCGCCGCCGCAGTCGCAGCCCGCCCCGGCGGCCAAGGCTGACGCCGCCGCCGCAGGTGAAGTGATCATCACCGGCTCCAAGGTGCGTCGCCAGGACGTCGACACGGTCGGCGAACTGGTCACCGTCACCCACGCCGACATCAAGCAGTCGCAGGTCGGATCGGTCGGGGAGTTCCTGCAGAAGCTGCCCAGCGTCGGCGTAAGCTACAATTCCAACGGCACCCAGGGCACCTCGTTCGGCGGCAGTTCGGTCAGCCTGCGCTACCTGGCCAACAGCGACGGAGACGCTGACCGCACCCTGGTGCTGGTGGACGGCCACCGCTGGGTGGACGGGGTCGGGGCGCGCGGCATTCGCGACTTCGTCGACCTGAACACCATTCCGCTGGGCATGATCAACACCATGGAGGTGCTGCAGGACGGCGCCTCGGCCCTCTATGGCGCGGACGCCATCGCCGGGGTGGTGGACCTGAAGACGCCGACGAACTTCCAGGGGCTGACCACGGATTTGAAATACGGGGTCTCATCCCGCGGCGACGGCGCGGAGTACAAGGCCGTCGTCAATTTCGGCCAGAAGTTTGATCGCGGCTCGGTCTTTCTGTCCGGCACCTACGTCAAGGACAATCCCGTGACGACCGAGGACCGCAGCCTGACGCAGGTCTCCCTGGCCGCCGGCCCGAACAACCTGTCCACCGCGCCGTCGAGCCCATTCGGTCTCTATGTGCTGCCGGGATACTCGACCGCGGCGCATCCGATCACCCAGAATGCCGGAGTCACCGTGGCCACCGGCCTGGCCAGCTATCATACGGCTGCCCTGCCTGGCGACTACTACAACGCCGATGCGCAAGGCGTCGACGCCGTCGGCCCCAGCGAGCGGTACGGGCTTTACGGCAAGTTCACCTACAGCCTGCCGGCGGACATCCAGTTTACAGCCGACGCCCTGTTCAATCGGCGGATCTCCAGCCAAGTCTACTCGCCCACCAACCTGTCGATCGGCGGAACCGGGGGCACCTACAAGGGCTTCGCCATCGCCGCCAACCAGGCCTTCAATCCGTTCGGCGTCGGCTTCGCCGCCAACCAGCCGTGGAGCATCGCGATCTACACGCCGCTGGACGGCGGCCGGAACCAGTACGAGCAGGACGACACCTCGCGGGTGTCGGCCAGCCTGGCCGGCGACCTGAACCTGTTCTCCCATCCCTGGGACTGGACTCTGTTTGGGTCGGCAGCCGAGAACCACATGCAGTTCACCGCCGTGGGCGGGATCGACCTGGAACACCTCTCGTTCGGCCTCTCCAGCCCCAGCGTCTGCGCGGCCCAGCCCGGATGCACGCCGATCAACATCTTCGGCCAGATGACCCCGGCCCAGGCGGCCTACATCAACTCGGTCGCCCATGAGACCAATCTGACCCGGCTCTATGACCTGACCTTCGACGTCAACGGCACGCTGATTGACCTGCCCGCCGGGCCGCTGAAGGTCGCCCTGGGCTTCGAGACCCGCGAAAATGAGGCCCAGGATAATCCGGATCGCTACGCCAACACCGTCTCGACCGGCTCCGGCGTCCTGCCGCTGCCGGCGACCACGCCGACCACCACCCAGGTGACCCGCACCCCGACGTCCGACGGCTCCTACAATGTGCGCGAAGCCTATGTTGAGGTCGTCGTGCCGATCCTGGCCGATGTTCCCCTGGTCAAGAAGCTGGAGGCGGATCTGGCCAGCCGGTACTCGGACTACAGCAGCAGCGCCGGCTCCAAGGTGACCTCCAAGGTCGGCATTGGCTACCGTCCGGTGGACGGGGTGCTGTTCCGGGGGACCTGGTCGCAGGGATTCCGGGCGCCGTCGCTGATCGAACTTTATACCGGCGCGCGGCAGACCAACCTCGCCGGCAGCAACACCGATCCCTGCGACGGCGGTGCGGCGGCCCACCCGACCTACGCCGGCTGTGCCGGTATACCGTCGACCTATAATCAGGTCAGCTACAACGGCGGCCTGCTGCCCGAGACCATCTCAGGCAATCCCGCGCTGAAGCCCGAAACGGCGGTGACCTGGAGCTACGGAATGACCCTCTCGCCGACCTGGGCGTCCGGGCTGGCCTTCACCCTCGACTACTACAAGATCACCATCACCAACGCCATTTCGACACCGTCGGTGACCACCGCCCTCGACCTGTGCGCGGTCCAGGGGGGCGCCTATTGCTCGGCGCTGATGCGGGACCCGAGCAGTGGCCAGGTGCTGAACTTCCTGTCGTCTTACGAGAATTTGAATCAGATCGAGACCGACGGCGTCGACACGTCGATCCGTTACCACTTCGCCAGCCCGATCGGGGCCTGGGACGCCATGCTCAGCGGGACCTATCTGCATAGATTCCAGATCACCGAGCCCAATCCGGGGGGCGGCGCCCCGATCCTCATCGAGGCGGCGGGCACCTCGACGGGGGGCACTTTCCCGGCGACCGCGCGGTCGACCTATCCGCACTGGAAGTCCCAGGCCTCTCTGCGCTGGAGCGACGGGGACTGGGCGTTGATGTGGCGCGGCCGCTATATCGGCTCGACCACGGACGGCGCGCCGCCCGCCCTGCCGACGACGCCGGTCAAGGGGTCGACCGTGGCGGCGATCACCTATCACGACCTGCAGGCGGAATATCACATCGCCCGTTTCGCCACCGACGTCACCATCGGGGTGAACAACCTGTTCGACCAGATGCCGCCGGCCTCCTACGCCAACGCCCCGATCAACTTCGACATCTATACATATGACGTCATGGGCCGTTACGTGTTCGTGGCGGTGTCGAAAAAGTTCTAGTCGGATTGGATCGGCTCGAAAGCATGTTTGTTGGTGACCTTAGCCGTCGGGCCTTTTTTCAAGCGCTCGCCCTGTACAGCGTCTTTGTTGGCGGCGGGGCGAGCGCCGAGGTGGAAGGGGAGCCGGATTACGAGACGACGCTTGAGCGCAACGTCGGGATGACCACGCGGGACGGTGTTCGGCTGGCGACGGACGTCTACCGGCCGGCGCGCAACGGCCGCGCCGTGGAGGGCAGGTTTCCCGCGATCATGGAACGGACGCCCTACGACCGTGACGCCACCAGCTTCCGCGACATTACAGCCGCCGACGCTAAGCCGAAGACCCGCGCGGAAGTAGCCGAATACTATGTCCGCCATGGCTATGTGGTCATCTTTCAGGACTGTCGCGGATGCTACGATTCCCAAGGCGAGTTCACAAAATACCTGAGCGAAGGCGCAGACGGTTTCGACACCTGCAAATGGATTGTGGCTCAGCCGTGGAGCAACGGGCGGATCGGCACCATGGGGCTATCTTACGCGGCCCATACCCAGGTTGCGCTGGGCTGCCTCAATCCGCCCGGCCTCAAGGCGATGTACGTCGACTGCGGTGGCTTTTCGAACGCCTACCAGGGAGGCATTCGCCAAGGCGGCGCGTTCGAGCTCAAGCAGATTACCTGGGCCTATATGATTGGCATTCAAAGCCGGGAGGTGCGGAAAGACCCGCTTAGGATGGCTGCCCTGAAGGCGGTCGACCTGAAGGCTTGGTTCAACAGCATGCCCTGGAAGCGCGGCCATACGCCGATCAGCCTGATGCCCGACTACGAAGACTACGTCTACGAACAGTGGGAGCATGGCAATTTCGACGCCTTCTGGAAACAGGTGGGCATCTATGCGGCCGGCTACTATGACCAGTTCGCCGACGCGGCCATGGTCCACCTCTCTGGTTGGTACGACGCCTATTCCCGCACTGCGACCGACAACTATGTTGGTCTCTCCAAGCGAAAGAAGGGGCCGGTGCGCCTGATCATGGGGCCGTGGACCCACGGCGGGCGCTCAACCAGCTATGCCGGGGACGTCGAGTTCGGGCCCGGGGCGACCCTGGACGCCGATGGGCCCGGCGACTACTTCGCCAAACGGCTGTCGTGGTTCGAGCGTCACCTCAAGGTATCCGGGGCGAAACCGGATGATGCGCCGCCCGTTCGGCTGTTCGTCATGGGTGGCGGCAGTGGGCGCAAGACGCCCGAGGGCCGGTTGGACCACGGCGGACGTTGGCGCAGCGAGACCGACTGGCCGATCCCTGACCGGGCGCTCACCCCCTACTATCTGAATGAAACGGGAAGGCTTTCAACAGCGACACCGACGGCCGCGGCCGAGCCGATCAGCTACGACTTTGATCCTCGCCGCCCCGTGCCGACCATCGGCGGCACGGTGACGTCCGGCGAGCCGCTCATGCGCGGCGGGGGCTATGATCAACGGGAAGGGCCCACGGTCTACGGCTCCCGCCAGCCCTATCTTCCGGTTGAGGCGCGTCCCGACGTGCTGGTGTTCGAGACCGAGCCGCTTGTCGAGGACGTTGAGGTCACCGGCGATATCGAGGCCGATCTCTGGATCAGCTCGGACGGTCCGGACACGGACTTCACCATCAAGCTGATCGACGTCTATCCGGCGAGCGACGACTATCCGGAGGGGTTCGCGCTCAACCTGACGGACGGCGTCCTTCGCTGTCGGTACCGCGACTCCTGGGAAAAGCCGACGTTGATGACGCCGGGCCAAATCTATCGCATCAAGGTCTCGGCGTTCCCGACCTCGAACCTCTTCAAGCGCGGCCACCGGATCCGGCTGGACATATCGTCGAGCAACTTTCCGCATTTCGATGTCAATCCAAACACCGGCGCGGCTGAGGGCAAGGGGCTCGACCAGCGGGTCGCGAGAAACACGGTGTTTCTGGACGCCAGCCGGCCTTCCCACGTGGTCTTGCCGCTGATTCCAAGGCGCGCGTGAATCCCCCTCGACGCCGATCGGCCCCTTGTCGCCCGATTGATCGCGCGAGTGCAGACCAAGCTGCGGACGACCGCTGACAAGAACGCCGCGGAAGTCCACGCGATGGGCGGCTCGTCGCGAGACTTGGCGCCCGGGGAGTTTGGCGGCCCGGAGAGGACTCGAACCTCCGACCTCCGGTTTAGGAAACCGCTGCTCTATCCTGCTGAGCTACCGGGCCGCGCTACGAGATCGGCGGATCGCCGGGCGGCGTCCCGGCGGTGGATCTCAGGCGGATCGATGCCACGCGAGGGCGGCGGGGACAAGGGCTGCACCATTCGCGCCGTCGCGTGGTTCGACTGTCGTAATCGGTCGACGATCCGTAAGAGGCTGCGATGCGGTCATTGGCGTATCGCGTATTCGCGCAATGGGACGGCTGTGGACATTAGAATAACGACGATATCGTCGCGCGAATATTGGCATGGTTAGTCGGGATTAATGATTTCCGTCACGTTTACCGCGCTCGTTTAGGGTTTTCATACGCGGGACAGCTAGGGTCGGCGTGGGCGATGCTTTGCGTGCCGCGCCCGCAGCTGAGGGGCCCATGCGAACCGCAACCATCATCAGCCTTGGCGCTTCCGCCCTTCTGGGGATCGGCGCCCTTGTCGTCGCCAAGACCATGACCCCGGCCAGGCCGCCCGCCGCCGCCCTGCGCGTCGAGCACGTCCCCACCGGCGTGCCGGTGGTGGTGGCCCGCCGTGACATGGCCTACGGGGCCAAGCTGGGACCGGACGACCTGACCCTGGTCAATCTGCCCTCCGCCGACGTGCCCGCCGGCGCCTATTCGACCATCGCCGCCGCCGTCGGCCTGCCGGGATCGCCTCCGGTGGCCATCGCCCCCATCGCCGCCCACGAGGTGCTGCTGCCCGCCAAGGTCAGCGGCCCGGGGGCGCGGGCCTCCCTGTCGGCGGGCATCGCCGACGGCATGCGCGCCTACACCATCCGCGTCTCCGACACCGCCGGCGTCGGCGGTCACGCCCTGCCCGGGGACCGGGTGGACGTGGTGCTGACCCGGGACATGTCCACCGACAAGGCCGTCCGCCGGATGGCCGCCTTCCTGCTGATCCAGAACGCCCGCGTGCTGGGCATGGACCTCAACCTCGACCAGACCAGCACCCGCAGCGTCGAGCCGCGCACCGCCACCCTGGAGGTCACCCCCCAGGACGCCGAGAAGCTGGCCCTGGCCCCGGAGACCGGGACCCTGACCCTCGCCCTGCGCCGCAATGGCGCAGCCGAGATCGCGCCCGCTCCGGCGATATTGGCCAGCAACCTCGCCCCCGGCCACGGGGTGATGGCGGCGGACCCCGGCGAGGCGGTGAGCCGCGCCGCACGGCCCCGGTCCAGCGGCCACCGCGCCGTGCGCCATTCCGGCGAACCCGTCTACGGGACCGGCGTGATCATCGTGAACGGGTCACCCGCATCGGCGGTCAAGGCGCCCGGCGCCGGCGCAGCGGCGGGAGCCTGAACCATGAACCTGCAAGCCCAGCCCCTGCGCGCCGTCGCCCTGACCCTCGGCCTCACCCTGGCCGGCGCCCTCGCGCCCGTCGCCGCCCTGGCCGGGGTTCCGATCCACGACCAGGCCATGCCCGGCCAGGCCGACGCCGTCCTCGCCACCAGCCGCGCTCTCGTCGTGCCGAAGGACAAGTCAGTGGCCTTCCACATCGACGGCGCCGTCGCCCAGGTGGTGGTCTCCCAGCCCAAGACCCTGGAGATCGTCGCCACCACGGGCCACACTTTCTACGCACGGGGCCTGGCGGTGGGGTCGACCAACATCCTGGTCTACGACAAGGCGCACAGCCTGATTCAGGTGATCGACGCCAAGGTCGGGTTCGACACCGACGCCCTCACCGCCGACCTCGCCGCCGCCATTCCCGGCGGGCGCATCACGGCGGTCAACTGCGCCGACGGGGTGCTGTTGACCGGCGAGGTGTCCAACGACGCCATGGTCGCCCGCGCCAAGCTGATCGCCGAACGCTACGCCCCCGGCCAGGTGACCTCGGCCCTCGCCGTCCAGGCCTCGCAGCAGGTGATGGTCGAGGTGCGGATTCTGGAAGTCGGACGCAACGCCCTGAAGGACTTCGGCGTCGGGGCGACGGTGACCAACGGTGCCGGCGGCATCCGCTTCTCCACCAACGGCGGCATCATCTCCAGCCAGCCGGTGCAGGGCGCCCTGACCCTGTCGGGCAAGCTCGGCGGCAACAACCTCGACGTCACCCTGAGCGCCCTGGAGAGCAAGGGGGTGGTCCACACCCTGGCGCGGCCGAACCTCGTGGCCCTGTCCGGCGAGGACGCCAGCTTCCTGGCCGGCGGCGAGATCCCCTATCCGGTGCCGCAGGGCCTGAACGAGGTCACCATCGCTTTCCGGCCCTTCGGCGTGACCTTGAACTTCACCCCCACCGTGCTCGAGGGCGGGATGATCAAGCTGAAGGTCAATCCCGAGGTCAGCGAGCTGGACCAGAACAACGCCCTGCGACTGAACGGCGTCTCCGTGCCGGCCCTGACCGTGCGACGGGCCTCGACCACCGTCGAACTGCGCGACGGCCAGAGTTTCGCCATCGCCGGCCTGCTGCAGCAGGATTACGCCAACACCGTGCGCCAGCTGCCCTGGGTGAGCGACCTGCCGGTCCTGGGCGCCCTGTTCCGCTCCACCGACTGGCAAAAGCAGCAGACCGAGCTGGTGATCATCGCCACCATCCACCTGGTCAAGCCGACCGAGCGCGGCGCCCCGCCCCCGACCCTGGGGGTCAACGACGAGCCGGACGCCATCGACCTGCTGCTGCAGGGCAAGGAGGCCAAGCGTCCCCTCGCCCCCGCCGGCGCCGCGGCGAACGCGACCCCCGTCGGCGGGCCGCAACCATGAGCCGGTCCGCCCTCAACAGCCGCCTGGTCCTGGTGGTCGGCCCGGCCCTCTCGGCCCTGGCCCGGTCCGCCATGCCCCGGGCCGAGATCAGCGCCGTCACCGCGGAGGAGGTTCTCGCCCACCCGCCGGCTGCGCCGATGGACCTGGTCATCCTCGACGCCGCCGGGGCGACGCCGGAGATGCTGGCCGAGGTGATCGGCCAGGTCGCCGCCCTGCGGCCCGTCCCCCCGGCTCTGCTGGTGGGCGCCCACCTGCCGGCCAGCCTGTTTCGCGCCCTGTTAAAGCTGCACCGCTCCGACGTCCTGGAAGCCCCCTTCGCCTTGGGCGACCTGGCCCGGGTGGCGGGGGAGCTGATCGACGGCGGGGCGGAGGAGGCGCGGCCCACGTCGAGCTGCTGGAGCATCATGGGCGCCGTCGGCGGGGCCGGGGCGACGACCCTGGCGGTGGAGCTCGCCACCCTCCTGGCCGCGCGCTCGGGACCAGGCCAGACCTGCCTCGTCGACCTCAACCTGGCGGACGGGGCGGCGGCGGCCTATCTGGGCGGAACCCCGAACCTGCGCCTGGCCGACGCGTCGGTGACCCCGAGCCGCCTCGACGCCACCGTACTCTCGGCCTTCACCTACCGGGTGCCGGGCGGGCCCGACCTGCTGGCCGCGCCGCGGGATTCCAACGCCTTTGAGACCGTCGATCCGGCCACCGTGGGCCGGATCCTGGAAGTCGCCTGCGAGGTCTATCGCTGGGTGGTGGTCGACATGCCTCGCCACCGGCAACCCTGGAGCCTGGACGTGCTGGCCGGCTCCGACGAGGTGATCGTGGTCTCCGAATTGACCGTCCCGGCCCTGCTTGCGGCCCGGGCCCTGGCCGGCGAGATCGACGACGCCCTCGCCGGCGTCACCGTCCCGCGTATCGTGCTCAACCGCCTGGCGGCCCGCGCCTTCGGCCCCTCGCCGTCCCTGGGCGAGGCCGAGCGGGCCCTGCAGCGCAAGGCCGACGGCGCCATCACCTCCGACTGGGAGGCGGCGGCGGCCTCGGTGAACCTCGGCGGCGCGATCGGCCGCCACCGGCCCCGCTCGAAGATCGTCCGCGACGTCCAGGCCCTGCTGGACAAGCTGGCGCCGGCGCAGGCCGAACTGGCTAAACCCCGCCGCAGGTTCGGCCGATGAGCCGCTTCCTACACAAACGCCCCGCCACCCCGGCCAAGCCCGCGGCCGCCGACGTGATCGCAGCGCCCAAGCCCGAACCGGCCGTCGTCGCCGCCGAGGCCGCGGCCGCGGACCTCGCCGCCGAGGTCCTCGCCGCTGCCGCCGCCGCCGACAGCCTGCTGGACATCAAGCTTCGCCTGCACGCCAAGCTGATCGAGGAGATCGACCTCAACGCCCTCGACCAGCTCGACGAGGGCGAGATGCGCCGCCAGGTGCGCAGCCTGGTGGGCCAGGTGGCGAAGGAGGAGCGGCTGGCGTTCAACGTCACCGAGCTGGATGAGCTGGGATCGTCCGTCTACGACGAGATGGTCGGCCTGGGGCCGCTGGAGCCTCTGCTCAAGGACGACACCGTCTCCGACATCCTGATCAATGGCCCCTACCAGGTCTATGTGGAGCGGCGTGGCGAGCTGGAATGCAGCCGGGTCAAGTTCCGCGACAACGACCATCTGCTGCGCATCGTCAACCGCATCGTCGCCGCCGTCGGCCGGCGGATCGACGAGTCCCAGCCCATGGTCGACGCTCGCCTGGCCGACGGCAGCCGGGTGAACGCGGCCATCTTCCCCATCGCCATCGACGGCGCCGCGGTCTCGATCCGCAAGTTCTCCAAGAAGCCCTTCGACCTGGACAAGCTGGTGGGGGTGGGCGCCATGCCGGCCTGCGTGGCCGAGTTCCTCAAGGGCGCCGTCGCCGCCCGGGTGTCGATGGTGATCTCCGGCGGCACCGGGTCGGGCAAGACCACACTGCTCAACGCCCTCTCCGCCGGGATCGGTCTGAAGGAGCGGGTGATCACCATCGAGGACGCCGCCGAGCTGCAGCTGCAGCAGCCGCACGTGGTGCGGATGGAGACGCGGCCGCCGAACATCGAGGGCAAGGGCGAGATCCGCCAGCGCGAACTGGTCAAGAACGCCCTGCGCATGCGGCCCGACCGGGTGATCCTGGGCGAGGTGCGCGGCGAGGA
>PLSW01000320.1 GCA_003165275.1 Caulobacteraceae bacterium
GCCGCGCCGCGCGCAGGGCGTCGCTGATCAGCGACCCGTCCCCGGGGCCCATCTCCGCCAGCACCACCCGGGGCGGGCGGCCCAGGCGCCGCCAGACCTCCACCGCCCAGGCGCCGACCAGCTCGCCGAACATCTGCGAGACCATGGGGGCGGTGATGAAGTCGCCGCCCTCGCCCAGGGCCGGCCGGGTCGCATAGTAGCCGTCCCTGGGATCGTAGAGGCAGGCGGCCATGAACCGGTCGACGCCCATGGGGCCGCCAGCGCGGATGTCGGCCTTCAGGCGGTCCTTCAGGCTCATGCCGCCGGGGCGTCGGCGACTGGCGTGGCCGCGACGGGTGCGGCGGGATCGACCTCGATCTCGATGGGACGGCGGGCGTACCAGAGCAGCCCCGCCCCGGCGAGCAGCATCGGGATCGACAGCATCATCCCCATGGTCAGGCCGAAGGGATAGTGGGGCATGTTGAGATCGGGGTTACGCACGGTCTCCAGCAGCACCCGGAAGAGCCCGTAGCAGACCAGGAACAGCCCCGCCGTCGCCCCCCGCCGCGGCAGCAGGTGAAACCGGTGGGTGGCCAGGCGCAGGATGATGAAGAGCACGATCCCCTCCAGGCCCGCCTCGTAGAGCTGGCTGGGATGGCGGGGGTTCAGGCCGGCGGGGCAGGTCCCGTCCGGCCCCATCAGCCGCGCGTTGCAGAAGATCACTCCCCAGGGGACCGTGGTCTCCCGGCCCCAGAGTTCGCCGTTGATGAAGTTGGCGAGGCGGCCGAAGAAGAGGCCGAAGGGCACGCAGGGCGCCACCAGATCGCCGACTCCCGCCGCCCGGTCGAACACCTGGGCCAAGCCTGTGCGCCAGTCGATCGGCCGGCTGCGGTCCCGTCCCCGGAGCCAGCCGGCGAAGACATAGCCGATGATGGCCACGGCCACGCCGGTCATGCCCCCGTGGAACGACATGCCGCCCTCCCAGACCTTGAAGATCTCCAGGGGATGTCGGGTGAAGGTGTCGCCGCCGTAGAACAGCACATAGCCGCAGCGACCGCCCAGGATCACCCCCAGGGTGATCCAGAGGATCAGGTCGTCGACCTGCAGCTTGCTCAGGGGCGCCGCCCGGGGCGCCCACAGGGCCGGGCGGGTCACCAGATAGTGACCGTAGCCCCAGCCGGCGAGGATTCCGGCGATATAGGCCAGGGCGTACCAGCGGATCGCGATCGGCCCGAGGTGGATAAGCACCGGGTCGAAGTTCGGAAAATGCACGGCCTGCCTCCTGCTTCGCCGGGCGCGGTTTAGCAGTCCGTGGGCCGGTTAGGGAGCCGTGTTCGCCGCAGGCGGCGTTAACACCGCATTAGGCGTTTCGCATTCACCCTTTATTTCCCATATAGAGGCGCATGCAGACCCAGAACCCCTTCCTAGACGAGGTCGCCAAGATCGCCACCGCCGCCATGGGCGTCGCCCAGGCCGCCGGCGAAGAGGCCAAGACCGCCCTTCGGGCCCAGGCCGATCGCCTGGCCGCCGAATTCGATCTTGTCCGCCGCGACGAATACGAGGCCCTCCGGGCCGAGCTGCAGGCGCTGCGCGACGAAGTCGCGTCGCTGAAGGCGTCAAAGACGCCGGAGACGAAACCCTAGGGCGAGACCTTAGGACGGGAGTTTCGCTCGCCGCTGACAAGAAGCCGGTTGAGACGTCGGCGGCGAAGCAGCTTAGACTGTGATTCAGGGGCGCTCCTTCGACGCGGTGCGTTGTCGGACTTTGCGGAAGGCGGCGAGGGTTCATGGACGTTCCTCATTCCGAAGAAGACGAAGTCGACCTGGGTTTCGACCCCTTGGACGTGGTCGAGCACGTGCTCTCGGCGGAAAACCTGACGTTTGACCGCACGGATGACGGCGACCTCGCCTTCGCCCTGGCCGGCGACTGGAAGGATTACGAGCTGTGGTTCGCCTGGCGGCCGGAGGCCGACTGCCTGCAGCTGTGCCTGTCCCTGGACCTGCAATCCACCAAGGCCCAGCGCCCGCAGATCCACGAACTCCTGGCCCTGATCAACCAGCGCATCTGGCTCGGCCACTTCGAGGTCTGGGCCGACGACGGCGAACTGGTGTTCCGCCACGCCCTGTCCCTGCCGCACGGCGAGCGGCCGACCCTGGCCCAGGCCGCCTCGATGATCGACGCCGCCGTGGAGGCCGCCGACCGCTTCTTCCCGGCCTTCGACTTCCTGCTCAAGGGCTCGAAGACCCCCGAGGACGCCATGGCCGCCTGCATGTTCGAGACGGTGGGGCAGGCGTAAGGCTCGTTCTGCTGCTGCAGAGCCGCTTATGTCTACGATCCACAGACGCGGTAGGCCTTCTCCCCTTGGGGGAGAAGGTGGCCCGAAGGGCCGGATGAGGGNNCGCGCCACCTTCTCCCCCAAGGGGAGAAGGCCTACATCGGCCCCTATGACCCAGTCCCACCCCATCCCCCCCATCCTCCTCCTCGGCGCCGGCCGCATGGGCGGCGCCCTGATGGAGGGCTGGGCCAGGACCGGCGCTTTTCGCGACGACCAGCTGATCCTGCGCGATCCGAACCCCGGCCCCGCAGCGCTGCTGGCCCAGGCGGCCGGCGCGCGGCTGAATCCAGAGGGCGCCGTCCTCGCCGAGGCCAACACTGTCCTCGTGGCCGTCAAGCCGCAGCTGTGGCGCGAAGCGGCGGCGCAGATCGTGGCGCATCTGGCGCCGGACGCGGTGATCGTCTCCATCGCCGCGGGCGTCGCCTGCGCCGATCTGGCCGAGGTCTTCGGCGGACGCCCCGTCGCCCGGGTCATGCCGACCACGGCCGTCGCCATCGCCAAGGGGGTCGCCTCCATCTGGGCCGCGGACCCCCGCGCCGCCGCCGCCGCCCACGCCCTGTTCGACCCTGTCGCCACCAGCGTCGACCTGCCCAGCGAAGACCTGGTCGATGTCGCCGTCGGCATGTCCGGCTCGGCCCCGGCCTATCTCTACGCCTTCATTGAGGCCCTGGAGGCCGCCGGGGAGGCGCAGGGTCTTACGCCGGAGCTGTCGCAGACCCTGACCCGCGCCACCCTGATCGGCGCCGCGGCCCTGCTGGACCACACCGGCGACGACCCCGCCGAACTGCGCCGCCAGGTGACCTCTCCCGGCGGCACTACGGCGGCCGCCCTGGCCGTGCTGATGGGCGAGCAGGGGCTCGGGCCCCTGGCCAAGGCGGCGGTGGACGCGGCGGTGAAGCGGTCGCGGGAGCTGGGGCGGTAGGGTTGAGTTCATGCCGCCGAGTTGATCCACCAGTCCCAAATCCGTCATCGCCGGGCTTGTCCCGGCGACCCAGGATCACAGGCGGGGCAGGACGTTCCACGCCGGCGGCCGCGTGTAGCGACAGCTACGGCTGGCGAATGTGCGGGACTCCTGCGGTTCGTGATCCTGGGTGGCCGGGACTAGCCCGACCAAGACGAAGAAAACGGGGAGAGCCGCTAATGAAAGAGGTCTACTGGCTCTGCGACACCCGCAGCAGCACCACGCCATGCGCCGGGACATCGACCCTGTAGCGTCCTTTGTCGCCGGTGACGGTTTTTCCCGTCCAGACGTCCCGCACGTTGGCGGATGGGTAGCCCAGGATTGCCAGGTCGACCTCCATCGTCGCTGGCAGATCCGAGGTGTTGAACAGTCCCACCGCCTTCGCGCCGCCGGCCAGGGGCTTGGCCCAGATCTCCAGCGGCCCCTCCGCGCTCACCCGGTCGCCCTGAGCGCCCAGGGGGTCCTGGTCGATGGCGATGACCTCGCGGTTGGTGAGGATCGCCATCGTGTCCGGGGTCATGGTCGTCAGGTCGTTGCCCGCCAGCAGGGGCGCGGCCAGCAGGGCCCAGAGGCTCATATGGGTGCGGTATTCGGTGGGGGTCATGCCGCCGTTGCCCACCTCCAGCATGTCCGGGTCGTTCCACTGGCCGGGTTTGGCGAACTTCGACAGCCCCGCCTGGCCGAAGCCGATCGCCGCCATGCGGGGGTACTTGTCCTCAATGTCGCCGGTGGTGCGCCAGAGGTTGCCGTCCACGTCGCCGCCCCAGCGCCAGACCTGGGAAAAGCCGTACTGGCAGAGGCTGTAGACAATGGGCCGGCCGGTGGCGCGCAGCGCCTCGCCCATCCGGCGGTAGGCGGCCAGTTCGATGGCCTGGGCCTTGTCCAGCGACCCCGCCGCGATCATTGAGGCGCCGAGGCTGCACAGGTCGTATTTCAGATAGTCGATCCCCCAGGCCGCATAGGTCTTGGCGTCCTGTTCCTCGTGGTCGTAGCTGCCCTCGAAGCCAGCGCAGGTCTTGGGTCCGGGGGATGAGTAGATGCCCAGCTTCAGCCCCNNTCGGCCAGGGCCTTCATGTCGGGAAACTTCGCATTGGAGTGCAGTACGCCGTCCGCGTCGCGCTGGCCCTGCCACGTGTCGTCGATGTTGACGTAGACATAGCCGGCGTCGCGCATGCCGCTCGCCACCAGGGCGTCGGCCTGGGCGCGGACGGTGGCGTCGTCGATCTTGCCGGCGAAGTGGTTCCAGCTGTTCCAGCCCATGGGCGGCGTGGCGGCCAGGATCGGCGCGGCTCGGGCGGGCAGGGCGGTGAGGGTCAAGCCGAGCCCCATCGCCAGTGCTGCGGTGCTGGCAGTGCTCGTCGATTTTCTCACCTTGTCCCCTCCCAAATTGCCGCTCCCATTAATTTCGTCACCACCGGGCTTGTCCCGGTGGCGAGGGAACACAGGCGGCGCGGTGGATACACCGGGGCTCGCCGAATCCGGTTCGTGTTCCCTTGCCCCCGGGACAAGCCCGGGGGTGGCGGACATTTCCACCGGTGGCGTCAGTAGACGCCACCGATATCATCCTACCCCGGCAGCCGGATCGTCGCGCGCAATCCCCCCAGGGGGCTGCGGTCCAGGGTGGCGTCGCCGCCGAGGCCGCGGGCGAAGTCCCGGGCGATGGCCAAGCCTAGCCCCACGCCCTTTTCGTTCTGATTGCGCGCCTCGTCGAGGCGGTTGAAGGGCTTGAAGGCGTCTTCGTAGCGCTCCGGCGGAATGCCCGGCCCGTCGTCGTCGACAATGATGTCCACGCCGCCGCTGGGGCGGGCCGCGGCGCTCACCGCCACGGTCTCCCCGTGCCCCGCCGCGTTGGCGACCAGGTTGGCGAGGGCGCGCTTGAAGGCGTTGGGCCGGATGCGGGCCTCCAGGTCCGCGTCGGCCTCGATGCTGACGTTGGCGCCGGCGCGCATCGCCCCCTGGCCGACCTCCTCGATCAGCGGCCGCAGCACCCGGTTCTCCACCGCCTCGCCGCCCTGGCCGCGGGCGAAGGCGAGGTATTCGTCGATCATGTGCTCCATCTCGTCGAGGTCGCGCTTGATGGCCTCGACCCGGGGCGAGGGCTTGGACAGGGCCGCCTCCAGCTTCAACCGGGTCAGCGGGGTGCGCAGGTCGTGGCTCACCGAGGCCAGCAGGGCCGTGCGCTGGTCGATGTGGCGCTGGATGCGCTCCTTCATGGCGATGAAGGCGTGGGCGGCCTTGCGCACCTCCCGCGCCCCGTGCGGCTTGAACTGGGGCACATCGCCGCCCCGGCCGAAGGCGTCGGCGGCGTCGGCCAGGCGCTCGATGGCGCGCACTTGGTTGCGGATGAAGAGGATGGCGACGCCGGTGAGCAGCACCGTGGCCACGGTCATCCAGAGGATGAAGATATGCCCCTCGGTGGCGAAGGCCCGGTCCCGGGGCGCGATCACCCGCAGGACCCCGCCCTTCACCTGCACGCGGATGTCCACATAGGCGGGGTAGCGCACCGCATCGAACCAGAAGGGCTGGTCCAGCCGGTTGGTCAGGGCGTGCTTCAGCGACCGGTCCAGGGGCGCGAACAGGGAATAGCGCTTGGTCGTCGGCAGGCTGCGGTCTTCCTGCAACGCTACGGAGAGCCCCAGGGACCGCTCGGCCCGGTCGGCGAGCTTGGCGAAGGCCGCGGGGGACGGATCGCTCTGATAGCTCTCCACCACCCAGGCGATGTCGCCGGCCAGGCCGTCGGAGAGGCGGCTGGTCACCACCTGCCAGTGGGCGTCGAAGAACACCCAGGTCACGGCGATCTGCATGATGGCCACCGGAAGGACGATGATCAGCAGGGACCGGCCGAACAGGCTCGTGGGCAGGAACTTCTTGACCACCCGGGGCCAGAACAGGCGGGAGAGGGCTCTTTCCATCAGCAGGGGCCGCGCATCAGTCCGGGGCCAGCATGTAGCCGACCCCGCGCACGGTCTGCAGATAGCGTGGGGTCTTGGGGTCGGGCTCAATCTTGCGGCGCAGGCGGGTGACCTGCACGTCCACGGCCCGGCCGCTGACGTCGGCGGTCTCCCGGGCCAGAACCATCCGGTCGACGGGGGCATGGGCGTTGGCGGCGAGGCGACGGAGCAGCCAGGCCTCCGCCTCGGTGAGCCGCACGATCTCGTCGTCCCGGGTCAGCTCGCCCCGCTCCGGGTCGAAGCCGCAGCGGCCGAGGGACAGCCGGGCGGTCCCGGCCGGCCGAGAGCCCGTCCGCCGCAGGATGGCTTCGATGCGCAGCAGCAGTTCCTGCGGATCGAAGGGCTTGGCCAGATAGTCGTCGGCGCCCAGGCTGAGGCCCTCGATGCGATCCTCGCTGGAGTCGCGGGCGGTGAGCATCAGCACCGGGGTCAGCCGCGAGGGCCCCGACGCCCGAACCCAGCGGGCCAGGGAAAAGCCGTCCTCGCCGGGCATCATCACGTCGAAGACCAGCAGGTCGAAGTCGAGGGTGGCCAGCAGCCGCTTGGCGGCGGCGGCGTCGGCGGCGCCGGTGACGCGAAATCCGGCCCGGGCCAGATACTCCTTCAGGAGGTCGCGGATGCGGTCATCGTCGTCCACCACCAGCAGATGGCGCTGTCTCGACTCGCCGTTGGCGCGGGAATTCATCGGTTTGTCGCCCGGGCGTTCACAGTTTGACCGTTGTGGTATAGGGCACGCATGGCCCCGCCGCCGCAACCTGCGGCGCGCGTGTGGGCCAACTCAGCGGAGAAGGGATTTTCGCCGATGTCCTTAGTGCCTTTCGATGATCGCGACGGCTGGATCTGGCTGGACGGGGCCTTCACGCCCTGGCGCGAGGCGAAGGTGCACGTACTGACGCACGCCCTTCACTACGCCTCGGCGGTGTTCGAAGGCGAGCGGATGTACGGCGGCGAGATTTTCAAGCTGACCGAACATAGCGAGCGCCTGCACCGTTCCGCCAATATCCTCGACTTCGAAATCCCCTTCAGCGTGGCCGAGATCGACGCCGCCTGCAAGGAGACCTGCGCCCGCAACGGCCTGGAGGACGCCTACCTGCGTCCGATCGCCTGGCGCGGGTCGGAGCAGATCGGGGTCTCGGCCCAGGAGACCAAGATCCATACCGCCATCGCGGTCTGGGACTGGCCGAGCTATTTCAAGCCGGAGGAGCGGGCCCGGGGCATCCGCCTGACCCACGCCAAGTACCGCCGCCCCGACCCGGCCACGGCGCCGACGGCGTCCAAGGCCGTGGGCCTCTACATGATCTGCACCATCTCCAAGCACGCCGCCGAGCGGGAGGGCTTCGCCGACGCCCTGATGCTGGACTGGCGCGGCTATGTGGCCGAATCCACCGGGGCCAACATCTTCCTGGTGCGCGACGGGGTGATCCACACTCCAAAGCCCGACTGCTTCCTGGACGGCATCACCCGCCGCACGGTGATCGGCGTGGCCAAGGACAAGGGTTTCGAGGTGATCGAGCGGCACATCCCGGGCGAGGAGCTCGGGACCTTCTCCGAGGTCTTCCTCTGCGGCACCGCCGCGGAGGTGACCCCGGTGGCGCAGATCGGCGAGCACACCTACAAGCCGGGCAATCTGTCGCTGTCGCTCATGGACGACTACGCCAGGCTGGTGCGGCGGCAGGGGTGAGGGAATGCGCCGATCCTGAACGGATGAACNNTCCCCGCGTGCGGGGAGGTGGCGGCGCGTAGCGCCGACGGAGGGGAACGGGCCTCGCAACAGCCAGTGGGCGCCCGACCGCCTACGCCAGCTTCGCCTCAAGCGCCGCGATATTGGCCTGGGTCGCGGTCAGGTCGCCGGTCAGCACCGGATCGTCCGGATGAGCGGCCACCAGCCGTTGGGCGATGGGCAGGCTCTCGCGATAGAGGTCGAGGGCGCGGGTGCGGTGGCCGCGGGCTTCCCGGGTGTCGGCCAGGCGCTCCAGGGCCAGGGACAGGCCGCGCTGGGTCAGCTTGTCGGCGGGAGCCGCCGCGGCCAACTGGCGGTGCAGGTCGAGGCTGCCCTCGTGGGCCTCCAGCGCCCGGTCCAGGCGTCCCTGGGCGTCATGGACGTCGCCGACATTGGTCAGGGCGGCGGCGAAATCGGCCGTGGCGCGGCTGTCGTGCGGGTGCTTCTCGTATTCGAAACGGGCGTGGCTCAGGGCCACCGCATAGTGGTCCATGGCGTCGTCGAAGGCGCCCTGCAGGCGGAAATGATCGCCCGTGTCGGTGGCGGCCACGAATCCGGAGCGGTCCAGGCCCGGTGGGGTGACCATCTCGGGCGGCGGCGGCGCGGCGTCGGAGGCCGGGGCGAACCAGACCGGCGCCTCGGCGGCGGGCTCGTATTCATGGACGACGGCCTGGGCGACGGGCTCCGGGACACCTTGGGCCGCGACGGGGTGTCCCGCGCCTGGGCCAGGCGGATCGGACGGGCCGTGCGGCGCCGCGGCGCCGGGGGAGCCGCGCGCGCGGGACGCCCGTGGCCTTTGCATCGCCGCGATGGCGACGACGGCGCCCACCGCGGCGATCAGGCCGGACACTTCGGATTTGTAGGGAGCAAAGGGGCCGACGCCCAAGACGATACCATGTGGGACCAGATCCGGCCGCCAAAGCGCGACACCGAGCGCAATTAAGACCAGCCCGGCGAGCACGCCGACCACCCTACCCAACATAAGCAACGCCCCCCAAGCCACTCAAGCTTCTCCCGGTGAATGCGAGGTCAGGGGACGCCGCCTGTCGACCGCCAAGCGTCGCTGCGCGCTGGATTCGGCCGGAGCCGTCCGAATCAAGGGCGCCGTCGGCGGCCGGGCGCCTTCAAACCAGCCACGTCCTCGGCCGCGGATAGGCCTCATCGCGCGACAGGTGAATTATGCCGAAGACGCAGCGCAGCAGCACCCAGAGCCAGCCCAGGGCCAGGATGCCGACGCCGACCTTGATGAACAGGAAGCCGATCAGGATCAGGGTCAGCGGCAGGCCGACCAGGATGAAGGCGCAGCCGATCGCGGCCCAGGCCAGGCCCGTCCACACCGTGCGCACCTGGAACAGATAGTGGCTATGGGCCTTGGGCCCCGCGTTACCCATGCTGGCGTAGGCGACGATGAAGCCAATGAAGAGCGTAAGACCGTGGGTCAGGCCGAGGATGTAAAGGGCGTAGACGATCGCCGGAACGGTGCGGTCTTCACCGCGGGCGGGAGCCTGGGCGGTCGCGGACGGCGGCGTGGTTGCTGTGTCGGTCATGGATGATCCCTGAAGCGCGACACCGACTATGCCACGAAGCCTCAGGCCCGTGTCATTACGATTTCGACACCCGCGGCGGCGGCGGCCGGGGCCAGGGCCTCGGGCTTTTCGATGCGGATGCGCACCCGCTCGACCCGCGCGTCCGCCAGGCAGGCCTCGGCCAGCCGCTCGGCGAAGCCCTCCACCAGCTTCCAATGGCCCTCGGCGGCGACGGCCTGGGCCTTGGCGACGATGGTCTCGTAGTTGACGGTGTCGGCGATGTGCTCGCAGTGGGCGGCGGCGATGTCCAGCTGGACGTCGATCACCAGGGGCTGGCCGCGGCCGTGTTCGTGGTCGTAGACGCCGATCTGGGCGTCGATCCGCAGGCCGCGCACGAACACCCGCAACGCCTCGACCTTGGAAGAGGATCCCATCTTGGCTGGCGGTTCCGCAGGTGGGCGCGGGAAGGGGTAGGTTGCGGTCAAGGGCGGCGGCCTTGCGTCAGGGAAAAGCGGGGATCAGGGGCCGATGATGTCCGGCGTTCGCCAGGCCAGGTGCTGGCCGCCGTCCACGGCGATCATCTGACCGGTGACCGAGCGGGCGTCAATCAGATAGCGCAGGGCCGCGGCGACTTCCCCGGGCTCGGCGCGCCGTTCGAGGAGAACGTTGGCGGCCTCGGCCGTGAAGGCCGCGTCGTCCTGGTGGATCGAGGGCAGGGTGGGACCCGGACCGATGGCGTTGACCCGGATCGTAGGCGCCAGGGCTTGGGCCAGCATCTGCGTGGCGTGCCACAGGGCGCCCTTGCTGATCGCATAGCTGAAGAATTGCGGATTCGGCCGCCAGACCCGCTGGTCCAGCAGGTTGACGATTAGCGCCCGCCCGTCCCGCGGGGCCTGGGCGGCGAAGGCCTGGGCCAACAGGATCGGCGCGCGCAGGTTGGCGGCGATGGCCGCGTCGAAGGAGGCCGGGGTCAGGGTCTCGATCCGGTCGTCCTCGAACAGGGAGGCGCAGTTGACCAGCAGGGTCAGGGGGCCGACGGCGGCGGCGGCCTGCCCGGTCAGGGCGGCGATGGCTGCGTCGTCGGTGAGATCGGCGGCCAGGACGACGGCCCGGCGGCCCTGGCCTTCGATCGCAGCGGCCAGGCTGGCGGCGTCCGCGTCGGCCTCGCGGCAATGGACGGCCACGTCATAGCCCAGGCTCGCCGCTTCCAGGGCCAGGGCCCGGCCGATGCGCCGCGCCGCGCCGGTGACCAGGGCGCCGCCGCGGGGGGCGTGCGTCCCGCTCAATCGAGGCGGCCGAACTCGGCGAGGTTCAGCAGGAACATGGCGACGATGAAGGCGAGGATCATGGCGATGGCGGACATTTCGGGAATCCTGAGGCGTTCGGCGAGAAGGCCGCTTTAGCGACGCCGGCCGCTGACCGCAAGCCAAGGCTCCTGTAGGCTCGCCCCATGCTCTGGCTCCGCCGTCTCGAACCCCTGCTCCGCCCCGCTATTCAGCTGTACTCCGCGCTACGCCGAGGGCTGACCCTCGGGGTGCGCGGCCTGGTCACCGACGCCGAGGGTCGGGTGCTGCTGGTGGAGCACACCTACCTGCGGGGCTGGTACCTCCCCGGCGGCGGCGTGGAGCGCCGCGAACTGGCCGAGGAAGCGCTTTGCCGCGAGTTGGTCGAGGAGGCGGGGGTCAAGGTCGTCGGCCGGCCGCGACTGGTGTCGATCCATTCCAACGAGAAGAAGCATCCCGGCGACCATGTGCTGGTCTACCGCGTCGACGCCTGGACCCCCTGCGAGGCCACCTCCCGCGGCGAGATACACGCTGTGGACTGGTTCGCTCCCGACGCCCTGCCGGCGAAGGTCACCCCGGCGACGCGGCGGCGGATCGAGGAGGTGCTGGGCGGGGGCGAGCCGGACGAGCGGTGGTGAGGGGAGGGGCTGACGGCTTAGAACATTTTTCCTCGCCCCAACCAATTCCCCACCTTTCCCCTGCGTCCCCCCTTTCGCCCTGAACCCCGATCACTCATATTGCCAGCGAAGGCCCCAGAGCCCGGTGGGACACGCCAAGGAGCACGCCATGCGCGAATACATGAAATTCTACATCGACGGTCAGTGGGTCGATCCGATCACCCCCAAGAGCCTGGACGTGATCAATCCGGCCACCGAAGCGGTCGCGGGCCACATCTCCATCGGCACGGCCGCCGACGTCGACAAGGCGGTCAAGGCCGCCCGCAAGGCCTTCGCCACCTTCTCCCTCACCAGCCGCGACGAGCGCATCGCCCTGCTGGAGCGGATCATCGCCGAATATCAGGCCCGCTATGGCGACATGGCCGCGGCGATCACCGAGGAAATGGGCGCCCCCGCGTCCCTGTCGATGAACGCCCAGGCGGCGATCGGCATGGGCCACCTGCAGACCGCCGTTGCGGTGCTGAAGAACTACAAGTTCGAGGAAGATCGCGGCCCGACGCGCCTGGTGAAGGAGCCCATCGGCGTCTGCGGCTTCATCACCCCGTGGAACTGGCCGGTGAATCAGATCGCCTGCAAGGTGGTCCCGGCCTTGGCCGTGGGCTGCACCATGGTGCTGAAGCCCTCTGAAGTGGCCCCCTTCTCCGGCTACATCTGGACCGAGATCATGCACGCCGCGGGCGTTCCCGCCGGCGTCTACAACATGATCAACGGCGACGGCCCGGGCGTGGGCGCGGCCATCTCCAGCCATCCCGACGTCGACATGGTCTCCTTCACCGGCTCGACCCGCGCCGGCATCGAGGTGGCCAAGGCCGCCGCCCCCACCGTCAAGCGCGTGGCGCAGGAACTGGGCGGCAAGAGCCCGAACATCATCCTGGAGGACGCCGACCTGAAGTCCGCCGTCGGCGGCGGCATCCGTTCGGTGATGACCAACTCCGGCCAGTCCTGCAATGCGCCCACCCGCATGCTGGTCCCGGCCAAGAAGATGGACGAGGTCATCGTCATCGCCCGCGAGGCGGCCGAGGGCATCACCGTCGGCGATCCTAACGGCAACGCCAAGATGGGCCCGGTGGTCTCCGAGGTGCAGTGGAACAAGATCCAGGGCCTGATCAAGAAGGGCATCGACGAGGGCGCGACCCTGGTCACCGGCGGCGTCGGCCGTCCGGAAGGCCTGGACAAGGGCTACTATGTGAAGCCCACCGTCTTCGCCAACGTCACCAACGACATGACCATCGCCAAGGAAGAGATCTTCGGCCCGGTGGTGGCGATCCTCGGCTATGACACCGTCGACCAGGCGGTGCAGATCGGCAACGACACCGAGTACGGCCTTGCGGCCTACATCTCAGGTACGGATCCGGCCAAGATCCGCGCCGTGGCCTCGCGCCTGCGCGCTGGTCAGGTGAGCATCAACGGCGCCGGCGGCGACCTGATGGCCCCCTTCGGCGGCTACAAGATGTCCGGCAACGGCCGCGAATGGGGGGATCACGGCTTCGCCGAGTTCCTCGAAACCAAGGCGGTGCTGGGCTACAACACCCCGCAGGCGGCGGAATAACCTAGGCTCCGGCTTTTCGGTTGGAGTTGATGCGGCCGGCGTCCCCGAGGGGCGCCGGCCGTTTTCGTGATGGGAGGCGATGATGCTCGACGGCCAGTTCAAGGCGTTGCTGGATGCGGCCAGGCTGGCCGCCACCCCCGCGTTCGAGGCCATGCCCGTCAACGCGGCCCGGGCGCTCTACAAATCCATGCGCAAGGACGATCCGGCCGACTATCCCGACCTCGACTGCCGGGATTTCCCGGTGGCGGGCGGGGACGGGGAGATCATGGCCCGTCTCTATGCGCCCAAGTCCGCGCCGACCCCGGGGCCCGGCCTAGTCTATTTCCACGGCGGCGGCTTCGTCCTCGGCGACCTCGACACCCTGGGGACCTTCTGCCGGCGGCTGGCGTCCCTGTCCCGGGTGCGAGTGCTGTCGGTGGACTATCGCCTGGCGCCGGAGGCGCGGTTTCCCGCCGCCCATGCGGACGCCGTCGCCGCCACCCTCTGGGCCCTCGCTCACGCCGGCGAGATCGGCATGGACCCCAACCGGATCGCGGTGGGCGGCGATTCCGCCGGCGCCAACCTCGCCGCTTCCGTCGCCATCGCCCTGAAGGACGGGACCGGGCCCAAGCCCGCCTGGCAGATGCTGCTCTATCCGGTGGTGCAGTTCACCGGCGAAAGCCCCTCCCTCGAGGCCCTGGGCGAGGGCTTCTTCCTGACCAAGCGCGGCATCGACTGGTTCAACGGCTGCCTCTTCGGCGACTCAGGCCTGCAGGACGATCCCCGGGCGGCGGTAATCCATGCGCCGGACGTGGCGGGGGTGGCCCCGGCCTTCGTGCGCACCGCCGGCTACGATCCGCTCAAGGACCAGGGCCGCGCTTATGCGGACAAGCTGCGCGCCGCCGGCGTGTCGGTGGACTTCCACGAATACCCGCGCTTCATCCACGGCTTCTATTCCATGTCGACGGTGGCGCCGGTGGTGCTCCCCGCCATCGACGAGGCGGCGGCGGCGCTGAAGGCGGCTCTGGGGTAGGGGGCGATCTCGCCTTCATCCGCTCGGAGAAGCAAAAAGGGGCCGCGTTTAGATAATGCCCCCCTTACCCGCCCCGCAGCGCCCGCCGCCGCCGGGCGGCGAGCCTTAGCACCACCACCCCGGCCAACGCCGAGAGCAGCGATCCCGCACCGGCGCCGGCGACCAACTGCATGTGCGCCGTCTCGCCACCGCCGTCGAAGGCGAGGGCGCCGATGAAGAGGCTCATGGTGAAGCCGATCCCGCAGAGCAGGGCGACGCCGAAGAGCTCCAGCCAGCTCGAGCCCGTGGGGCGCCGGGCCAGGCCGGTGCGCACGCACAGCCAGGTCGCCGCCAGCACCCCGGCCGGCCGGCCAATGAACAGGGCCGCGGCCACCCCCAGGGGCGCCGGTGCGGCCAGCTCCCGCCAGGAGACCCCAGCGAAGGAGACCCCCGCCGCGGTGAAGGCGTAGAGCGGCAGGATCCCGTAGGCGACATAGGGGTGCAGGCTGTTCATGAAGTGCTTGATCACCGGCTCGGGCTCGCGGCCCCGCGCGCCGATCGGCACGGTCAGGGCCGCGGCGACCCCGGCCAGGGAGGTGTTGACCCCGGACGTGAGAGTGAAGGCGCCCAGGGTCAGGAAGCCCAGCATGCGGAACAGGAAGGGCGCCTCGTTCCATTGCGACAGCAGGATCAGCCCGGCCAGGGCCGCCCCCGCGCCCAAGAGCGGGCCGTAATGGATCTGCTGGTGGTAGAGGGCGGCGATCAGCCCCACCGCGCCTAGGTCGTCGGCGATGGCGAGGGTCAGCAGGAAGAGGCGCAGGGATCCCGGCAGGTCGCGTCCCGCCAGGGCCAGGGCCGCCAGGGCGAAGGCGATGTCCGTCGCCGATCCCACCGGCCAGCCCTGCGGCGCGCCGCCGCCGCCGGCGTTGAGCGCCAGATAGGCGAGGGCCGGGCCAAGTAGGCCGCCCACGGCCGCGATCCCGGGCAGGGCCAGCTTGCGCGGGCTGGACAACTCCCCCTTCAGCGCCTCCTGCTTGATCTCCAGGCCGACGACGAAGAAGAACACCGTCATCAGCCCGTCCTTGACCCAGGCCTGCAGGCTGAGGGTCTCGGAAAAGGCGCCGATGCTGATCTCGGTTTCATGTCGGATCAGGTTGAAATAGGCCGCCGACCAGGGGGAATTGGCCAGGAGAAGCGCGACCAGGGCGGCCGCGATCAGAGCCGCGCCGCCCCCCGCCTCGGTCTTCAGAAAACCCACAGTCGGACGCACCGCCAACTTCCCGCTCCGCTGTCCGCCCCGTCCGCGGTGGTTACCATGCCGGACGAAGGCGACAAACGCTTACCCGCAGAGCTTGTCGCGGAGCGCCGGCGAGGTCATGTGGTTGTCATGCCTGTCGCCCCCGCCTATGTGCCCGATCCGCGCTTCATCGGCCTCGGCCCCGACTTCGCCGACCCGGTCGCCCCGGCGGCGTTCCCCCGCGCCGAGATCCGGTTCCGCAACCAGCGCGCCGCCGCCACGGTGGGCCTGGGCGGCCTGACCGACGCGGAATGGCGCGCGGCGTTCGCCCTGTTCGAGGCCCTGCCGGATAACCAGCCCCAGCCCCTGGCCATGCGCTACCACGGCCACCAGTTCCGCAGCTACAACCCGGACCTGGGCGACGGTCGCGGCTTCCTCTTCGCCCAGCTGCGCGAGGCTGGAACCGGACGGCTGCTCGACCTCGCCACCAAGGGCTCCGGCCAGACCCCCTGGTCCCGGGGCGCCGATGGGCGGCTGACCCTCAAGGGCGGGGTGCGCGAGGTGCTGGCGGCGGCCATGCTCGAGGCCCTGGGCGTGCCCACTTCCCGGGCCTTTTCGCTCATCGAGACCGGGGAGGACCTGCAGCGTAACGACGAGTCCAGCCCCACCCGCTCGGCGGTGCTGACGCGCCTGGGCCACAGCCACATCCGCTTCGGCACCTTCCAGCGCCACGCTTTTCTGGACCGGGCCGACAACATCGCCCTGCTGGTCGACCATGCGGTGGAGACCTATCACCCGCAACTGGCGGGGCTCGCCGGCGCGGAACGCGCCGCCGGGCTGATGAGGGCGGTGGTCGCCGCGTCCGCCCGGCTCGTCGCCGGCTGGATGACCGCCGGTTTCGTGCACGGGGTGCTCAACACCGACAATATGAACATCACCGGGGAGAGCTTCGATTACGGCCCCTATCGGTTCCTGCCGCGGAATGATCCCAACTTCACCGCCGCCTATTTCGACCAGACCGGCCTCTACGCCTTCGGCCGCCAGCCGGAGGCGGTGTTCTGGAACCTGCAGCAGCTGGCCGCCTGCCTGAGCCTGGTGACCGAGCAGGCGCCGCTGGTGGAGGCGTTGAACGGCTTTTCCGCCGCCTATCGCGAGGCCCTCATCGCCGCCATGCTGGCCCGGCTGGGGGTGACGCCGGGGGACGCCGACGCGAACATCGCCCTGGCCAACGCCGCCTTCCGGGCCCTGGGGTCCGGCGGCGAGCGGCTGCGCTGGGAGCCGTTCTTCTTCGACTGGTTCGGCGGGACGGCGTCCGAGGCCCGGGCCATGGCGGGGCCGCGGGCCGACCTTTACGCGGACCCGGCCTTCACCGACCTTCGCGAACACCTGGCCGGCTTCGCCCCCGACCGGCCCGAGCGCCTGGCCCATCCGATTTTCGCCGAGACCGAGCCCTGCGAGCTGCTCTACGACGAGATCGAGGCGATCTGGGCGCGGATCGCCGAGGCCGACGACTGGGCCCCGTTCGAGGCCAAGCTGGCCCGCATCGAGGCGGCGCGGGAAGCGTGGGACCTGTCGTCTCAGGCTGCACGGTGAGCCCTGCATTCGATTGACGGCCGGGGACCGCCTCACCCATCATCCAAGGGCCGAGAATCACCCGGTGGAGGGTTCGAGGGCGGCCTTGGACGAGGAGCTGAAGCGCATGCGGCACATCGGCCTGTTGGCGGCGGCGGGGCTAGCCCTGGTCGCGGGGGGCGCATCGGCGCAAGGCGGCCCGGACGCGCAGGGCGCCCCGGCCTATCCCGCCACCCTGCCCGGACCCAGCCTGCCCGGCCCGGCCAACGCGGCCCAGCCGCCGCTTCTGCAGTCCAGCGCCCCGCGGGAGGACATCATCCGCTGGCTCAGCGTCAACTTGCCCTCGTCGAAGGGACGCACGGTCTATGTCAGCGGTGGCGAGGCCTTCTGGATCGAGCACATCGACCGGGATCCTAAGAGCGCGATGAAGCTGGTGGCCACCCTGCACACCGAATATTTCGCCGACCTCGCCAACGATATCCGCTCGGTCTACCAGGTCACCCAGTTCGACTGCGAAAAGCAGACCCAGTACACCATCTATGTGCGCAGCTACCTGGGCGCCGGCCTGACCGGCGAGGCGCGCAAGGACTCGCCGATGGTGCGCCTGACCAGCTTCATCTCCCCCATCTCGTCGGACTTCGCCCACATCCGCGCCGTCTGCCTGCCGGTGTACGATACGCTGCACAAGCGGACGTATGCGCTGACCGTGCCGGAATAGCCGNNGCAGTCCGGAGCCCTGAGCAGCCAGGGCCTCGAACGCGCCATCGGCGGCCGCCAGGGTTTGCTCGATGTCGTCCATGGTCAGGGCGTTCGAAATGAACATGTTGTGGAACGGGTGCATGTAGACGCCCCGCGACACCATTTCGGCGCACCAGAAATAGCCCTTGCGAAGGTCGGGGTCGTCATCGAACAGGAACATCGGCATCGTGACCGGCCCGGTCTGCCGCAGTCCGACCCCCCATTTGTCGGCGACGCCGGCCATTCCAACGCGCAGCGCGTGACCGAGGGCATGGATGTTCTCAAGGTACGGCGTGTTCATGATCCGGTCGAGGGTGACCAGGGACGCCGCCATCGGGGCCGACTGGAACCAGAACGAGCCCGTGAAGCTGACTTCGCCCGCCGCCTTGCGCGCCTTGTCCGATCCAAGCAGGGCCGAGATCGGATGGCCGTTGGCGATGCACTTGCCCCAGGACGACAGGTCCGGCTCGACGCCGACCACCGACCAGCTGCAATCGCGCGCCAACTTGAAACCGGCGCGAACATCGTCGACCACGAGCAGCGCTCCGGTCATGTCGCACAGCTCGCGCGCCCGGCGCGCATAGGCCGCATGCGGCTCGGCCTGGTCGATGAGGACGTCATGCTTGAACGGCGTGGCGAAGATTGCGGCGAGATCATCACCCGCCATCGCCACGGCCCTCTCCAGGGAGTCGACATCGTTGTAGGTGCAGGGGATGCGGCCCGCTCGCTCGCCCGCGGTCGTCCCCGGCGAGGCGGAGCACCAGGCCGCGGCGCCGTGATAGGCGCCTTCCGCGATGATGATTTTTTCCCGCTTCGTATGCGCTCGGGCGATCATGGCGCCGAGGGTGGTGGCGTCGGTGCCGTTCTTGACGAAGATCGCCCAGTCCGCGTGGCTGACGATCCCGGTGAACCGTTCGGCCAACTCGACCATCACCGGCGAGACGCCCGTCAGCGTGTCGGTCTTGAGCATCTGCTTGATATAGGCGTCGTTGATCTCCTCGTCGCCATAGCCAAACAGATTAAGGCCGAAGGCGCACATGAAGTCGATATATTCCCGGCCATCCACGCCGGTCATCCGCACGCCTTTTGCCGACGTGAAGAACTGCGGGTAATTTTCCGGCATCAGCCGGGTCGATAGGTGCCCGTAAATCCCGCGAGGGAATACTTTCTGGGCGCGCAGCTTCAACTCATATTCGCGGTTCATTCGGGGCCTCGGCGATCATACAGGCAACCCGACGGCTTTGGCGGTGAATCCGCGCGCGCGTCGGGAAAGCGGACAATTATCGAGTTAAGACTCCCCGGCGTTGACCCGTCAAGATCGACCGGCGCGCCTGGAGTCGGGGTGTCTCAAATGCCTTTTCGCTGGGCAGATCGACCGGTCCGACGCGGCGCGGAATCTATCGGGCTCGGATTAGGGTGAGGTCCAGGCCCGGATGGGATCGGCGAGCGGCCTTTCGGCGCGCGAAGTGGAATGACCGCGGGCAGGAACGTCTCGCAATAGGCCAGCCCAGCCAGCTCTGTCTCCCGAGCGAATTCGGGGGTTATCAATCCATGGCGCGCATAGGAGGTCATCCAGATGCCGTCGTAGATCCCGATCAGTGCGGCGAACTTTGTATCAGAATCGTGCAGGTAAGGCATCTCGAACAGCTCGTTCATTCGGTCATAGACCGACGCTGAGACGGTCTCTACATTTTTCACATCTAGGATCCGGACGTCGGGTATGACGTTTGCGCCAAAGAACAACTTGGACATCACCCTGTTGTTGTTATAATATTCTATTGCCCGGTGGAGTTCTGCGGTGATTAAATCCCGCCATCGCCGTAATTCTCCCACCCCCAAGGGCCGGGTTATGTGGTTGCTCAAGCCGACCAGGTAACGCTCAGCCAGGGCGACGAACGCCGCCTCCTTGGTCGGAAACAGGTGATAGACCGACGCTGGCGGCACCTTGGCGGCGGCCGCTATGTCATAGAGTCCGACTTCGGTGGTCTCCTTGTCGGCGAGCAAGGCGTCGGCCGCGTCCAGCAGCATTTCGTATCTCAGGCGGCTGCGTTGTTGAGACGGGCGACGGCGCTCGGCTACGGCCACCGCCGCACGCGCCGTGGGCGTTTTCATCATTTCCTCGCGGGCGTTGGCGCGGCGCCGGGCGGACGCATCAGCGCCGCCACGCTATCGGGCGGGAGGGCCTTCATAAAGGAGCGGGAGAAGCGTCAGCCCGGTCCCGCCCCTCATTTTCCTCAAAAATGGTGCGACATTTCCACCCCAAAGGTGCGTGGCGGTCCTTGCACCGGCTCCAGGAAGCCGAAGGGATTGGAGATGTCGCTCGACGTCAGATTGTACTTCGTGTCCGCGATGTTTCGGACGAACAGCCCTACAACCCAGTGGTGGCTGGCTTCATAGTCGATGTTGAGGTTGTGCAGCCAATAGCCGTTCTGCTGAATATAAGGGTCGTTGGTTGCATCAAACCAGTAGTGGCTGCGATAGTTTGAATTCCAGCGGAAACTGATGTCGTCGCCATTCGCCAGCATCAGGCGATAGTTGGCGATCCCCGTGAAGGTGAAGTTGGGGGCGTTGGCCAGCTTCTTGCCGGTCAGATCGGATCCGCCTTGGAATACGCCGTCGTCCACGCGGGTTCGCAGAAACGCGGGCTCAAGGTCGATGGTCAGGCCATCCACTGGAACCGCGGTGATCTGAAACTCGACGCCCTCGGTGTGTGAGGTCTTGAGGTTGCCGAGAATATTCACGGAGAGCGGGAACGTTAAGCCGCCACTCGTCACCGTCGCGGTCTCTGTCGCGAAAACCTGTTCGTTCTTGTAGGCGTTATAGAACAGCGCGGCGTCCAGCGTGAGGCGGTGGTCAAACAGGGTCGCCTTCTCGCCCACCTCGAAGGCCGTCACGTTTTCAGGGTTGATCGGGCGCAACTGCACCGAAACGGTCACCGGGTCGTTGCCGAGGAAGCTGCCATTGAAGCCGCCGCTCTTGAAGCCCGTCGCGACGCTTCCGTAGACCTGCGTGCCCGGGGTGATGTGATAGCTCAGGGCGGCGCGGTAGGTAAAGTTCGAGGCGGTCTCTGACTCTTCGGGCGGATCAATAAAACCGCTGGGGGGATCGTAGTTGCCCATGCCGCCGTCCTGGAACTGGGAGGCTTGGTGATAGTCGAAGGTCTTGCGCTCCCAGGTATATCGGCCGCCAAGCGTCAAGGTGAACCGATCAAGGGTGTAATCGCCCTGCCCGAATACGGCGGCTGAGTCCGTGGTCTGTGAGCTTTTGTCGCTGACGATCTCCGCAATGCCGTCGAAGGCCCCTGGCCCAGGTGTAATGCCGAAGCCGCCGCCCAGGTCGCCGGCGTAGAACAGCGAGAGTGGCTGATCCTGCTTGAGGTTTTCGTGGAGATAGTAGAGTCCAACGACCCAGTTGTAGTCCTTTTCGCTCTGGGCGGCCCTGAACTCCTGGGTATAGGTGTTCGACTTGACCCCGTAGGTGGCGCGGATGAGGTTCAGCGGATCGCCGTCCGTATCCTCCGGGTGGAATTTGTCATCGTATTGCCACGAGGTGATCGAGGTCAGGGTGATCGGTCCGGCCTTGTAGTCGGCGCGGAACTGGGTGACCGCCGCCAGGTTGGTCAGGTCCTGGGTCTCGGCATAGGCGCCGTGCCAGTAGGCCGGGGTGCCGTATCCGTAAAGGTCTACGCAGCCGCCGGCGAACGCCTGGGCGGGCGTGCAATAGACCGGCGAAGCCGTGTTTTGGGTGCCGGGCACGAATACGCCGATGTGGCCGTAAGGTTCCGGGTGATTGCGCAGATACCCGATGCTGGTGTTGAAATAGAGTTTGAGCTTGCTGTCAGGCTCATACTGAAGCTGAACCCTGACGGCCGCGTTGTTGACGTCGTCGTAGGGGCCGCCGCCGAGGGAGTTTTGGACATATCCGTCGGAGTGGTTGAACACTGTGGCGATGCGGCCGTCGAGCCCCGGCGCCAGGGGGCCGCCGACGGCGCCCATCAGCTGCAGCGTATTGAAACTGCCATACTCCGCATGCAGATCGGCCGTGAAGTAATCGGTGGGCCGGTTCGATGTGAACAGCAGCGCCCCGCCGCTGGTGTTGCGGCCGTAGAGCGTTCCCTGCGGCCCCTTCAGCACCTGCACCTGCGAGACGTCGAACATGGAGAAGTTCTGCACGCCGGGCGCGCTGAGGTAGACGTCATCGACGTAGACGCCGTTTGGCCCGGCGTTGTTGGTGTCAAAGTCGTTGAGCCCGATCCCGCGGATGGTGATCAGCGGCTGGTTGCCCGCGCCGATCGGACTGATGATGGTGACGTTGGGGGTGATCTGCCCCAAGTCCTGCGTGCTCTTGATGCCCGCGGCCGTCAGCTGTTGGGCGGAAATCGCCTGTACCGATATGGGCACGTCCTGGAGATTCTGGCTGCGCCTCTGAGCGGTCACGACCACCTCGGTGACGCCGCCGGTCGTCGCCCCCGGGCTGGCCGGATCGGCGTGGGCGGCTTGCGCGGCGAGCAACGCCACGGACCCGCTGGCGAAGAGTAGAGCGTAGCGAGCCCTACGACGCATGACTTCAGTCATCTTCGGCATCCCCTATCTCGCGCAGCCTGCCCCACGTCTTGGCGGATCCACCGGCAAGCCATCCCGAACATTGAGCTGGATCGTAGGATCGATCACACACGTCGGCTAAAGGGAAATCAACCGGTGTTTTGATTGAAATTACGATATGTATCGGGTTTGTCGTTCATGTGGCGCAGCGTGAGCGCGAAATCAGCAGATATCGAAATGTGTCGCGCCGCCCTTGGAAACGAGGTGGTGGGCGGTGTGGGCCGGATAAGAGTTGAGGGGATGGTAGCCGATGTCGCTTCTCGATAGATGCCCAAAATGACGCCGCAAGATGTGGAGGCCCGGTCGTCCGCCCCCGGGAGCGCCGACGCCGCACCCGGCGGGATCGAGTCCTTCGGCTACCGCCAGGAGCTGAAGCGCACCCTCTCCTCCTTCGACCTGCTGGTCTACGGTCTGGTCTTCATTACCCCGATCGCGCCCTGGAGCTCTTTCGGATTCGTCTTCAACGCCAGCCACGGCATGGTCCCGCTGGTCTACGTCGTCGGCCTGGTGGCGATGGTGTTCACCGCGCGCAGCTACATGGTGATGTCCGCGGCTTTTCCGGTGGCGGGGTCGGTCTACGCCTACGCCGGCAAGGGCATCGGCGAGAGCGCGGGGTTCCTGGCCGGCTGGGCCCTGCTGCTCGACTATCTGCTTCTGCCAACCCTGATCTACGTGATCTGCGCGGTAGCGATCCACTCGGTCCTGCCGGCCCTGCCCAAGCCGCTGCTGGTCGCCGTCTTCCTGGCGCTCAACACCACGGTCAACATCATCGGCGTCGAGAGCACGGCCAAGCTCAGCGTCGTCCTGCTGTTTCTTCAGATCGTGCTGCTGGCGGTGTTCTTGGGGCTATGCCTTGTCGGCCTGGCGCACGGCGTCGGCGGCGCGCGTCTGTCGATGGCGCCCCTGTTCGACGCCCACAAAATCTCTCCGTCGCTGATCTTCGGCGCCCTGTCGCTGGCGGCGCTGAGCTTTCTCGGTTTTGACGCCATTTCGACCCTGACCGAGGAGGCCAAGGGCGGCGCCCGCGCGGTCGGCTTCGCCACCATGCTTTCGCTGCTGGTCGCGGCGGGCCTGTTCGTCCTCCAGACCTATCTCGCCTCCCTGTTCGTGCTCGACCGCGCTTCCTTCGCTCCCGGCGACGAGGCCGCGACCGCCTTCTTCATCATCGCCAAGACCGTCGGCGGCGAGCCGATGCGGTGGGCGGTGTCGATTCTGGGGGTGCTGTTATCGGGCCTGGCGGGGGCGCTGACGGCGCAGGCGGCGACGGCGCGCCTGCTGTTCAGCATGGCCCGCGACGGCATGCTGCCGAGGGCGCTGGCGCACGTGAACGCCCGACGCCAGACGCCGATCCGGGCGATCCTCCTCACCGCCGCCATTACCCTCGTGCTGGGGATCTTCATGGTCGACCAGCTCGAGCTGCTGACCTCGATGGTCAATTTCGGCGCCCTGGCCGGCTTCCTGGCGCTGCATGTGTCCGTGGTGATCTGGTTCGTCGGGAAGCAAAAAAGCCGGCAATGGATCAGTCACCTGCTGTCGCCGGTGTTGGGGTTCGCCATTGTGGCCTATGTGCTGGTCAACGCCCAGACCAACGCCAAGGTCGCCGGCCTGGTCTGGCTCGGGGTCGGCGTCGTCGTTCTCGTCGTGGTCAAGCTTCGCGGCGGTCGCCCCGGCGCGCTGATCGAGGAGGAGACGTAGGCCTTTTCGGCCGGGCTCGCGGCCTTCGGAACGGCGAGGAGGCGCTGGCAGATTAACGCCACACGTCTCCGGTTTGCGCTTACCCGACGCTCGTCGTCGCGACAGGGCGTCGGGTGTCAGAGTCGGTTCGCTACCGCGCGCCCGGCGTCCCGCCTTTGAACACCTTGCCGCCCTTCATCACAAACGTCACCCGCTCCAGCTCGGTGACGTCCGCCAGGGGATCGCCCTTCACCGCGACGATGTCGGCGTAGCGGCCCTTCTGGATCGAACCGATGTCGGCCGTGTCGCCGATCAGGTCGGCGGCGGAGCCGGTGGCGGCGATGATGGCGTCCATGGGGGTCATGCCGGCGGCCACCATCAGGGCGAACTCCTTGGCGTTGGTCCCGTGCGGGGCCAGGCCCTGGTCGGTGCCGAAGGCGATCTTCACCCCGGCGTGGTAGGCGTCGCCGAGGTTCTTGCGCAGGCGCGGACCCACCACCAGGGCCTTGGCGGCGGAGGAGGGGTTGAGCTCCTCCGGATGGGTCAGGGCGATGTCGACCACGGTCTGGCCTACCAACATTGTCGGCACCAGGTAGGTCCCGTGCTGCTTCATCAGGGCGTGGGAGCCGGCGTCGGCGAAGGAGCCGTGCTCGATGGAATCGACGCCCAGCATCACCGTGTGGTCGATGGCCTGCTTGCCGTGGGCGTGGGCGGCGACCTTCATGCCCAGGGCGTGGGCGGTGTCGATGACCGCCTTGATCTCGTCGTCGGTCATCAGCTGCAGGTTCGGATCGTCGCCGATGGAGAGGACGCCGCCGGAGGGCATGATCTTGATGAGGTCCACGCCCATCCGGCGCAGCTTGCGCACGGCAAGCCTGGCCTGTTCGGGGCTGTCGATCACCCAGTCACTCCAGTGGGCGTGGCTAAGCTCGGGGTCGAAGCCGTTGGCGGGATCGCCGTGGCCGCCGGTGGGCCCCAGCGGCGGGCCGGCCACGAACATCCGGGGACCCACGACCTCGCCCTTGTTGATCGCCTTCTTCAGCGCGATCACCACATCGGGGTCGGCGCCCACGTCGCGGATGGTGGTGAAGCCGGCCAGCAGGGTGTCGTGGGCCGATCCCACCGCCGCGTAGGCGTCGTCGAAGGCGGTCCGCGTCACCGCCTCGGCGACGGGGTTGCCCTTGTCGTGGGTGGCGGTGATGTGGTCGTGGCAATCGATCAGGCCGGGCAGGACAGTGGCGTTTGTCAGGTCGATGACCTCCGCCCCGGCCGGGGCCGCATAGCCCGGCTCGACCCCGACGATGCGATCGTCGTGGATCAGGATCGACACCTGGGTCCGTTCGGTCTTCGACACCCCGTCGATCAGCCGGCCCGCGTGGATGACCACATCCTTCGCCGCGGCGGCCTGCGCCGTCGCCAGTCCCAGGATCGCCGCCGCCGCGGCCGCCCCCCAATGTCGCATGTGAAGTCCCCCCAACTGTTGACCGCAGCTTAGCCGCATCCGCGCGGCGCTGGCAAAGCCCGGTCTGCGCCGGGCGACTGGCGACGATTTTGCTCAGCCTGGCCGTGACGCGAAAGAGTGTCCCAGAACTGGAGAGCCGCCATGTCGAGCGCCCGCGAAGTTCCCGCCACCCCGGCCGACGACGATATCCATTGGGCCCTGCGCCCCAAGCTGCCGGCCCTGGCCGTGGCGGTCTGGATCATGGCGGTCGCCGGATCGGTGAGCGCCCTGGTGATGTTCGCCCTGGTCACCGGCCACTAGCCGCGGTTCAGCTCCGGGGCCCCCAGCGCCCCAGCAGCTCCCCGTTGCGCCAGACCTCGCCGGCGCGGCCGGCGGCGAGGTCCCGGGCGCTGTCGATGGCGTCCGCGGCGCCGGCGCATTCGAGATAGAAGAACCGGACCAGCTGGGCGTTCTCGTTGAGGATCAGCACCCGGTACGGCGCCAGCGCCGGCTGGCGTCCCCGGGGCGTGACGCCGCTGCGCATCAGCTCGGCGCCCTCGTCATCCAGGATTTCCTGCCATTCGGGCCCCGCGCGGTGCGCTGAACATTGTTGCATCGGGGGTCTCGCGCCCTGTGGCCCGGCTTCGGGCGGCTGACGCCGCGGGGGAAGGCGCGACGAGGGGCGGCTTATACTGAAGCTTGAGAAAAGTGCAATAGCACATAATGCAAATGCATCTATCCCAATTGCATCTTGTGCATTTTCACTCGCTCGGTCTAACTAAGGCGAAGGTCGTTGGCGACATCGCCGTCCGCGTCAGTCAAATCGGAGGGGGAATGGACCAGACCACGGGCGCAGGCGCGGCCGAGAGCGGCGCCACGCCGGCCGAGGCCGCCTACCCCTTCGAGACCGCCACCTATCTGCTGCACCTGCTGGTGGCGATCGACCGCCAACGGGATCTGCAGTTGGAGGAGCGGATGCGGACCCTGGGTCTGACCGTGCCGCGCTATCGGGCGATCGGGGTGATCGCGCGCTTCGAGCCCTGCACCATGTCGGAACTGGCCGACTACAGCATGGTCGAACGCACGACCATGACCCGGGTCGTGGACCAGCTGGTGGCCGAGGGACTGGCCGAGCGCAACACCACCCGGGCGGACCGGCGCAAGGTGCTGCTGAACCTCACCCCCGCGGGCCGGAGCCTCTACGAGCGCGCGGTCCAGGTCATCGTGGACCTGAACCGCGAGATGGTGGTGGGATTATCGGAGGCGGATCAGCACGCCGCGATCCGGACGGAGGAGGCCATTCTGCGCAATCTGGTGCGCGAGCCTGGGCTCGCCGATCGCCTCATGCAGGTCCGCCGGGACGCCAAGGCCGACTAGCCGGCCTTCGACGCGGCGGACGAGCGGCTGTGGCCCCACCAGGCGAGGGCCAGGAAGGCCAGGCCCAAGAGGGTGGGGATCATGCCGACGCCGGCGATGCTGGCGGCGGTGATCGCCGCGCCCACGGGGGAGGCGTCCCAGAGGCCGAAGTAGCAGGCCGCGCCCATCCCACACAGGCCAAGACCGACGATGGACAGGATCAGGCCGCGGCGAAAGTCGCCGTCCGGGCCGCTCCTCGGCCGCACCGGCTGCTGCAGCGCCTGGATCAGTTCGGGCGGCACCGGCTGGCCGTGTTCATAAGCCTGACGCAGGGTGTCGTACATGTGGGTGCGATCGCGGGAGCGCAGATAGACCGGAACCAGGATCACGGCGGCGAGAAAGCTGAAGAATATAAGGGTTTCCACGGATCGCCTCCTGGCGAAGAACTTGGGTCGTAATAGGGGTTGCAACGCGCGCCGGGCGGTTCCTTGGGGTTCCGAGCCCGGCGCGTCCTGCGCGGAGAATCAACGGCCGCTCGCCACTGAGTAGGTCGGCCGGGACGCAACGAGTTGCTCACGCTGAGAGGGGCTGAGCTGCGACATCGCCTCGTCGCGCACCGCCGCTTTGCATTTGCTGACGTTCACAAGATAGGTCGCGTCCATCTTGTAGCCGGAGCAGAAGGTGTCGGCGGCGGCTTCCACGTCCTGGCGGAAGCTGGCGGCGCGCTCGGGCTGTGAAAGGTCGCCGGTGTGGATGTGGATGTCTTCGGCGTGGACGGCGCTCGCCATGGCGATGACGGGAACCGCCAGCAGGGCGACGACACCGGTGGCGCCCAGATATTCTGAAAAGCTTTTCATGATCTTCATCCCAGTTGAATGTCGCGGCGACGCCGCTGATGTCATTGGGATACTTCCGGTCCTGATTATCCACCAGTTAAGTTGCTGTCATGACTTCGATTTAATATTCTAACGTCTATGTAATTAATGAATGCCCTGTAATGTTCATTGGGCTTGGCCGGGCGAGCAGGGCGGCCAGGCGCGCGTCCAGGGCCGCCGGCGTCTTCAGCTCGCATTCCCAGATCGTCTCGACGCGCCAGCCGGCCGCCGCCAGCTGCTCGGCCGCCCGGGCGTCCCGGGCGCGGTTGCGGGCGACCTTGCCCAGCCAGTAGTCGCGGTTGGCCTTGGGCACGCGGGCGCCGCGGGCGCAGTCGTGGCCGTGCCAGAAGCAGCCGTGCACGAAGATCGCCAGTTTGCGGCCAGGCAGGACGATGTCCGGCGATCCCGGCAGGTCCCGGCGGTGCAGCCGGTAGCGGCCGCCCAGGCGCCAGAGGGCGCGCCGGACGGCCATCTCGGGCTTGGTGTTGCGGCTCTTGACCTGCCGCATCACCGCCGAACGCTTGTCCGGCGGGAAGACGTCGGTGGTCACGAGCCCGGCCGCCTAGAGGACCTCGAACAGCCCCGCGGCCCCCATGCCGCCGCCGATGCACATGGTCACCACGGCCAGCTTGGCGCCCCGGCGCTTGCCTTCCATCAGCACGTGGCCGGTGCAGCGGGCGCCGGTCATGCCGTAGGGGTGGCCGATGGAGATGGCGCCGCCGTTGACGTTGAACTTCTCCGGATCGATGCCCAGGGTGTCGCGGGAATAGAGGCACTGGGAGGCGAAGGCCTCGTTCAGCTCCCAAAGGTCGATGTCGCTGACCTTCAGGCCGTGGCGTTCCAGCAGGCGGGGCACGGCGAACACCGGGCCGATGCCCATCTCGTCGGGCGCGCAGCCGGCGACGGCGAAGCCCTTGAACAGGCCCAGGGGCTCCAGGCCGCGCTTTTCGGCCTCCTTGGCCTCCATCAGCACCACGGCGGCGGCGCCGTCGGAGAGCTGGCTGGCGTTGCCGGCGGTGACGAAGTTACCCGGCCCGCGCACGGGCTGCAGCGCCTGCAGGCCTTCAAGCGTTGTGCCCGGCCGGTTGCACTCGTCGCGGTCGACGACGCCCTCGCCGACGGATTCCTGACCGGTGGCCTTGTCGACCATCTTGATCTTCACGTTCATGGGGACGATCTCGTCCTTATAGATCCCGGCCTGCTGGCCGGCGGCCATGCGCTGCTGGGATTGAAGGGCGTATTCGTCCTGGACTTCGCGGCTGACGCCGTAGCGCTGGGCGACGATGTCGGCGGTCTCGATCATCGGCATCCACAGGGCCGGATGGGTCTCCATCAGCTTTTCTTCCGTGAAGCGGAAGGTGTTCATGTGCCCGCCCATCTGCACGAGGGAGATCGACTCCACCCCGCCGCCGATGGCGACGGTCGCGCCCTCGTTCTTGATGTAGTGCGAGGCCGAGGCGATGGCCTGCAGACCCGAAGAGCAGAAGCGGTTGATGGTGGTGCCGGCGGTGGTCACCGGGCAGCCCGCCCAGACTGCCGCGTTGCGCGCGACGTTGTGGCCAGTGGCGCCTTCCGGCTGGGCGGCGCCCAGGAACACGTCCTCGATCTCGGCCGGGTCGACCTTGGCCCGGGCGATGGCGTGTTGGATCGCGTGGCCGGCCATGGCCGCCCCGTGGGTGTTGTTGAACCCGCCGCGGATGGACTTGGCCAGGCCCGTGCGGGCGTAGGAAACGACGACGACATCACGCATGGGGAGTTCCTTTGGGGATGGGCTGAAAATTTGCGTCACCTTCTAGGCGAGCCGCCGGGCGCGCGCCAGTGCGTCGATCGCGAGCAATCCTGGGGCCTAGGGGAGGTCGCCGCCATACAGCTTCGTTGTCCAGTCCGGCAGGTCGTCGGTAATCTGTCGGGCTGCGCCATTGACGAAGCTGATCAGATGCCGCGGTGGTTCGCCCAGCCTGCTATTGTCCAAGATGTACGCCCGATCGGCCATTAACACCGCCTGGCGGATCAGCGGTTGGTTGCGGGCGTAACGCTCTCTTATCTTGCGTTCTGGGACCGGATGGCCACCGTCTTCTACGCGCGCAGCGACCCTGGCCACGGAATAGTCCGGTCCACGGACATTCAGATGGTAGACAATCAGCCGGTACCCCGCCTTTCGGGCGTCGAATAGCAGGTCGAGCTTTGAGGCATGCGAGAAGGTTGTTTCGGTAACGAGACTTTTTGCGTCGGCCATCAATGCTCGACGTCGCTCTTCGGCCATTCGCTGGCCCAGCACTGATTCTTCCTGCGTGGTCGCCACGTGGCCAAAATGATTGAGCGCCAGCAGGTCGGCGTTGACGAACTCGGCGTCGGTTAGGTGGCGGATCTGGGTCTGGTAAAAGGTCGTCTTCCCGGCCCCGTTCGGCCCCGCAATGACCTGCAGGATCGGAGGGCCAGCCGGCGGCATCGCGCCTAGCCGGCGGGCTCGGTTTCGCCGTCAGGTCGGCGCCGCGCCAGTCGACCCTCGGGGTCTGCACCAACCGCGCCCGGGCGCTTGCCGATCGCCGCATATTGCGCGCGTACGGCGTCGGAAGGTTGATCAAACTGTTGGCCCAAGCGGTCAAACACAGCGTCCTGCTCCGTGACGGACAAGGCCTCAAGCTTGAGACGGCCCTCCAGGGTCTCGCGCACACGGTCCAATGAGAACCCCGCGGCGTTCTCCAGCGCCTTCCCAAGCTTGGCCCAGTGTTCGATTTGCCCGCCGAGGGACCGGTTCAGCACCTGGGCTTCGCGGCGTGCGTCGCTGACGAGCGCGTTGCTGAGCTTGACGGATGCGAAATTGCGAGCGGCCATGACCATCGATCTCCAGTGGTGTCAAAATGCCACCTTCGACGTGACGCTTCAAGGCGTGGGGTGGCCGCCGCCGTCAAGAGCTGATCCGCCGCCGCGCTTGACGCCGCCCCCTCGCCGCGCGCCAAATGCGCCTAAACAACGATAAGGAAGCGCTTGCCATGGACCACGCCTATGATCTCGTCGTGCGCGGCGGCCATCTGGTGGACGGCTCGGGGGCTCCGGGCCGCGAGGCCGATGTGGGGGTCAAGGACGGGCGGATCGTCGCCGTCGGGAAGGTGAACGGGCAGGGCCGCGAGGAGATCGACGCCCGCGGCAAGCTGGTCAGCCCGGGCTTCGTCGACGTCCACACCCATTACGACGGCCAGGCGACCTGGGACGAGCGCATGCAGCCCTCGTCCTGGCACGGGGTCACCAGCGTGATCATGGGCAACTGCGGCGTCGGTTTCGCCCCCTGCAAGCCGGAAGACCACGACCGGCTGGTGCGGCTGATGGAGGGGGTGGAGGACATTCCCTTCCCGGTGCTCAGCCAGGGTCTGCCGTGGAACTGGGAAAGCTTCCCCGACTATCTCGACGCCCTCAGCCGCCGCCGGTTCGACGTGGACATCGGCGCCCAGTTGCCGCACGCGGCGGTGCGGGTGCATGTGATGGGCGAGCGCGGCGCCAACCGCGAGGCCGCCACCCCCGCCGACATCGCCGCCATGACCGCCATCGCCCGCCGCGCGGCCGAGGTGGGCGCCATGGGCTTTTCTACCTCCCGCACCCTCAACCACCGCACCAGCGACGGCCAGCCGACCCCGACCCTGACCGCGGGCGAGGACGAGTTGATGGGCATCGCCATGGGGCTGAAGGCCGCCGGGCGCGGGACGTTGCAGTTCGTCTCGGATTTCAACGATCCCGAGGCCGAGTTCGCCATGCTGCGACGACTGGTGGAGGCCTCGGGCCGGCCGCTGGCCTTCACCCTGGTGCAGAGCCCGCGGGGGCCGCAGGCCTACAAGGTGCTGCTGGCGGCCCTGGCCGACGCCGTGGCCGCCGGCTTACCCATGAAGGCCCAGGTCGCCGCCCGCCCGGTGGGGGTGCTGTTCGGCCTGGAGCTGACCCTGAACCCGTTCAGCTTCCACCCGACCTACCGCGACATGGCCAAGCTGCCGCACGCGGAACGGCTAGCGCGGCTGCGTGATCCGGCGGTGCGCGCCCAGCTCTTGTCAGAGGACCCCAGGGACGGCGCCCGCGCCATGGTTTCGGCCTTCGACCAGATGCACCTGATGGCGTCCGAGCCCGACTATGAGCCGACGGAAGAGACCACCGTCGCCTCCCAGGCCCGGGCCCGCGGGATCAGCAACGAACAGGTCGTCCTCGACCACATGCTGTCGAACGATGGCAAGGGCATGCTCTACATGCCCTTCCTGAACTACGCGGAAGGCTCCCTGGACGCGGCCTACGCCATGCTCACCGACGCGAATACGGTGCCGGGCCTCAGCGATGGCGGCGCCCATGTGGGCATGATCTGCGACGGCAGCTTCCCCACCAGCCTGCTCACCCACTGGACCCGGGACCGCACCCGGGGGCCGAAGCTTCCCCTGGAGGCGGCGATCCGCATGCAGTGCCGGGACACCGCCGAGTCCGTGGGCCTGTTCGATCGCGGCCGGATCGCCGTGGGCCTGCGCGCCGACCTCAACGTCATCGACTACGACCGCCTGCGCCTGCACGCGCCGGAGGTGGCCTACGACCTGCCGGCGGGCGGCCGGCGGCTGATCCAGCGCGCCGACGGCTATGTGGCCACCCTCGTCGCCGGCCAGGTCACCTATCGCGACGGCGAGCCCACCGGCGCCCTGCCGGGCCGCCTCCTGCGCGGCGCCCAGGCCGCGCCATCGGCGATGGCGGCGGAATAGGGGAGGGATGGACATGACCCCGAAGCTTCTGGAAACCCACTGCGAGTGGCGGGCCGAGGATGTCGCCGACCCGGCGCCATGGACGGAGATGCTGACCCGGGCCGAGCGCGACGAGATCGACGCGGCGGTGGCGCACGCCGGGGCCAAGTCCGGTGATCTGCTGGACATCGGCGCGGCGGACTTTCCGCTGCCGACCCTGGCCCCGCGGCTGAAACGGATCGAGAACGCGCTGATCAACGGCCGCGGCTTCGTGCGCATCCGCGGCGTGGAGCGGGACCACTACTCCAACGACGAAATGTGCCTGATCTACTGGGGGATCGGCATGCACCTGGGCAAGCCCTGGGCGCAGAACAAGTACGGCCACCTGCTGGGGGATGTGACCGACCAGGGCAAGGCCCTGGACGATCCCACCGCCCGGGGCAACGAGCTGGGTGGGATCAAGCTCGGCTACCATTGCGACGGGGCCGATCTGGTGGGCCTGATGTGCCTGGCCAACGGCATATCGGGCGGCCTCTCTGGCGTCGCCAATTCCGTGGCCCTGCACAACGACCTGGTGCGCGAGCGGCCGGACCTGGCGGCGGAGATGTATCTGCCCCAACCCTACGACTTCCGCGGCGAGCAGAAGCCGGGGACCAAGGGCTGGTACACTGTGCCGGTTTTCACAGAGTGGAACGACCGTCTGTTCGTGCGGGCGATCCCGCAATACATCCGCGCCTCCCAGCGCATCCCCGATGCGCCGCGGCTGACCGACAAGGCCCGCGAGGCCCTGACCTGGATCGAGGACGCCGCCGAGAGCGGTCGGTATTCGGTGATCATGGGCTTCGAGCCCGGCGACATGCAATTCGTGAACAACTTCCACGTCCTGCACGGCCGTACCGAATACCAGGACGACCGCGCGGCGGGGAAGATCCGGCACTTGAAACGCCTGTGGCTGGAGACCGAGGCGCTGTCGGACCGGCCGCCCTATTTCCGGCGCAACATCGACACCCATTGGAACGAGAAGCGGGTGATCAGCCGGCTGGACGCGGCGGAATAAAGAGCCCCTCCCCGCAAGGGGAGGGGTTCTCGTCTACTCCCCGAATCCCTCCCCAGGATCCCCTACCGGCGCCATGCGGATCAGCCGCGAATCCTCCACCGCCGCCTGCCGGTGCTTGACCAGGTCGCGGTATTCCGGGTCCGTAACCATGGCCAGAAACGCCGAGGCGCTCGGGTATTCGGCGATGAAGGCGAGATCCCAGCGCTCGTCCGCCGGCCCGGTGACCACGGTCTGCGGCCGGCCCACCCACACTTGCCGCCCGCCGACCCGCTTGAAGATGTGGGCGGTGGTGCGGCCGTAGGCGCGGTAGGCGTCGAGGCCGGTCAGGCCCTTGCCGTGGTCCGGATGGCCGTCGGGATAGGCGGCCAGGGCGTTCAGCCGCACCAGGTTGAGCATCTGGATCGGCTGGTCGCGGGGCAGGGCCTTGAAAGCGTCGAACTGCTCGCGCAGCGGGTCGATGGATCCGGTCATGGGGCGCTCCTCGTTGGAGAGCCAAACTAATACTAATTCGGGCTCGATTGAATCATCCACTCATTCCGTCACCACCGGGCTTGTCCCGGTGGCAAGGGAACATTGGCGGTGAAGTCGTCCCACCTCGGCCAGCCACGTTCCGTTC
>PLSW01000081.1 GCA_003165275.1 Caulobacteraceae bacterium
GCCCAGCAGATCGGTAAGAAAGCCGATCAGGCGCGCGGGAGGGACGACGACGCTGGCGGTCCTGATGGTGGTCAGGGACGAGACGAACTTCTCGCGGATCTCGCACATCTCGGCGATCGCCACCGCATCGCCGGCGCCGGCCTTTTCCACGGCGAGGAACACCCGGAAGTCCCGGAAGAAGAATGGCGCCGAGCGCGAGCCCGAGCCGAAGGCGGCCTTGCGGAAGTGCTCACGCCGATGACCCGCCATCTCCTCGTAGAAGGCCCCGCCCCTGCTCCGCGCCATGGCCCAATCATCGACGATCGGGCCGATCTTCGGCGAGGCGTAGGAGATCACCTGGCAGATGGCCCCCTGCGGCAAGCCCTCGGTGAAGAGCTCGGAGAGCAGCCGGCCCGTGGTCTCATCTCCGCCGATCAGCGGGGTGATCTCCAGGACGAAGCCGAGGGAGCGGTCCTGCAGGAAGAGTTCGTGATCCTCGTCCCAATAGCGGTAGGGCAGGAACTGCGAGAGCCGTGAGCGATGGAAACGTCCAAGCGTCGCGCCGATCGGTGGCGTCTTGTCGTCGAGGGCGCGGCCGACGCTTGCAAGGCCGGACATCAGCCAGTCGGGCATCCGGATCGAACGTCTTTGGTCGGCGGGTTTGCTCATTTGTCGTCGGCCTCACTTCTTGCCAGGGTTGGCGGGCGGCGTCGGCGCGAGGCCCGCAGCGGCAGCGGCAGCGCCCTGGCCCACTGAGACCGCAGCGCCCGCGACTGCGGCCTTGGCGCCATCCTGGCTAGGCTCGGGAGGGGCCAGGCGAGCTAGGTCGACACGGCGGACCGTGTCCTTGGGAGCGACGAACCAGCTCCCGTGCCGCATGACGGCGTAGATCTCGGCGCCGGCGTGATAGTCGCCCTCCCAGTCGATCCAGGGCGCGAGCGCCACCTTGAGGATCGGATCGGCCTCACGGACCGGCGCTCCGGCGATCGATCCTGCCGTCCAGCCGCCCTGCCCCCAGAGCTTCGCCGGTATCGCGCCCTCGATCACCGGATCGGCCGAAGTCGTGGACTTCGCTGCCCTGGCCGGTCCGCCGCGATCGATGTCGGTGATCGAGCCGCAAACCACGCCCGGCTCCAGGGCGCAGGCCCAGGAGCCCTTGACGTGGGACGCGCAGCCGGAGACGCCCGCGGCCAAGAGGCAGAGGCCGATGATCGGCGCTGCGTGGAGACGCGTCTCCATCAGGCCTGTCCGCCCCTAATCCAGGCCCGCAGCTGGTCGATCGGCATGAAGCCGGCGTGGGCCGCGCCGTCGCCGCGGATCAGGGCCGGTGTCCCCGATATCCCGTGCGCCCGGGCGAAGGCGGTGTTGGCCTGGACGGCGGCCTCGGCCTTGGCGCAGTCGCCCGCCACCTTCAGATCGCCGCCGAAGTAGATGTTGTTGGCGGTCGCTTCCCGGTCCTTGGCGCAGAGCGCCAGCCTGGCCTTGTCCAGGCTGTCGGGCCGCAACAGCTGGATGGGGTATTCGGTGAGTTCGATGTCCGGCGCGGTCTTCAGCGCCTCCATCAGCATGCGGCAGTAGCCGCAGTTCAGATCGGTCACCACGGAGACCTTCAAGGGTGCGCCTGCGTGGTGGATGATGGCGTTGTCCCTCGGCAGATCGATCTTGATGAGACCCAGCATCGGGGCCGCTTCGGTGTTCTGGGGGGACTCGGCGGGCGCGGGTTGTGCGCCCGCCCCGGGGACGGCGCCGAGCCGGCTGGTGACCGCGTCGAGCTGGCCGAGTTCCTTCATCCGCCGGTCGGTGACATCCACCCGCGCCTTCAGATCGAGAACCGATCCCACCAGGGCGTAGCGGGCGTCCGGCGTCACATAGAAGACCGTCTTGCCGGCCGTGACCTCACAGAGCCCGGGGACGACGCCGCAGCGGACGGAGGCGACCTTGGTGTTCGGGAAGGCCGCCTGGACCTTGCGGGCCAGGCCCGCATCGCTCGTCTCGCCCGCGAGCACGGTCTTCGACAGGCCAAATCCGGCCACGCCGATCGCGACGCCGGCGCCGCCGATCAGCAGCAGACGCGGCAAGGCCGCGCGGGCTTGGGCGTCCAATAAGGTCTTGAAATTCATCGCAGTTCCTCTGCCTCGGCGTGACCGTTGGTCGACGGGTTGTGGGGGGACGGGTTCACTTGACTTGGAACCCGGAGAGAAAGACGAGCTCGACCTGGATCCCGGTCGGCATCTCGATCACCGGCTGATATTGCTCGGCGCGCTTGATGTAATAGTCGGCCAGCATGGAAGCGGCCTGGGACACCCCCGTGCCGAGGCTGCCCGTGGCGATCTGGCCCGGCGACAGCGCCTGGGCGCTGAGGGCGCCCGCTCCGGTGATCGACGTGGTCACCCCGGACTGGGAGGCCTGGACGTTTTTCGAAATGCCCTGACCCAGGCCATTGAGCGCGCCAGCCAGCATGGCGCGGCTGGTGAACTGGCCCTCGCGGCTGATCACCGGGCCACGCACGCCGGCCTTGCCCTTGGAGGTGACGTAGCCCTCGACGGTGGCGACGGAGAACCGGCCAGGTCCGGCTGGGCAGGTGATCTTCTGAAGCTTGACGTAGACCTTCTCGCTCGGGAGCTCGCCATAGGCCGCCCCGTTGATCAGGCAGCCGGTCAGGTCCGTGGTCTGGAACTTGCCGCTGGAACCCACATGGACGGCGGGACCAAGGATGCGAAACAGCACCGGCTTGGGGTCTTGGCTGTAGCTGGTGCCAGTGGCCGCATCGACGCCTACGAGGACCTTGGCTTCGACATAGGCGTTGGGCGGCACGTATTGGGCGCTGTCGAACACCTCCAGCTTGGCGGAGAAGAAGGCCTTCGGGCCGGCGGCGGCGCCCAGGGCCTTGGCGCCGTCAGCGGGGGCGGGCGGCAGGCCCGCGGCAGGTTGTGAGCCGCCTGCCGAGCCGGCGCCGGCGTGGATAACTTCGATCGTCCGGCGTGGCGGATCCGCCATTGAAGGGTCTGCGCCGGCCTGAGAGGCGCCGAGCGCGCCAGGCGCGCGTGCGCCCGCAAAGGTCGGCTTCGGCGGACCGGCTCGGCCGGCCCGACCCGCAAACGGCGCCGACACGGGACCTGGGGGCAGTCCCGCGTCGGCGCCTGACGAGCCATCCTCGGGGGTTCGGGAGGATGGTCGTATTCCAACCTGGCGGCCCAACGCTGTGATGGTGCGCGTGGCGTCCTGCCGATCAGCTTGGCTCTGGTTCTGAGCCTCGGCAAGCTTTTGCTGCAGGTCGACGACGGTGGCCTGGGCCTGGGCCAGCTTGGCGTCCGCCGCCCGCTTGTCGGCTTCGGCCTGGTCGGCCGGGGTCTCGTTCAGCGCCGCGCCCGCGGTCTGGCCGGTCGCCGCCACGTGGATCGCGGCGTCCTTGCCTGGGCCCTTCGGCGCGCTCCCGTTCAGCTGGCTATAGGCGTAGAGGCAGAGGGGAATGATCACCACGGCGCAGATGACGCTCCACTTGAGGAGCTGGTTGCGCTTGGTCCGCTCGTTGAGGTCCTCAACGCTGTGGCCGGCCAGTTCCGCGGGAGGAAGCTCGCTCATTGGGGCGCGCCTTCCACGATGTAGACACGGGCCAATTGGCCGGGCGCGACGGTCTCGTGGCTGACGGCGGCCGCCAGGACATGGGTCACGAGGAAGGTCTTGGCGTTGAGGGGCTGTCCGACTTTGGTGGTGTTGCGTAGCGACAGGACCGTGCCCTTCAGGTCGCCTACGCAGAAGGTCTCGATCGCCTGCATCTGAAAGGCGCCCGCCGGCTTAGGCGGCTCGGTCAGGCTCTGGCGATCGACGCCCGGCGCGGCGGCGTCGTTGAACATAAGCCGGATCAGGGCGGTCAGGATCTCGGGATAGCCTTCATGGCGGTCGGCCTGGCCCTGAACCGGGGGCGGCGCGGCGTCAGGATCGCCGACATCGCCCTGACGGGACCCACGAGCGGCGGCGTCCGCGCCGAGCTGGACCAGGACCGTCTGTCCATCGCGGTCACGAGGAGACAGGACCGCCTCGACGGTCTTGCCGCTCTGGGTGGTGAGGAAGGCGGTGAAGGTCCGGCCGACCACGTCGCCGTCGAACTCGACAAAGACGTCGCCGGTGCCGGCGTCGACATCCACCGCCATTTTCGGCCCCTGCGCATCGTCCGCCTTGCGCACCGTCGCCACCTTCTCGCCGGCGATGGCGATCCGGGTGATGTTCCGGGCCGAGACGTCGGCTTCGAACTGGCCGTCGTGGACTTGGACCGGCTCGGCCATGGCTGGCCGCGCGGAGAGCGCGCCGGCGGCGCAGGCGCTGAGGAGCGCGCCAAGGATGAACGCGCGCATCTATCGAGCCTCGCCGGAGATGGGTGTGGTTCGCTCGAGCGGCGCTGGGGTGACCGGGACCTTGGCGCCCAGGGCTTCGGCCGGCTTGATCTCCTCGAACGACAGCAGCCGGATCCCGGAGCCTCGGCGCACGAAGCGCATGGCGTAGATCTTCGAAGCGGCCCGCGGCTGCTGCGCCCCGTTGCCCACGATCAGATTGCCGGCCACCTCGACGTAGAGTTTGCGCGCATCGACGTACCAGTCGGTGGGAATGAAGGTCTGCGACACATGGGCATTGGCCATGTGGTGCTCGGCGTCGATCAGGGCGTCACGAACACTCTGGTAGGTCGCAGCGTCAGCGACCTTGAGGATTTGCTGGTCGAAGAAGGACTCGTTGTCCGGCGTTCGGTTGAGGAACAGGTAGGCGCAGTCCCTGGCCACCGCCTCAAGATAGTCGGCCGACACCCCGCCTGTCTGCGACAGGACGACGGTGTTGGGCAGCATCGGCACGAGTAGGGTCTGCCGCTCGCTGAGGGCGACCAGGCCGATCACCAGATTGGTCGTCACGGAGACACCCAGCGCCACCGTCACGATGGTCAGCCTGGCGCTCACGCGCCGGAAGCCCTCTGTGGTGTGCTCGATTTTCATCGCTCTGTCGGCATCGCTCAGCCGGCCATCAGGCGCAGGTGGCTGGGCGGGGTCGCCCGGGTCTTCAGCACGCCGGGCGGCAGGATCCAATAGGCGCGCCACAGCAGGCGGTGGAGCGGCCCGCCTTCCTTGAACTTGCGAAGGATCAGGACGGCGGCGAAGGCCGCGACCAGGCCGATGGCGAAATTGGTCAGGGCCGAGAGGCAGGCCAGCGGCACGATGGCGGCGATCGCTTCGTCCGGCGTGAAGAAGATGTAGCGCTCCGGCTCATCCAGGTATTGCGGGATGTAGTCGTCCTTGCTCATGGCCAGCGCCCCCTCGCGCATCCTGTCGTGAGCCACACCCTTTTGGGTGGCGGCGGACCTGCCGGCGGAAAGAAGCGCTTCCTGCTCCCCCCCGCCGCTGGTCCCGGTTGCTAGCCCAGTCGCTAGAAGGTTGCGGTCATCAGACCGGTGAGGATCGCCGGCCCGGTCGAGGCGGCCAGGCCGATGCCGACTCCGCCAGCGATCAGCTTCCAGTCGAAGCGCAGGATCGCGCCGACCACGCCGACGCCGAGCGAGGCGACGGCGGCGAGCTTTCCGAGGGAGCCGCTGGTCCAGGTGGTCAGGTTGGTCACCGAGCTGGTGAAGGTGGTGTCGGTGCCGGCGTGCGCCATGCTGGCGCCAAGGGCGCCCATCAGGCCGACCGCAAAGGCGATCTCGCCGATCTTCTTGGCCCTGGCCGAATGGGCCATCGCCATTGCTCTGTATTGAATATTTCGCATCTCAGCCTTCCCCGTTGAACAGCGGCCCTGGGCCGATGACGAAAGAAAAGCGGAAAAGACCTGAAGCCGTCAATAAGCAAGTAGTGGAACGAGAAGGGTATATTTCTCTCACTTACGACATTCACGATCTTGCGGCGGTGATAGTTGAAGCAAATCGGCGCAGTGGGGCGGATTATAGACTGCGAACACTTCGAATGGCGAAACGGTTATGGGGTTTGCGTCCGATATCGGCCTATTTGACCTGTCGGCGCGATCAAGTCGGCCGACTTCGAGCGATCTGTGAGGGTGCGCGCCTATACGGTTCCGGCCACCTTTGCCCCCGCAGATGCATTCGGAAGCGCGCTTTAAGGCGCGGCGAGCGATCGGCGAAGCTCGCGCCATAGCTGTAGCGATCTCGCTGGGGGTGGGTAGCGATCGGAACAGCTATGCAGTGCATGGGGCCGCTTCCATAGTGAACACAGGTTGAGTCGCTGGGGGGAGTGGTGACGCTTATTGCAGTCGGTCGGTCGCGCGCGTTTTCGAACAATCTCGCCCTCTTCATCCAGCACCACCTGTCCCGGCACGGGAACCTGGCCGCCGTGGCGCGGACCTTGGAGGTCGAGCCCTCGAAGCTGCGGCGCTACGCCAGCCGCAAGGGATCTCGGCGGGAACTTCGCGACATCGAGTTCGTCTATCAGCTGGTCGTCGCCCTGAACTTCGATCCGATCACCGTCTTCTCCGCGGCGCAGCGAGCCGAGAGCCTGGCGATGCTGCTGGCGCTGGCCGAAGGATCCCTCGACCACAGTCTGTCTCCGGAATTTCTGGGCCTGACTGCAAGACGTGATGACCACCCGCGTCTGCGGCCAGACACCGGCCACGCCGCCACCCACCTCGTCGATGCGTCCTCCGACGTCGCATAGTCCGCCCTCGCTGCAGGTGTTGGGCGTTGGCGCCCTCTGCCTTGCGCTTGTGGGTCCGGCGGCGGCCGTGGCGCCCCAGCCCCTCTTCGCCACGTCGAGGGCGGATTGGGGTGACCCGCAATGGACGCTGGGCGCCCTGGCCAAGCCGGCGATCGAGCGCGTCTCGGATGCACGCGCTGCCGCCCAGGCGGCGCTCGCCGGTGTCGGGACCCCGGCGATCCTGCTTCAGCCAGCCATATTCACGCTCTCTCCCGGGGTCGGTTCCGGGATCTTGCAGACCTATTCCTATCTGGCCGGCGTGCGCGGCATCCCGCCGGTCTACGGCTCGAGCGCTTCGAGGGGGATCCGATTGGCGCAGATCAATCGGGGCGCGGACCTTGCTGGCGTACCACCTCGGTATCTGCTTGCCGTCGCCCGCGCAGAATCTGGCCTATCCGCCTATGCCCGGGCGCCGACCTCCAGCGCCGCCGGCCTCTTCCAGTTCGTCGACCAGACCTGGCTGAGAACGGTGGGTCGATATGGCGCCAGCCTCGGGCTGGCTGCCGAGGCCAGGGCGATCCGCATTGGCGGCGATGGGCGAGCCAGGGTGGCTGATCCGCGCTGGCGCGCCGAGATCCTCGCTCTGCGGTACGACCCGGTCGTGGCCGCCCGCCTCGCGGGCGCGCTCACCCGGGAAAATGCGGCGACGCTGCGCGCGGCCCTGGGCCGCCCGCCGACGGGCGGCGAACTCTACGCCGCCCATCTGCTGGGTCCTGAGCAGGCTCTGGTCCTGCTGTCGGCTGACCAGATGGCGCCCGACCTTCCGGCGCGGGCGCTCTTGCCCGGCGCGGCCGCGAGCAACCACGGCCTCTTCTACGCGGGGGCCATGCCGCGCTCGGCGCGCCAGCTCGTCCGTTTGATCGCGGTTCGCGCTTCGGGGGGCAATGAACCATGACGCGTGAGTCGTTCCCGGAACGCCCGATTCCCCAGCCGCGTCAACGCCATGAATGGCGGGTTTTGGGCCGAATCCGGACGGTTTGCGGGGTTCAGATCACGCCAGACTCACTGGACGCTCCACGCTGGCGATTCGCGCGCCCACCGGGTGCGCGGCTCGCGAACCTTTGAGGAAAACGACCTTGACCTAGACGAGACCCCTAAACGGCGAAAACCCCCAGTTGGAGCTGGAGGCTTTCGGAAATCGCAGGAGCCGTGTCGGAGCGGCGTGTTGATCGGGCTAACCTAGGGGGCGATTTTTTCGCCGTCAAGGCCCGAAACGGAGACTTGCGTCTCAAATCCTGCCGGTTTCGCTCCGCGAAACGGCCTCGTCCCACCATGGAGGGACGACATGCTATCGGCATCGACCGACGACGACTGGCGACCAGGATTCGCCAAGCGCGCGGCCAATTTCGACGAGGTCTGCGAGCGGGCCGAACGCTGGCGCTGGCAGCCGGGGGAGACCATCGCCCGGATCGCGGCGGCAGTGCTGAAGGGCACGCCGACGTTGACCGTGCAGCAGCGGATGACGCTGTCACTCTACGTCGAGCATCTGAACCAGGATCGGCTTGAGCAGAACATTGCCTGCGTCTGGCCCTCATCGGCCCTGATCGCCGACTACCTCGGCTGCAGCGAGAGCACCGCCAGGGCCAACCGGCGGGCGCTTGAGGCGGCCGGGTTCATGGTGCGCGACTATAATCGCGCCAACCGGCCCGCCGGCGTCGAGGCCTACGACCTGGCGCCTCTGGTTGCGCGGTTGGATGAGATGGAGACGGCGGACGCCGCCGTCCGTGAACGAGCGGCGGCCCGCAGGGCGCTCTATTCGGAGCCCGTGGTATTTGGATCAAGATATAGCGCCCAGGCGCCGATAGATCGGCGCCTAGAACAGTCCCAGAAGAACTTCAGTTCCCCTGTACGAGAGAATATCGAAACGCCTACGGCGTTCACCCATCCGCAGAAGCGTCCGGCTACGCCGGCCGGCGGCGGAAACACCACCGACCCACCACCCATCAGCCATACCAACCGCAGCCAAAGAAAAGAGGGCTTCCCGAGGGGCGCAAGCGTTTCCGCCGGCGCGAATTCTGCACCCTCGGTGCGGGCGGAAATGGTCCGCCAGGAGCTTGTGGCGGCCGTACAGATATGTCCCCGCCTGGCTCCGCTGGTCCCGCCCCATGTCCTGGCCGATCCCGCCAGCGCGGGTCCTGAACTGGCCGCCCGGATCGCCGCCGCGGCCGAGGAGTGGCTGCCGGAGGCCGACCGCAACAATCCGCTGACGGTGAGCTGGGGCTGGGCTCGCCACGGGCCGCGGGTCATCGCCATGCTGGCGATCGCCCTAGAAGATCCAAGGGTCCGCAACCGCTGCAGCTACTTCGGCTGGATGTGCACCCGCGACCCCAGTGGGTCGCCGGACCTGCGGCTGAACTTCGCCCGGATCATGAAGGCGAAGGGGGAGATACCCGACGCCGGACCACCCGCCGCGGAGCCGCCACCGGAGCCGGTGCTGATCGAAACGCCCGGGGCCGAGGACCCGAAATGGCAGGCGATCGACGCCGAGCTGCAGAAGATCGTCCGCCAGGGGGCCTACGGCAGCTGGTTCACCCAGATCGGCTTCCACGGGGTCGAGGCCGGCGTGCTCATGCTGTCGGCCCGGAATGGTCTGGTCGCCGACAGACTCAGGAAGGAGTTTGTCCCGCAGATTCTCGCGGCGGCCGAGGCGGCCGGCGAGGCCGTCGAGCGTGTGATGATCACTGTGCGGCCACGGGAGTGACGGATGTTTCCGAGGCGACGGGGACGAGTGTTGCGCCGCGGCGCTTTGGTGGGGGAGGCCTTGTTGGGCCGCGAGAGGGGCCCAACAGGTCAAGGCTCGCAGCCGTGGTCATCGCCCGCAGGGCGGTGTCGCGGTCAGGATCGGGCGAACGCCAGAAGCGGGCCGAGATCGCCGGCGTCGGCAGCCTTCAACGCGGTGCGGTAGGCCTGCCGCGCATCGCCCACGGTCACCAGGTCGGAGCGGCCCCAGCTGAAGGGCTCCCGGCCGAGGCGGATCGCCAGCAGGTCCGCGGCCAGGCGGGCGTGCCGGCCGTTGCCGTTGGGAAAGACATGGATGGCCACGAGCTGGTGATGGAAGTCGATGGCGATCTCGTCCGGATCGCGGCCTCTGCTCTCGGCCTGGACGCGGATGTTGCCGAGCAGCTGGTGGAGGTGCTCGCGCAGCGCCCACCAGTCTTCCCGGCCGATGTTGGTGACCACCTGCCGCGGCTGGCCTGCCCAGCGCCAGACGTCGCCGAACATGCGCTTGTGCAGAGTCATCAGGTCGTTGGCATCGAGCACCTTGAACCCTCTGCGACGCGCCCAGCGCAGACCGGCGGCGATGTTGTCCCGCTCCGCCCGGTTCAGATCGTCGCGGGTGACGATCCAGGTTGGGATCAGCGCCTCGCGATCTTCGGGCGCCAGCGCCGTGGCGCCGTCGTCCGCGCGGTAAAGGTCGTCGTCGTCGATCACCGCCGGCGGCCCCACAGGTCGCGAGGGTCGAGCTCGTCGGCGATGAAGCGGCGCAGCCGCTCCTCGTCCTCCTCATCGCCGACCGCCTGGTCCTCCAGTGCCATGCTATGGCCGATCAGGCCGAGTTCGCGGCGCGCCACTGTCGTGGCGGCCGTGTCATAGATTTCTTGCAGGCTGCTGCGGGGCGCCAGCGCATAAACGACCTCGCAGTCCAGCGCCGCGGCGGCCTTGCGCAGGCTGCTCAACTGAATGGTCCCTTCCGCCTCGGACAGCTCCAGGCGGTGGACCGAGGGCTGGGAGATTCCCATGCGCTCGCCCAGCTGCTCGGCCGTCATGCCAAGAGCGTCGCGCAGGGCGCGGATCCAACCCCGGGGCGGGGGCCGCTTGGGCGCCTTGCGGAACGGCGCTAGAGCGCGATCTAAGGATCTCCGGGCTTCCGCCGAGGCTTGTCGCCGGTTCATGTCTGTACCTCGTGGTCTATGGCGGGCCGTTGTGTATAGCGTATGGGGTATGAAATGCGAGTAAAATATATATCACAGAGTATACAAAAGGGCCGTTATCATAGCGCGTGGGGCATATCGCGGCATCGTCCAGCGCACTCGTCCGACGGTCTAGGGAGGCCAGCATGACGGCCCTAACGCTCTCGGCGACACCCAAGGGCAATGGCTATCAGGCCACGGTAACGCTTCCGGGTGGCGTCTCGATCAGCTCGGCCGAGACCTATCCATCGGTAGCGGAGGCGATCACGGCCGCGGCGTTGAAGGTGCTTGAAATGCCCGAGCGCCTTGAAGCGTTCGACAGCTCGCAGTCCATTTTGTCGGGCGATGGCTAACAGTGACTTCGCGGGTTCGAGCAGAGTTCGAGGGGAAGGCCTTCCCCTGCCGCCGAGCCTTAAGGTCTCGGCCGACCCCTTCTGCGGGGGATCCAGCAACGCCCCCGGGGCAGGGGATGAGGCCGCCATCACGACACCGGAAGACAACGGCCGTCTCATTTTTGGGGGCCAACCAATGCGAGCGGACATGCGGCGTCTAGCCTGCGCTGGAAGCGGGCGCCGGCCGCCGGCCAGTGAATGGGGCTGGCGCCGCCAGAGGCAGAGGAAGGCTGGGGATTTCGTGACGGGTTAGGGCCGGGAGAGAGTCTTCCGGCGGCCCGTCATGGAGAACCGACATGGCGCAAGCCGTTCAGAAGATCGTCCTCAGTCCCTCCCGGGACATTCCCTTCAACAAGCTGGTGCTGAGCCAGGCGAACGTCCGCCGGGTCAAGGCCGGCGTATCGATCGAGGAGCTGGCGGCGGATATCGCCCACCGCACCCTGCTTCAGAGCCTGAACGTCCGGCCGATGCTGGATGGGGATGGCGCCGAGACCGGCATGTTCGAGGTGCCGGCCGGCGGCCGGCGCTATCGGGCGCTGGAGCTGCTGGTCAAGCAGAAGCGCCTGGACAAGACCGCCCCGGTGCCCTGCGTCGTCCGCCAGGGCAGCGACATCTCAGCGGCCGAAGACTCGCTGGCCGAGAATGTCCAGCGCGCCGGGCTTCACCCGCTCGACCAGTTTCGCGCCTTCCTGACGTTTCGGGAACAGGGGCAGGATGAGGAGGCGATCGCCGCGCGTTTCTTTGTCCCCGTCTCTGTCGTCAAACAGCGCCTGCGCCTGGCCTCGGTGTCGCCGAAGTTGCACGACGTCTACGCGGAAGACGGCATGACGCTTGAGCAGCTGATGGCCTTCACGCTCACCAACGACCACGCTCGTCAGGAGCAGATTTGGGAAGGCCTGTCGCGGTCGCACAGCCAGGAGCCCTATCAGATCCGACGCCAGCTCACCGAAGGCGCGGTGCGAGCCTCCGACAAACGGGCCCACTTCGTCGGGCCGGAAGCCTACGAGGCCGCCGGCGGCCTTGTCCTGCGCGACCTGTTTCAGTCGGACGACGGCGGCTGGCTTCAGGATCCGGCGCTGCTCGACCGACTGGTGGTCGAAAAGCTCCAGGCGGAAGGCGAGCGCCTCGCCGTAGAGGGCTGGCGGTGGATCGAGGTCGCGCCGGGCTTTCCGTATGGCCACACCAATGGCCTGCGCCGGCTGGGCGGCGCCATCACCGACCTGACCGAGGCGGAGCAGGCTACCTACGACGCCCTGCACGAGGAGCTTGAACGGCTCGAGGTGCAGTACGCCGAAGCGGAGGAGCTGCCCGACGAGGTGGACCAGCGGCTTGGTGAGATCGAGACCGCGATCCAGGCGTTCGACAGCCGGCCGGCTGTCTTCGATCCGGCGCAGATCGCCCGCGCCGGCGTGTTCGTCAGCATCGACACTGAAGGCGCCCTCTGCATCGAGCGCGGCTATGTCCGGCCCGAGGACGAGGCGCCCGTGATTGATGAACCGGATGGTGAGTCCGCCGGCTCCGGGTCGGTTGATGGCGAAGGTCCGGAGGTCGGAGTTCAGCGTGCGGTCATCACGCTGGGAGGGGACGCGGTTGCGCCCGAACCGGCCGAGGAGGAGGACGAGACCCTCCGGCCGCTTCCCGACCGGCTGATGATGGAGTTGGCCGCTCATCGCACCCTCGCCCTGCGAGACGCCCTCGGCAATGATCCTGCAACGGCGTTCGCGGCGGTGTTGCACAGCTTCGTGCTCGCTACCTTCTACCGCCTGTCGTCTTCAGGCTCATGCCTGGAGATCTCGCTGCGCACGCCATCCTTCCCGGCCCAGCCGCCGGGATTGAAGGAGAGCGTTTCGGCCCAGTCGATCGATGCGCGCCACGCTGACTGGAAGGCCCGACTACCGAAGTCGGAAGACGGACTGTGGGAGGCGCTGATCGGGCTCACTGGTGAAGACCAGGCGCGATTGTTCGCCCACTGCGCCGCGTTCGGGGTCAACGCCCTCTACGAGAAGGCTGACCGCTACGGCGGCCCGGGCATCTCGGCTCATGGCCTGCGCCAGCGTCTGGTCCACGCGGACGTGCTGGCCCGCGCGACCGGCCTCGACATGGTGGCGGCGGGCTGGAAGCCGACGGTCGACACCTATCTGGGCCGAGTGACCAAGCCGCGCATTCTTGAAGCCGTGCGCGAAGCCAAGGGCGAGCGGTCCGCCCAGCTTATCGACCATCTGAAGAAGGGCGACATGGCGACGGAAGCCGAACGCCTGCTCGACGGCGCGGGCTGGCTGCCGGAGCCCCTGCGGCTGGTCGCGATAGAAGAGCCGGCCGCGGAACCGGCCCAGCCCGGCGGCGGCGACGCGTTGCCGGCGTTCCTCGATGGCGAAGTCGGAGCCGAGGAGGCCGATGACCCCGCCGACGAAGAGGAGGAGGCCCTCGAGCCTCACACCATCGCGGCGGAATAATCTGCGTTCAGCGGGGCGGCTCCGGCCGTCCCGCATCCCTTGCTCAACCTGAGCCCGGCCGCCGCGCCGGGCTTTCGGCTTTTAAGGAGGCTATCATGCCGCTCTTCACCATCGAGACGACCTACCGCCTGCCGGTCTTTCGGCAGCGCACATATGAGGCCGAGACGATCTACCAGGCCTGCCGCCTGGCCATCGGCGACGACGACTGGTCGGACGAAAAGGCCGATGTGGAGTCATCCGGCAACACCTATGTCACCGGCGCCTGGCCGGGCGCCGACGCCGCCTACAAAGGCCCCGCCGCGCCCGTCCCGCCGCAATTTCGGGAAACGATCCAGCGCAAGGCCGATCACTTCGAGGCTTTGCTGGGCATCCTCAAGATGCTGGCGCACGCGCCGGACGTGACCGCGCCCGATGCTGCGTTCTGGCGGCCCCGCGCCGAGACCGCCATCGCCAAGGCCCAAGCCATTCTCGCCGGCGCGCCCGACCCGGTCTGATGTCCGGCGCGCGGGTCGCGTCACCAAACCTTTCGCCCACCCGGCCCAGCCATCGCGCTGGGCCTTCGCATTTCCGGAGACCCACCATGGCGGACTATTTCGAACCGACCGTCGTTCAACAGATCATTCCCAACGCAGACATGACGCCGCTGGAACGCTTGCTACTGACCCACATCTTCCAGTCCGAGCGCGATGACGACGGCTGGTATTTCTTCGCCGAGGAGTGCCCGGCCAACGTGATCGTGGTGGACCGCGAGAGTCTCGTGGCCGCGCTCGCCGAAACCCGCGATGAAGACAGCTCGGTCCACGCCTATGTCGCCGAACAGTTTGCCTCGGCCGCGACGGACGACGCCGAAGTCGACCTCGATCTCAGCGGCACGTCCTGGGAGTTCATGCTGCAGGACATAATCAAGCGGTCGGGGACGCTCGCTCACGTGACGGTTGTCTCTGCCTTCACCTGCAGCAAGATGCGCCCCGACGGCTTTGGCGGCATGGCCGTGCTCATCACCGCCGACGCCATCCGGGGCAAGAGCACCAATGACATCCTGGGCGAGTTCCTGGACGAGGCGGAGCATGGCTCGCTCGCCGCCGCGCCGGGTTTTGGCGACCACATCCTGTTGCGTCTGACCGAGCAGAATGTGCGCGCCGCCTTGCCCGAGATTATCGGCGCCGACCCCTCGCTGACGACGGTCGGGGCCGAGGACATTGCCGACTCCGACATCCGGGCGGCCTGCCTCGCCGTAGTCGAACGCACCGACCTCTCCGAGGAGCGGGGCGCCGCGGTTTTCAACGCCGCGATCGGCGCGATCCGCCAAGCCGAACAACGCCGCGCCACCTCGGCCTGAGCGGCGCTCAAACCTCCACCAACCAAGCACGGCGTTGTCGCCGACCCTCGGGTCCGGCCGCATCGGCGCGCACCTTCATGAAAGGATGCCCCAATGGGCTGGCTCTACATGCAATCGCTGAACGGTCATTCCGGCCCCAGCGCCTATCTCGATGATCAATTCACCTACGCTCGCGACGGCCATCGATCGAAGGTGCTGCGCTCGGCCCTGCCTGGACGGCGGACCTACTATGTCGCCGTCGAATGCGTCCGTCCCGATGGCGAGCGCATCGTCTTCGCCGCCGTCTGTCTGGTCCGTTACAACCCCCGCGACCGCGAGGGCTATATCTTCGGCTACAAAGACATGGACGAGTCCGTGGGCCCCTGCGAATCCGACTGCCCACAGGCAATCCTCGACCTCCTGACACCAACCGACAGCACTTTCGCGCTTGAATGGCGGGCCAGGTGTCGGGCCAACGCCGCGCGCCGAAAGGCGCAATCGGCCAAGCCCAAGCCGAGGCCGGGCCAGATCATCGCGTTCGACACGCCGATTCTGTTCCGCGACGGGCGCACGCTCGACCGGTTCGAGGTTGTCGAGAACCGGCGCGGCCGCCGCGCCATGATCTACCGCGATCCAATCGCCGGCGGTCTCTATCGCATCCCCAGCATCAACGCGCGGGATTATCGCCTGGAGCGGGCGGGCTGATCCTTACGCCCACTCCATCATCCCTCTAAAGCCCGGCTCTTACGCCGGGCTTCTGTTTTTCAAGGAGACCAACCGTGGCTGCCGATTTGAGACCCATCCAACGCCCTGGCCACCCCGTCGCGCGGCGCATCGAGCTTTGGCGCCATCGGGCATTGGCGTGGCTCAAACGACTGTCGCGGGCTTGGCGCTATGCCATCGACCGCCTCACGGCCGATGACGCCCAATGCGTCACGCTCGATTGCCTTGAGCTGGGGGGCTGGCATCCGCTGCTCATCCTGACGGTCGAAGACACGCTGCAAGAGGCGCGCGAGATATTCGCCGATCATCCGCAGCTGCCCAACCTCATCGCGCGCGGTTGCGAACGCGTTGGTCGCAAATGGGAGGCTTACGGCGATGAGCTTTGTGAAGCGCGTCGCTGGGCGATCGATCTGGCGGCAGGCTACGCCATTGACACCGGCATCACGCTCGTTCGGCTCGGCGATCAACGGGACGAGGTCACCGGTAACCGCGGTGGGGCCGCGGGATGACCGCCGCCGGCGATGAGGCACGGGCCTAGAGTGAGAGTTTGGCCGGATCGGCCGTGACGGGTGGAGGTTGCGAGAGAGGCTCGCGGCGCCCGTCGCGGAGATTCCGTGATGTCAGTGTTGGCCTTGCGCCCTGCCCCCAGCAGCCCCGGCAGGTCCCCTGCCCTGCTCGCCCCGGCAACGTCGCCCGATGTAGGCTTGGTGAGCGACGGCGAACTACTCGCCGCAATTGCCGGCGACGCCGGCGAGACACTTTTGCAGCGCTTCGGCTGCTTGGCCGCCGCGCTCGGCGCGGACCGCTACGAACTGGGCCGGATCGGCGGCCCCGACCTCGCCTGGACCTTTGCCGTTGTCCAGGAGTGCGCCAGCCGTATGGGGCGGGCGAGCCTCACGCGCCGCTGTCTCCTGTCAAGCTACCCTCCGGTTCTCGCCTACCTGACCACGACCATGGCCTGGCGCGGCCGCGAGCAATTCCGTGTCCTCTTTCTGGATAAAAAGAACCAGCTGATCGTTGATGAGGTGATGAATGAGGGCAGCGTCGATCACGCTCCCGTCTATCCGAGGGAGGTCGTCCGTCGCGCCCTCGAAACCGACTCGGCAGCAGTCATCCTCGCCCACAATCACCCCAGCGGCGATCCAACCCCTTCCTCCGCCGACATCGAATTGACCCGCCAGGTTATCGACGCCTGCCGGTGGCTGAGGATTGAGGTCCACGATCACCTGATCATCGGCCGCGACGGCGCCGCCAGCCTGAAATCCCTCGGCCTGATCTAGGGCCTGACCAAAGGGAGAGGCGGGCCGGAACGGGGCGAGCCGGCCGGATCGAGAGAGAGCGCCCGGGGGCTCGCTCCATTCCTGCTCTCCCGGATATCTCCCATGACCCTCGCTGATCCGGCCGCCGCCCTGGCGACCGCGCCTTTATCCGTCCCGTCCGGTCGCGCCGCGACCGCCGAAGCGGTCCTGGCCGCCGCTCGCGCCCTTCTCCCTGACCTCGAACGTGGTCGCTCCATCGACGCGCTCGCCTTGCGCGCCGCGATGCAGTGCGCGTTTGGCGGTTCCGACGCCGAGGGCGCCTGGGACTGGAAGACGGCCTATGAGGCCTGCGAGGCGGCTCAAGTCCTCTTCCTGCGCAAATACGGACCGGCGATTTTCCGCAAAGCCGCCACTCCGGCCGCCCGGCTCGCGATGATCGAGAAGATCGCGGCGCTTTTCCCGACCCAAACCCGCCGATCGGAGACCAGCCAGGAGCTCCAGCAGTTCAGCACGCCCATCGGTCTCGCCCACGTCGCCGCCGTCGCCGCGGCGTTGCGACCGGGTGATCTCGTGCTGGAGCCTTCGGCCGGGACCGGCTTGCTTGCCATTCACGCCGAGCTGGCGGGCGTCCGCCTGGCGCTGAACGAGCTTGCGGAGGTCCGCGCCGAACTGCTGACCCGCCTGTTCGAGGGCGTGGCGGTCACCCGTCATGACGCCGCACAGATCCACGACCATCTTGAGGTGGCTGTGGCGCCGACTGTGGTGCTGATGAACCCGCCCTTCTCGGCCGTCGCGCATGTCGATCGCACTCTGAAGGGTGCGGCCATGCGCCATATGTCTTCGGCGCTGGCCAGGCTCGCCGATGGAGGCCGCCTGGTCGCGATCACTGGCGCCGGCTGCGCGCCGGACCATCCGGCCTGGAGCGACGCCTTCATCCGTTTGCAGGAACATGGCCGCGTCGTGTTTTCGGCCGCGATCGACGGCCGGGTCTACGCCAGGCACGGCACGACGGCCGGCACCCGCCTCACCGTGATCGACCGCCTGCCCGCCGACGATCCGGCCCGGTTTCCGGAGGCGCCTGGCGTCGCGCCGGACACCGCGACGCTGCTCGATTGGGTGATGCGCCTTGTGCCGCCAAGGGTGCCCAATCCCCGGACGTCGGGCCCGACCACCCCGATCGTAATGCAGGCGCTGACGTCGCGGCCGGACGGCCGCGGGACCGTTACCCCTATGATCGCGATCTCGGCGGCCGGACCCGAGGCTACCGAACTGGCCTATGAGACGGTCGACTGGACCCCGGCGGCGGCTGGCGGACTGACCGATACGATCTACGAGCCTTACACCCTCCAGTCGGTGCGCATCTTGGGCGCGAAGCCGCATCCAACCCCGCTGGTGCAGTCGGCGGCTATGGCTTCAGTCGCGCCGCCAAAACCTTCGTACCGGCCGACCGTGCCGTCGAACCTGATCACGGGCGGGCTCCTCTCCGACGCCCAGCTCGAATCCGTCATCTACGCGGGCGAGGCGCATAGCGGTCATCTGACGGGGTCATGGACTGTCGACACCACGTGGGACGTGGTCACGGCCGCGGCCGATGACGCCGAGCACGCCGTCCGCTTTCGCCGCGGCTGGTTTTTGGGTGATGGCACCGGCGCGGGCAAGGGCCGTCAGGTCGCCGGGATCATTCTCGACAACTGGTTGAAGGGCCGGCGGCGGGCGGTATGGATCAGCCGTTCAGACACCCTGCTCCACGACGCGATGCGAGACTGGCAGGCGCTTGGCCAGGAGCGGCTGCAGGTTACGCCGCTGTCGCGCTTCCGCCAGGGCGCGCCGATCCGCCTCGACGAGGGCATCCTGTTCACCACCTACGCCACGCTCCGCTCGCAGGAGCGCGGCGAGAAGGTCAGCCGGGTGAAGCAGATCGTCGACTGGTTGGGGGCGGACTTCGACGGCGTCATCGTCGCCGACGAGGCGCATGAGATGGCCAATGCGGCTGGCGGCAAGGGTTCGCGCGGCGAGATGGCGCCTTCGCAGCAGGGTCGGGCGGGCTTGCGGCTTCAGCACGCGTTGCCGGACGCCCGGGTCGTCTACGTTTCCGCCACGGGCGCGACCACGGTGAAGAACCTGGCCTACGCCCAGCGGCTTGGCCTCTGGGGCGGCGAGGACTTTCCGTTCTCTACGCGATCGGAGTTCGTGGCGGCGATCGAGGACGGCGGTGTGGCTGCCATGGAGGTGCTCGCCCGCGACCTAAAGGCCCTCGGCCTCTATGCGTCGCGCTCGCTGTCCTTCGAAGGCGTCGAATATGAGATGCTCGAGCATGCACTGACCCTGGAACAAGTTCGCATCTACGACGCGTACGCCGGCGCCTTCCAGGTCATCCACAACAATCTGACGGCAGCCCTGGAGGCGGCCAATGTCACCGGCGAGACCGGGACACTGAACGCCCAGGCCAAGTCGGCGGCCCGCTCGGCGTTCGAGGGCGCCAAGCAGCGGTTCTTCAACCACCTGATCACCGCGATGCAGACGCCGGCCCTGATCGCCAGCGTCGCGCAAGAGCTGGAGGCCGGCCATGCAGCCGTTGTCCAGATCGTCTCCACCGGCGAGGCCTTGACGGAGCGCCGCCTGGCCGAGATCCCGACGGAGGACTGGGGCGACGTCCGGGTCGACATCACCCCGCGTGAGTATGTTTTATCCTGATCTCTGGATAACACCT
>PLSW01000039.1 GCA_003165275.1 Caulobacteraceae bacterium
GTGGTGCGCATCGTCACCCCCGGCACCCTCACCGAGGACGGTTTGCTGGACGCCCGCGGCGCCAACCGGCTGGCGGCGGTGGCGTTCCGCGCCGGCCAGGCGGCGGTGGCCTCGGTGGAGCTGTCCACCGGCGAGGTGGAGGTGATCCTCACCGGCCGCGACGGGGTCGCCGGGGCCCTGGCGTCCCTGCAGCCCTCCGAGGTGCTGGTTCCGGATCGCCTGTTCGCCGAGGCGGATCTCGCCCAGGCGGTGAAGTCCGCCGGCGGGGTGGTCCAGCCCATGGCCCAGGCCCTGGCCGAGCCCTCCGCCGCCGAGGCGCGGCTGAAGCGGCTCTATGGGGTGGCGTCGCTGGACGGTTTCGGCGCCCTGGCCGGGGCGGAGATCTCCGCCCTCGGCCTGATCGCCGCGCATCTGGAGCTGACCCAGGCCGGCCGGCTGCCGGCCCTGACCGCCCCGCGTCGGGCGGGGGAATCGGAGGTGATGGCCATCGACCCGGCCACCCGGGCCAGCCTGGAAATCGACCGGGCCCAAGGGGGCGGGCGCGACGGCTCCCTGCTGGCGGCCATCGACCGCACGGTCACCTCCGGCGGCGCGCGCCTGCTGGCGGCGCGGCTCAGCCGGCCGCTGCTGGACGTGGCGCGGATCGAGGCGCGGCTGGACGCGGTGCAGTGGATGGTCGAGCGGCGCGGCCTGCGCCGGGACCTCCGCGAGGCCCTCAAGGGCGGGGGCGACATGGCTAGGGCCCTCTCGCGCCTGGCCCTGGGGCGCGGCGGACCCCGCGACCTGGGTTGCCTGCTGGGCGGCCTTTCCTGCGGCGACGCCATCGCCGCCCTGGTGGCGGGCGAGCCCGATCCCCTGGAATCCCCGCCGGCCGAGATCGCCTCGGCCCTGGCGGCCATCCAGCCCGCCGCCGATCCGGACCTGAAGGCCCTGCTGACCGCGCTCACCGCGGGCCTCGGCGGGTCCCTGCCGGCCCAGGCCCGGGACGGCGGTTTTGTCGCCCCCGGCGCCCGGCCGGAGCTGGACGAGGCCCTGCTGCTGCGCGACGACAGCCGCCGGGTGGTGGCGGCTCTGGAACAGCGGCTGCAGGCGGAAACCGGGCTGGGCCTGAAGATCCGCCACAACGCCGTCCTCGGCTATTTCGTGGAGATCGGCGCGGCCAAGGCCGATCCCCTGTTTCAGCCGCCGTGGAGCACGAGTTTCATCCACCGCCAGACCCTCGCCTCTCAGGTCCGCTTCACCACCGTGGAGCTGGCCGAGCTGGACGCCCGCATCGCCCAGGCGGCGGAGCGGGCCCTGGCCATCGAGGTGGAGACCTTCGAGGCCTGGCGGGACGCCGCCTGCCGCCTCGCCGCCCCCATCCAGGCCGCCGCCGAGGGCCTGGCGCGCCTCGACGTCTCCGCCGCCCTGGCCGAATGGGCCGAGGACGCGCAGGCCACCCGTCCCGAAGTCGACCGCTCGATGGTCTTCAGCGCCGAAGGGGCGCGCCACCCCGTGGTGGAGGCCGCCACCCGGCGGGAGGGCCAGCCCTTCACCCCCAACGACTGCAGCCTGGACGGATCGGGGGAGACCGCGGCGCGGCTGGCCATCGTCACCGGGCCGAACATGGCCGGCAAGTCGACCTTCCTGCGCCAGAACGCCCTGCTGGCCGTCCTCGCCCAGGCGGGCGCCTTCGTGCCGGCGCGCCGGTTGCGGCTGGGGGTGGTGGACCGCCTCTTCAGCCGCGTGGGGGCGGCGGACGACCTGTCCCGGGGCCGCTCGACCTTCATGGCCGAGATGGTGGAGACCGCGGCGATCCTGATCCAGGCGACGCCGCGCTCCCTGGTGATCCTCGACGAGATCGGCCGGGGCACGGCCACCTACGACGGCCTGGCCATCGCCTGGGCCTGCGCCGAGGCCCTGCACGACACCAACCGCTGCCGCGCCCTCTTCGCCACCCACTATCACGAGCTGGCCCGGCTGGAGGGCCGGCTGGCCCATGTGACCAACCTCTCCATGCGCGCCAAGGAGTGGAACGGCGACCTGATCTTCCTGCACGAGGCCGCCCCGGGCCCCGCCGACCGCTCCTATGGGGTGCAGGTGGCCAAGCTCGCCGGGGTGCCCGGAGCGGTGGTCGCCCGCGCCCGGGAGGTGCTGACCCGGCTGGAGGGCCAGACCGCCTCCCCGGCCCGCCTCGACGATCTGCCCCTGTTCGCCGCCATGGCCGAGCCGGCCGCCGCCGGCGGGTTCGGCGAGCCGAGCCCGGTGGAGACGGCGCTGGGCGACCTCGACATCGACGGGATGAGCCCCCGGGAGGCCCTCGACGCACTGTATCGGCTGCGGGGACTGCTGGCGCCGTGAGCATCCGGGCCCTGATGGTGAACGTGGACGGGGTGGTCGTACGCCCCGCCGACGGACGGCGCTGGGACGCGGACATCGATGCGGACCTCGGGGTCAGGGCGGAGGACCTGCAGCGGGGGTTCTTTCAGGTCCATTTCGTCGACGTCGTGCATGGCCGGGCGCCGCTGCGTGCGCGGCTGAGCCTCGCCCTTGCCGAGATTGCGCCGCATCTGAGCGCCGAGCAGCTGGTCGCCTACTGGTTCGCCAAGGACGCCGAGCTGGACTGGGCGCTGCTCGATGACCTCGCCGATCTGCGTCGCGCAACCGGTCTACGCATGGACCTGGCGACAGTGCAGGAGCACGAGCGGGCGGCGTACCTTTGGACCACGCTGGACCTGAGCGCCCGGTTCGACGCCATCCACTACGCCGCCGACCTCGGCTGCGCGAAGCCGGACCCGGCGTTTTTTGCGGCGGTGGTTGAGCGCACGGGGTTCGCGCCCGTGGAGCTGCTGCTGATCGACGACAGTCCGCGCAATGTGGACGGTGCGCGGGCGGCGGGTTGGCGCGCGGCTCTGTGGACGGGTGAGGAACCGCTGGCGCCGTTTGGGCTGTCTGGGGCGTAACGGGCTGTGCGAAGTAAGAGGCGCCATCCTTCAGGATGGGGATCGTCCCTAAGCCCTTGGCCAGATTGGAGCTCCGGCGTTTGACGCAGTCAAGGACGGGCCCGCTTGGGCCCGCCGCGACGCGGCGACGCGAAGAGCGTCGTCCTTGACTGCGTCAAACGCCGGAGCAGACTCGCCACCAAGGTCTAATACCAGCCCGCGCTAACGC
>PLSW01000276.1 GCA_003165275.1 Caulobacteraceae bacterium
AATCACTTCCGTGCATCCGGTAGCATGAATGGGAGAGGAGAAGAGGCGCCGGCCGCCGGTAAATTCGGGCGCCTTAGGGGTCAGGCGACGCTCCGCCCCTTGGTCAGTCGCCGGCGAACGGCGTCGATCAGCACCCCGGCGAAGATCGCCGTTCCCACCAGACTCAGCAGATACCCGACCGAGCTCACCCGGCTCAGCGCCTGAAAGGTCTCAACCGGCCGCGCGCGCGACAGGTCAAAGGCGCGAACCGCCAGGATGGGGACAGCGATCAGGACCATCCCGGCGAGGGTCGCCGCGAAGTGAAGGACGCCGAGGGCGCGCGAATAGCCGCGACTCATAAGGCGATCCATCAGCCAATAGGCGAAGGCGAACACCGCGAAGGCGGCCGCCACGCTGAGGGTGTAGTGGACGTGGGCGATCACGTAGTCGGTGTCGTGGAGGCTGTAGTCGGCGCCAGGGCCGGGGATTTCGGCCGCGCCGATCAGCCCGACGGCGATCATGCCCCCCAGCCACAACAGCGGCAGGCTCAACCGGCGCTTTGCTGGCGCGGCTTGAGCGACGAGGTTTGGGGATGCTGTGTTCAAGGTCGGCACCTGAGTTTCGGTTACAGTTTACTTAACGCATTCCACAGCCGGTGGCGTTGGCGCGAACCGGGGCGAATTGATTAAACCGCTACCGACACAATATAGCACCGTTCCTAGCTATCCTATTTAACTACAAATTAAACAAATCCCCAAAGACGCTATTGTTAGAGTCGCAATCAACCAAACAAATAATATCCCACAATAAAGTAACCCCAATCCTTGAATTCTAATGGACAGGATCGATCTTTCGCCCACGGACGATCATCTATGCCAATCCCTGTACTCTGCCGGAAAAAGGGTCCAGCGCGCGCCCAAGGCCGCGCCAACGCCACAGGCGGCCAGCGCTCCCATGGCGCCAGCCAACACAACCAGACCGATCCCTTCGTTGGCGGGCCAGCCTTCGCTTCGGAACCTTGAAAATTCGTCGCGCAAGAAGGCGGCTATTGCGACCCCGCCCCTAGGCACATTGCCGTAATAACCGGGGCCCCAAGCCGATATCGCCAAAGCGGCAGAACGTCTGGGAGCGACTTGGCGATTCGTTCCCGTTGTTCGTCGGCCTGCACACGCCTTGGCGTGAATAACATCATTGCGCCCTGGACCAGGCCAAATATTGACATGATGCAGCCGAGAAACATTTGCCACAACGGGACATTTTCAGAGTTGATAAGCTTATCCAAATTGGGATCGTTGGTTACTCTAAGTTCGCCAGATGCCAATACAACAAGCGCGACCCCAACAATAAGGACAAAATATACAGCAACAACGCCCAATTTACTTCGCCATCCGCTTCTGCGCTGACGAGCCTCCATGTCTCTCCACGTCATGTGTTCACCGGTTTTTCACGCAGGCGCAAAGACACTTTCGACGCGGCGTGCTTGGCAAGGCTAGCCAAAACTACGATGGGTCGTTCAAGGGCCAAAACCATCCGGTTGGAAAATTCGTCGCGCTCCGGATAAGGCGGCGCGTTAAGTAAACTGTTGCGCGGTAGGGACGCGGGTTACCCCGNNTAAACTGTCCCCCCCCCCGGCGAATGCTTCGCTCGTCAACTGAGCCAGGTCAGCAAGCCGTCGCCTCGGTCGGCGGCCTGGGCGACGTAGGCCTTGAGGGCGGCGAAGGCGCGCAGCGAGTCGTCGCGCCAGCCCTGGTCCTCCCGGGCGTCCGGCTCGCCGAACAGGGGGTAGACCCGCAGACGGCGCATCAGGGCGAAGTCCATCCGTGTCGTCAGACGGCCGGCGTCGAGGGCCACCAGGACATCAGCGAATTGCCGGGTTTGGCCGGGATCGTGCAGGCGGGCGGGACCGTAGCCCATGTCCTCGCCGATCGGCGCGCCGCCGAGGATGGCGTCCCCGGGCGCCGATGCGGCGTCCGTATGGCCGGTCAGCAGATAGTGCAGGATGTGCCAGGTCTTGCCGAGGTCCAGCCGGGGGGCGAACGGACCGAGGGCGGCGAGGACGGCGCGGGCCGCGTCGTCGCGCTTCTCCTGCTCGGCCAGGCGGGGATCCTGTTCGAACAGTTGGCGGCGGCCCGCCTCGTACTGCTGGCGGGCTTCCGGCGGCAGCCGCGACAGGGCCAGGTCCCGCTGCGCCGCCGCCTCGCCCTCCGACGCGGTGATCGCGTAGGGGGCCACCAGATCCGGCTTGGTGTCGAAGGCCGCGATCTGCGCCGGCGTCAGGGCGGCGACATGGCCCATCATGCTCATGGGTCGCGCCCCCGCGAAACTGAACTCCAGGGTTGATCGTCGCCCTGGGGGCCGCGTGGGTCAAGGGCGGGTGGCGATGGCCTAAATTTCCTTCTCCCCTCGCGGGAGAAGGNNGATGGGCCGGCGCGGCCCCTCATCCTCCCCCTTCGCTTCGCTCGCGGGCCCCTCCTTCTCCCGCGAGGGGAGAAGGTTTTTCGGCCGGCGCCGGCTGTTGCTCCCGCCGCCGCTTCCAGCCTAGGCTCCTCCCGCGGCCCCGTCGTCGCGGCGGACGCGGCGTACCCTGATGATCGTGCAAGTTCTTCTGAGCGCCCTGGCCCTGCTGGCCGCGGTGTTCATCCTCGCCCTGGGGCGGACGGCCATCAAACGCCATGCCGGCCTGCCCAGCCTGGAGGGCATGGCCCTGGGGGCGGTGGCCAACTTTTTCGACACCCTGGGGATCGGCTCCTTCGCGCCCACCACGGCCTGGATCCGGCTGCGCAAGCTGACCCCGGACAGCCACATCCCCGCCGTGCTCAACGTCGGCCACGCCCTGCCCACGGTGGCGGAGGCGCTGATCTTCATCACCCTGGTCAAGGTGGATCCCTGGCTGCTGGGCGCCTGCATCGCCGCGGCCATCGTCGGGGCGGTGGTGGGGGCGCCGATCGTGGTGCGCCTGCCCTTGCGGGCGGTGCAGGCGGTGGTGGCCGTGGCCCTGGTGGCGGCGGCGGCGGCCTTCGCGGCCAAGAACCTGCACCTGATGCCCGGCGGCGGCGAGGCGCTGAGCCTGCCGCCGCAGGCCTTCGCCATCGCCGTGGGCGGCTATTTCGTCATGGGGGCGCTGATGATGTGCGGCATCGGCCTGTTCGCCCCGTCGCTGATCCTGCTGCCCCTGCTGGGGATGAACCCCACCGCCTCGTTCCCGATCATGATGGGGGCCTGCGCCTTCCTGATGCCGGTGAGCGGCTTCTCCTTCCTGCGCTCGGACCGGATCGACGTGCGCCTGGCCGTTGGCCTGGCCCTGGGCGGGATCCCGGCGGTGTTGCTGGCGGCCTTCGTGGTCAAGTCCATGCCCCTGGAGACCCTGCGCTGGGGGGTGGTGGCGGTGGTGCTCTACGCGGCGGCGACGCTGCTGTGGGCGGCGGTGAGAGGGACGGGGGCGGTGGAGGACGAAGCCAAGACATAGCCGCCGCCGCGCGGCGCCTTGCCTGGCTATCCGCTCAACGGCGCTGCTTCGAGATTCAGGAACACCTCTCCCTTCGGGCGAGGTGTTTCCGGGTGATGGCGGCGTTGAGATCAGTCCTCTTGCGGAGCGGCAGGCTTGCGCCGCCCCACCCGCTCCACGTGGTGGGACAGGGCGCCGATCTGGTGGATCAGCAGCAGGGTGGCGATCACCACCACCACCACCTCGCCGGCCACATGAGGCATGGAGTCGAGCCTGGCCGGCAGGTCGATCAGCCGGCGGACGATCTCCACGATCAGGCCGATCCCGAGGATGAGGTTGTAGGGCCGGCCCAGGGTGCGCTCCAGCCATTGGTCGATGGCCAGGGCCAGGCGGGTGATGAAGCGGATCATGGATGTTTCCCCCGAGACTTTGCGCGAGGCTAGCGGCTGGGACGGGCAAATCAACGACGCACTCTGTGCGGCGGGCCGACGCCCCCTCCGTCGCCGGCTTCGCCGTCGCCACCTCCCCCGCTACGCGGTGGAGGACAAGGGACGATTTGCTCCACCGTGAAACGGGGGAGCTGTCAGCGAAGCTGACTGAGGGGGCATCAGGCCGCCGTAGCCAAGTCCGATCAAACCCGAACGGCCCTAGCCGCCGCCCATCCGCACCAGCCATTCGGCCGCCTCGACGAAGGCCATGCGGTTGAGGCGGTAGAAGCGTTTCTGCGCCTGGGGGCGCACGGCGACCAGGCCGGCGTCGCGGAGCACCTTCAGGTGCTGGGACACCGCGGGCGCGGAGCAGTTGAACTGGCCGGCGATCTCCCCCGCCGGCGCCTCGCCCTCGGCCAGGAAGGCGACGATCTGGCGGCGGGTGGGGTCGGCGAGAACTTCGAAGGTCGAGGAGACGGACATGCGGGCGTTTATAAGCGGCCCCGCAATTAAGTGAAGGCTTATATGCCAACCATGGCGGGGTGCGACGGGCCGACGCTCCCTCCGTCGTCGCTTCGCGCCGCCACCTCCCCCGCTACGCGGTGGAGGAAATTGTTGGGCCGCGTTGCTCCACCGTGAAACGGGGGAGCTGTCGGCGAAGCCGACTGAGGGGGCGTCGGGCCGCGGAACCTATGTCGCGCCAGTCCCCAAAAACGCCGTCGTGGCCTCGATGGCCTCGACCAGGCCCATGCGCTCCACCGTGACCCCGGGGGGCAGGCTGGAGAAGAGCCTGGTCGGGGCGGCGGCGTCAAGCATGACGAAGACGCCCTTGTCGTCGGCGCGGCGGATCAGCCGGCCGAAGGCCTGGGCGATGCGGGCGCGGGCGACGCCGTCGTCGTAGCCCTTGCCGCCGAACCGGCCGCGGCGGGCCTTGTGCAGGATGTCGGGCCTGGGCCAGGGCACGCGGTCGAAGACCAGCAGGCGCAGGGAGCGGCCCGGCACGTCGACGCCGTCCCTCACCGCGTCCGTGCCCAAGAGGCAGGCGTCCTCCTCCACCCGGAAGATGTCCACCAGGGCGCCGGCCTCCAGGGGGTCCACGTGCTGGGCGTAGAGGGCCAGGCCCCCATGGGCCAGGGGGGCGGCGATGCGGTCGTAGACGGCGCGCAGGCGGCGAATGGCGGTGAAGAGGCCGAGGGCCCCGCCCCCGGCGGCCAGGAACAGCTCGCGCATGGCGGCGGCCACCTGGCGCGGATCGTCCCGGCCCACGTCGGTGACCACGAAGCACTTGGCGTGCTCGGCGTAGTTGAACGGCGAGGCCAGGCGGATGGTCTTGGGCTGACCCGCGAAGCGGGCGGCGCCGGTGCGCATCTCGGCGAGGGCGAAGGGATCGTCCAGGGCCGAATCGGCGAGCGTGGCGCTGGTCACCAGCACCCCATGGGCGGGGGCGAGAACGGCGGCGTGCAGGGGCTCGGTGGGGTCGACCCAGTGGCGGCGGTAGGCGGCGTCGACCACCCGGCCGTAGAGATAGGTGGCCTCGAACCAGTCCACGAAGGCCGGGTCGTCCTCGGCGTCGTCGCTGATCGCCTGCAGCATCATCCGCCAGGCCGGCAGGGTCATGCGGGCCCGCCGATCGAGGCCGCGCAAGGCGCCCTCAATGCGCGCCCGGTCGCCGGTGGCCAGCTCGTCGGCCTCCTCGTCCAGCAGGTCCTCCAGCCGGCGGGCGAGGGCGATGAGGGGCGCCTCGATGGCGGCGAGGGCCTTGGCGGCGGCGGCGGCGGTCTCGCGGACCAGGTCCAGGGCCGGGCGGGCGGCGCATTCCTGGCCGACGTCGGAGGGGGCGGCGCGGGCGCGCAGCTGCTCCAGGGCGGCGGTGAGGAAGGCCTCGATGGGGCCGATGGGGTTGGCCTCGCCGGAGGGGGGCGAGATGCGGCCGGACCAGCCCTCGCCGGGGAGGGCGGCGGCGGCGCGGACCACCTCGTGCAGGGCCGTGCGGGCGTCCTCGCGGTCGCCGACCAGGTCGCCCAGTCGCTGCTCCAGCCCCCGGCCGCGCCGGCCGCGGCCTTCCGGCCCGCGGATCCAGCGGCGCAGCTCCCCGGCCTCGGCGCCGGAAATGGCGGCGGCGAAGGCGGCGTCGGCGGCGTCGAACAGGTGGTGGCCCTCGTCGAAGACGATGCGCTTGGGGGAGGTGGTCTCGACGTCGGTCTTCAGCCCCCGGGCGGCCCGGGCGCCGTCGAAGGCGGCCTGGGTGAGCACAAGGGCGTGGTTGGCGATGACGAGGTCCGCCCGGCGGGAGGCGCGGACGGCCTTTTCGATGAAACAGGTGCGGTAATGGGGACAGGCGGCGTGGACGCACTCCCCCCGCCGGTCGACCAGGTTGGCCGGCCCCGCCGCCGCCAGGCCGCCGACGGCGAACAGGCCGGGGAGCCAGGCGGGAAAGTCGCCGCCGGTCATGTCCCCGTCCCGGGTCGCCCGGGCCCAGCGCGACGCCAGGGCGGCGCCGATCAGGTCGCCGTTGCCCAGCATGGCGGCGTTGACCTGGTCCTGCAGATTGAGAAGGCACAGGTAGTTTTCCCGGCCCTTGCGCACCACCGCCTTCTTCGCCCGCACGGCGGGGTCGGGATAGACCGAGTGGCTCTCCCGCTCGATCTGCCGCTGCAGGGCGCGGGTGAAGGTGGAGACCCAGACGGACGGGCCGTTGGCCTCGGCCCAAAGGGAGGCGGGGGCCAGATAGCCCAGGGTTTTGCCGACCCCGGTGCCGGCCTCGGCCAATACGAGATTGGGCTCGTCCTCCTGGTCCCGGGGCTGGAAGGCGAAGGCGACCTCGGCGGCGAACTCGGCCTGGGCGGGACGGGCCTCGTCGAGGCCAGCGCGGCCGAGGAGTTCGGCCAGGCGGGCGCGGGCGGCCTCGGGCTCCACGGGGCGGGAGCCGGGCTCGCCAACGGGGGCCTGATCCTCCCATTCGGGGATGCGGGTCCAGACGTCCAGGCCATTGCCTCGGCGGCCGAGGTCGCGGACGGCGGCGGTCTTCAAGGCGGTGACGGCCAGATTGCCCCAGGCCCAGCCGGCGCGCTGTAGGGTTTCGGCGACCGGCAGGGCCTCCTCGCGATTGGGCCAGGGGTGGGCGGCGAGCTCAGCCAGCAGCAGGACGCAGACCTCGCGCAACGCCGCGGCCTTGGCCTCCACCGTGCGGGGCTCGGCCAGGCCCATGGCCAGGGCCAGGCCGGTGGCCGAGGGCGCGCAGAACTTCGCCGGACGGACGAAGGCGAACAGCTCCAGGGCGTCGAAGATGTCCCGCGAGCGGGCGGGGGCCTGCAGATCCAGCCGCTTGGCCGTCAGCGCCGCGTGGGCGACGATCACCGGGGCGGACAAGGCCAGGTCCCGGGCGGCGGCGGTGTGCAGCGCCTCGGCCCCCGAGGCGTCGCACACCGCCGACAGCGGCCCGGGCAGGACGACCATCGCCGGGGCGAGGTCGAGGGTGGTGGTGAGGGCGTTCACGAGCGGCAGGGTAGCGGATTTGGGGCGGGGACGGGAGGGGGTCGTTGGGGCGCGCGACCGCCTTCAACCCGCCAGTAGCGTCGCCGGGTTGGCCATTGATCCTCGCATTATCTGGTGCTTTATAATGCACCCACACGTTGCGCCTCGCCGACCTGCGATCGGATCAGTGAAAGCGTGTTCGGACAACCACCCGTCGGGGGAATCTTGAATGACCACCGTGACGATCGGCACCGCCGACAGCGATCCCGGTATCCAGTTTTTGAGCGGCAATCTGCGGGACACGCTCAACGCCGTATGGGTCGACGCGACGACCACCAGCGTCAATCAGTGGACATTTGACCTTGCGCCCGGCGACTACGCCTTTTCGCCGGATTCCCAGGGACCGTCTGGAAGTACAGTTAAAGTGACGATCAAGAGTGCGTCGGGTTCGATCAGCGCAATTAACGGCACGCCGTTCACGCTTCCCGGAGATCCCTCCGGAACCGGACGGATTGCGCCGCCTGTCCGCTTTACATTTTCCAATCCCTAGGAACGCTCGATGAGCAAGCCATACGTTTTCGTGGGTTTCCTTTCGGCCGCGTTCCTGGCTTTCTCGACACCCAGCCATGCCACTGACCCCGATCCGTCTGTAGTGGTCGACACAGGGGCGCCTGCGAAGCCTGGGCCCGCCCCCCGCCCAAGTATCGCCGGTCTTACCGCGCGGGTGAATGAACTGCAGGACCAGCTGGCGAAAGATCAGGCGGCTCTGGCCGACCTCACCGCCCAGATGAAACGGCTTCAATCACAGCAAGCCGGCGCCGACATCCGATCCACGATGGCGACCGACAGGTCGATCGCGATTCTCAAGCAGCGCGCGTGGGAGGACTTGGCGGCCGCCGACGCTCCGACTCAACCGGCGAAAGGCGTGGCGGCTGCGAACCTTTCGCAGGATATGGTCGACGCATTGGGAAAATCCTCCGCGGCAACCACCAAGATGAACTCGGCGGCATTGACGCAGGCCGCTAGTCCAAACGGGACAGCGGTTCCGGACGGCCAAAAGCCTGTTGTGAAGCTCGAAGCGTCGACAGACACGAAGACGGCGTCTGTCACCGCCGCATTCTCCGTACCGCTCCAACCGATCCCTGACGTCGCACAATCGTTGTCATTTTCGGTGACCGCACAAACCCCCGTGGGACAGGGGGTGAATTATACAAATGTTGCAACCCTCGACGGCATGACCAAGTCGACCGCTATAGGATTTCAGCTAAATTATATTACGGAAAAATTCGACGCGGGCAGCGTTAAGAAACACTATTTCTACGACGATCTGGCGCATCAAATGCTTTGTAAGACTTGGCTCGCAATCGCAAATGATGGCTCGCCTTCTCCGCTGTACGTGGATCATGAATCCCAGAAAGCCGATTGCATGGCAGGGTATATCAACGATTCGGCAGCGGCGAACACCAACTTATCACTCGCTCAGCGCGCCCAAATCAACAAGGCGATAGCGATCTTGAATGCCAAAGAAAACTCCTATGAGGTATTGAAAGTTCAACCTTTCTGGCTGTTTTCTCTCAACGGAAAAATGGGTGGCGAGGATCATACCTATTACAACGGTGTGACGCTGGCGAAATCTACTGTCACCAAGACACCTTATCAGTTCGGCGGCGCCGCCACATGGGATTTCAACGAGGGCAACTCGTCTCTATCGCTGCTTTACAACTATCAGCTGGCCTACGCGGATAGCAACAAAGGCACAGCGCAGGTCCTGTGTCCGCTAACAGGCGTGGTGGTGCTCAAATGCATCAACGGCTTCGTCGGCGCACCGACACAGCGGGTCAAAGACCTGATGACGGTTGACCTTCGGTCGCTGGTTAAGTTGCCATCGGCCTTCCAGTTGACCCTCGGCCTTGATCCGGCTGTCACCTACGACGCCGCGGCCAACAGCTATGCTGTTCAGTTCCCGATCTATTTCCTGAAGGACGCCACAAACGGCCTCTCCGGCGGGATTCGATACGACTGGACCAGCAGCCAGCATGTGTCGGTGGTTGGCGTCTTCGTGGCCTCGTCGTTCTGCGTTCTGCCCGGCGCCAACGCCTGCGTCGCCCCAAAGAAGGCCGGATCGGGGGGCTGACATCCACATCACCGCCGGCATGGGGCCGATCACTCGCCCCCTTGACCCTCCGCCCCGCGAAAGCCACTGAGTTCGCCCGAAAACCCCAATCGGACGGACCCGCCCCATGAAACGCGCCGCCATCGTCTCCCCGATCCGCACCCCCGTGGGCAAGTTCCTCGGCGGGCTGTCCAGCCTGCAGGCGGGGGAGCTGGGGGCGGTGATCCTCAAGGCGCTGGTGGAGCGGACGAAGCTGGATCCGGCGCGGATCGACGACGTGATCTTCGCGCAAGGCTACGGCAACGGCGAGGCGCCCTGCATCGCCCGCTGGTCGCTGCTGGCGGCGGATTTTCCGATCTCCATCCCCGGCTACCAGCTGGACCGGCGCTGCGGCTCCGGCCTGCAGGCGGTGATTGACGCGGCGATGATGGTGCAGACGGGGGCGGCGGACATCGTCGTCGCCGGGGGCGTGGAGAGCATGAGCAACGCCGAATACTACACCACCGACATGCGCCAGGGGGCCCGGGCGGGCTCGGTGACCCTGCATGACCGGCTGGCGCGGGGGCGGGTGATGAGCCAGCCGATCAGCCGCTTCGGGGTGATCAGCGGCATGATTGAGACCGCCGACAACCTGGCGAGGGACTACGACATCTCCCGCGAGGCCTGCGACGAATACGCCGCCGCCAGCCACCAGCGCGCCGCGGCGGCCTGGGCGGCGGGCAAGTTCGACGACGAGCTAGTCAAGGTGCCGGTGCCGCAGAAGAAGGGCGATCCGATCCTGTTCGCCAAGGACGAGGGGGTGCGCGCCGACGCCACGGCCGAGAGCCTGGGCGCCCTGCGGGCCCTGGAAAAGGGCGGGGTGGTCACCGCCGGCAACGCCAGCCAGCAGAACGACGCGGCCGCCGCCTGCCTGGTGGTCTCGGAGGACGTGCTGGAGAAGTACAATCTGGAGCCCATGGGCTGGTTCGTCGGCTGGGCGGCGGCGGGGTGCGAGCCCTCGCGCATGGGCATCGGCCCGGTGCCGGCGGTGGAGCGCCTCTTCGCGCGCACGGGCCTGGGCTGGAGCGACATCGACCTGGTCGAGCTGAACGAGGCCTTCGCGCCGCAGGTGCTGGCGGTGTTGAAGGGCTGGGGCTGGCCAGATACTGGAGGGCTCCGGGAGCGGCTGAACGTGAACGGCTCAGGGATTTCCCTCGGCCATCCCATCGGCGCCACCGGCGGCCGGATCCTCGCCAACCTGCTGCGTGAACTGAAGCGCCGGGACGGCCGCTACGGCCTGGAGACCATGTGCATCGGCGGCGGCCAGGGCATAGCGGCGGTGTTCGAGCGGGCTTAGGGGACTGCTATTTCGGTGACAGTTTACTTAACTCGCCCCGCGTCGCGGCGCGCCAACCGCCGGCTGACGAGTTAAGTAAACTGTCACCGAAATAGCCCCAGGGCGCCCTCCGGCTGCGGCAAGGCGGACAGGGGGGCGAATTCCCCTCCGTCAGCGCTTCGCGCTGACACCTCCCCGCACGCGGGGAGGACTCGAGGAACTTTGATTGCTCCCCGCGTGCGGGAAGCTGTCGGCGGAGCCGACTGAGGGGCGCCGGCCGCCGCACAATGATTAGGTCTCGACGGCCCGCGTGGCCGGCGGCATGATCCCGGCCGAGATCAAGGGGCTCGACGACCATGAACGGCAGCCTGCTCAGGACCCGCCTCGGCCAGTACGGCGCGGCCTGGTTCCTCGCCTTCCTCGGGGTGCTGGTGGCGGGCCTGGCGGGCTCGCTGGTGCTGCATATGGACCTGATCCGGCTGGCGGACCTGATCCTGCCGGTCGTCCTGGGCCTGCTCGGCCTGCTGCTGGTGGTGTTCCTGGCAGCGACCGTGTTCGCCCGCGAGGGGCTGACCACCAAGCTGGCGCTCATCATCCTTGGCCTGATCCTGGCGCTGCCGCTGCTGTGGGCGCCGGTGCTGGCGGTGGTGGTGGACGCGGCGATGACCCGGGTCTCCATCGAATATTCCAGCGCCTATGCGGGCTTCCGCATCATCGTCGGGCGGCTGCTGTTCCCGGCTACCCAGGCGGTGTTCGCGGGCGCCCTGGTCTCGGCGGCCTGGGGCTGGTTCCAGGCGGTCGCCACGGTGATCGGCTTCGTCGCCGCTATCTCCCAGCTGTGGCCGATGATGCGGCGGATGATGGGCGCGCAACCCGCCCGGGGCTGAGCGCCCTCGCCGGGGAGCGGCCATAGGACCCGGCCGGCCTGTCGAATCCGACAGCTTGCGCCGGGGGCGCCCCGGCCCCAGGTTTGGCGGACCATGACCACTCTCGACACCCCCAAACCCGCCCGGCTTGACCGAAAGCCGCCGGCCTCGAGGCGCGCGCCCACCCTGCCCGGCCTGGGCGGGCTGAACACCGGCGGGGTCGACTATTCGCTGCCCAAGGGCGATCCGGGGATGTTCGGACCGGACAGCGTCGCCTGGCGCGTCCACGCCAACCCCATCGCCCTGGCCGTGGGCGGCATCGCCGCGGTGATCCTGGAGCTGGCCGAGCCGCGGGTGCGCTCGGGGGTCTGGGACCACTCGATCTTCAAGACCGACCCCCTGACGCGCATGCAGCGCACCGGCGAGGCGACGCTGATCACCACCTATGGCCCCACCAAGGCGGCGCAGGCGCGGATCGACATGGTCACCCGCATGCACCAGCGGGTCAGCGGCGTGACGCCGGAGGGCCAGGCCTACACCGCCCTCGACCCCGAGCTGATGACCTGGGTGCACATCACCGCCGGCTGGGGGTTCATGAACGCCTATAACCGCTATGTGGCGCCGCTCAGCCCCGCCGAGCAGGATCGCTACTACGCCGAGGGCGCCAGGATCGGCCAGGCCTTCGGGGCGGTGGATGTTCCCGGCTCCGTGGCCGAGGTCGAGGCCTGGTTCGCTCGGATGCGGCCTAAGCTGGTCCCCCATCCGATCATCGACGAGTTCCTCGGCATCGTCTCCACCACCTCCCCCATCGGGATCGTCGGCCGGGTGCTGCAGCCGCTGGTGGTGCAGGCCTCCATCGCCCTGTTGCCGGGGGACCTGCCGGCGTTGCTGAAGCTGCCGGTGAAACCGCTGCGGCTGGCGGCGGCGAACGCCGCCCTGCCGCTGCTGGCCAAGGTCGCCGCCAAGGCGCCGCCGGACGAGGCGCGGGCCGCCTATGCGCGGATGGGGCGGACGGTTCCGGGGTAGGGGGCCTGTGCGGCGGACCGACGCCCGTCAGTTCGCTTCGCTCACTGCCACCTCCCCCGCTTCGCGGTGGAGGACAAGCATCGCTTTGCTCCACCGTGAAACGGGGGAGCTGTCGGCGAAGCCGACTGAGGGGGCGTCGGACCGTCGCAACCCAGCCGGTCCGCTTCTGACGGAACCCCGCCTTAACCTACGTCCCCACCCTGCCCCTTGGCGCCGGGTTGAAGCCCAGGCCCACGTAGCCGAGGGCCGCGGCCTCGCGGACGGCTTGGGAGCGGCCGACCACCCGCAGCTTGGCGGCGGCGTTCTTCAGGTGGAAGCGGACGGTGGGGGCGGAGATGTGGACCAGGTCGGCGATGGCCTGGTCGGTCTTGCCGGCCGCGGCCCACTTCAGGCACTGGATCTCCCGGCGGGTCAGGCGCAGGGCGGCCGGCGAGGGCAGCTCGCCGCGGGCGTCGTGGTAGGCGCTCATGAACCGCAGCACCCGGGCATGCAGGGGGCCGGCCCAAGCGGCGAACACCGTCGCCACGTCCAGGTCCGCGTCGGGACTGGCCCAGACCACCGCCCCGATCACCCCGCCGGGCAGGTAGGCCGGGGCGACGATGGCGCTGCCGACCCCGTGGTCCCGGGTGGCGGCGGTGGCGTCGATGGCGTCCAGGCTGGACGAGGGCCGCCAGGTCATCAGCCGCCCCTGCGCGTAATAGAAGGGCTCGGCCATGAAGCGGGCGGCCTGGACGAAGGGGGATTTCAGCGCGAACCCCCGATCCTTCCAGTATTCCAGCTTGGGATCCACCCATTGGAACAGGGTCTCGGCGTAGGCGCGGCCCGCAGCGTCCACCATCGGGTCGGGGCTGGAAAGGTCGGCGCTGACGGCGATGAACGGCAGGCCGATCTCGCGGCCGAGGGCGCCGATCTCGGCGGCGTAGCCATCCACCAGGCCGAGGGCGTCCGCATCCGGCGTCTGCATCCAAAGTCTCCGATCCGGCCAAACGGCCAGGGCGCGCCCAGCTATCGTCGCCGATAGCTTGTAAGCGAAGCCGGTTGGGCTTCAAACAGTCAGGTAAGCGGCCGGGTGGACGGCCGCGGGGGCGAGACGGCCCGCAGAGCGCGAGGAACGGCGTTGAATCTGGAGCTGACCGGGGCGGACATCGCCTTTCAGGACGAGGTGCGGGCCTTCCTGGCGGACCACCTGACCCCGGCGCTTCGCCAGGCCGGGCGCCGGGCGACCAGCGTGTTCATGGACAAGGACTACAGCCTCGCCTGGCAAAGGATCCTGCACCAGCGCGGCTGGGCGGCGCCCAGCTGGCCGGCGCAATACGGCGGCCCCGGCTGGGGCGACATGCAGCGCTACATCTTCGCCGCCGAATGCGCCCGGGCCGGGGCGCCGAGCCTCGCGCCCATGGGGCTGCGCATGGTGGGGCCGGTGATCATGGGCTACGGCTCGCCGGAGCAGAAGGCCCACTACCTGCCGCGCATCCTCTCCGGCGAGGACTACTGGTGCCAGGGCTATTCCGAGCCCGGGGCCGGGTCCGACCTGGCCGCCCTGCAGCTGGCGGCGGCGCGGGACGGGGACGACTACGTCCTGACCGGCTCGAAGATCTGGACCACCCACGCCCACTGGGCCAACCGCATGTTCTGCCTGGCGCGCACCCAGCGGGGGGGAAAGCCGCAGGCCGGGATCACCTTCCTGCTGCTGGACATGGCCGCCCCCGGGATCACCGTGCGGCCGATCATCACCCTGGCCGGCGACCATGAGGTCAACGCGGTCTTCTTCGACGGCGTGCGGGTTCCCGCCTCCGGCCGGCTGGGGGACGAGAACAGCGGCTGGACGGTGGCCAAGTACCTGCTGGAATTCGAGCGCGGCGGCGGATCGGCGGCGGGGCTGCGGGTGGCCCTGGACCGGTTGCGGCGGATGGCGGCGGAGGAATGTTCCGACGAGGGCTCGCCGCTGATCGACGACGGGGATTTCAGCGCCAAGCTGGCGGCCGCCGCCATCGCCCTGGACGCCATCGAGATGACCGAGCACCGGGTGCTGGCGGCCCTGGCCTCGGGCCAGCCCCCCGGCCCGGCCTCGTCCATGCTCAAGGTGCAGGGCACGGAGCTGATGCAGCGCCTGGACGAGATCGCCCTTGAGGCGCTGGGCGCCTATGCCTGGGTGGACCAGCCGGAGGCCCGGGCGCCGGGGGCTAACGTGGACTATGTGGGGCCGGAGCACGGGCTGGTGACCACGGCGCGCTACCTCAACGACCGGGCGGCGTCGATCTATGGCGGGTCGAACGAGGTGCAGCGGAACATCATGGCGCGGTTGGTGCTGGGGCTTTAGGGGGCGGACAAGGCCCCCAAGGGTAGAAGCTTGCGCATTTGCCCGGATGTGGCAACTTCAGCCAACCATCCCCAAAGCAGAAGTTAGACCACGAAAGGGCTGACTGCAATCACGGGTTACAAACCTAAATCAAGCAACCATCATTGCCCGGAAAAAGGTCAGCTCAGCCTGTGCTTGGTCCCCCCGTCATTCATGACGGGGATCGTCCCTGAACCCCTTGCGAGATTGGCGCTCTGGCGTCTGGCCGTGTCAATGGCGACGCTCTTCGCGTCGCCGCGGCGCGGCGGGCCCGCGCGGCCTGGGACATCATCGACGAAGCCACATCGCCAGGCCTGATGTCAGGAGCTTCAACATCAACGCCGGGGGGTAGCCGGGATAGCTGGGCGTGTCGGTGGGGATGGCGACGCCGCCGGGCCTGGACCTTGTGCAGATCCGCATGTCCAGCGGCGGCAGGTCGCCCTGGAACCGCGCCCTGTAGGCTGAGACCCAGAAGGGTCCCTTGTCGAAATTCATGACCATCGCCGAGTTGCAGCAGGTGGCGACCAGCCGGTTCGTCACCGAACCGGCTTTGATCTTGTAGCCTTTCAGCAGGGCGGCGCCCTTCGAGCACTTGAGGCGGTCCTTGCGAAAGAGGATGTAGGCCGTGCCGCCGTCCGCATCCCGCACGTCGCCGGCGGTGGGCAAGGCCTCGATCTGCCGCGAGCCGGTCTGGCAGTCGGCGCAGTAACAGACGGTGCTTACGATCGGCGCGCCGATCGCTTCGATTTCGACGCCGCCGCATCGGCAGCGCGCCGTCATGGTCGACTTCGCGGTCATTGGCTCGCGCTCACCATTCGAATTGCCTTCGCTATCCTGAAACTCAGTGACTGCGCCACCATCGCGGTCGTTTGACCAACTGGACTATGGGGCGCCTTCAACGCCGCCCAGCGACGGCCCGGCCGCAGCGCTCCTCCCCCATTTATGGGGGAGGAGCGGAGGCGCGTTCTCCCCGCCATACCCCCTCGCCACAACCACCCCAACCCCCAGCCACCCTATCAGCATCGATAGTTGCGCGGGCCCCGGCCAATCGCGAACCTTCCGGCCAGCAAACACAGGCGCCGAAACGGGCGTCGGCTGGACATAGGGGGGATGCATGCGCAGTCATGCCAAGGGATTCAAGGTCAATACATCTCGGCGGGCGCTCTGGGCGCTAGGGGCCTCGGCGATCGCCCTGGCGGCGGTCGGCGAGGCGCGGGCGCAGGTCGCGGCGCCGGCGCCG
>PLSW01000261.1 GCA_003165275.1 Caulobacteraceae bacterium
AGTCCGACAGGCTGCTAGGAGCGCGGGTGGTATAGAACGAACCTGAGTCGCGGCGGACCGACGCCCCCTCCGTCCCCTCGCTTCGCTTCGGGTCCACCTCCCCCGCTACGCGGTGGAGGAGATCGTTCGAACGCTTTGCTCCACCGTGAAACGGGGAAGCAGTCGGCGAAGCCGACTGAGGGGGCGACGGTCCGCCGAACGACGTTGGGAAGGTTAGACCCTCTACTTTGGAAGGTCAGACGCCCTACTGGCTTTCCGCCGCCGGCAGGGTCTCAGGCTTGGCGAAAGTCGCCGCGGTGAGGGCGCCGCCGCTGGGAGCCGCCTTGACGTCCTGGGCGGCCACCGGCGCCGGGCCGTGGGTGATCATGCGGCCGTGCTTATGCGCCAGACCCAGGCCCGCGCAGCCCAGCACCACCAGGGCGGCCATCATCGGCCACATGGGCGAGACCCAGATCTGTTCGCTCAGGCTGTCGTCGCGCCCCAAGGCGGGCTGAAGGTGGGTCATCGAAACGCTCTTCTCGGCTTGGACGTCTGTCGAACGTCAGCCCTGAGAATACGTTCCTATGGTGCAGGTTTCGTTTCCAGGAAGACGCGAACGCGTAAAAAAATAGTCTCGAACATGGCCGGGGTGAGGCGGCCGGTGTTCGTGTTCAGCCGCGAGCAGTGATAGCTGTTGAAAATCCGGTAGCGGCCGAGGTCGGTCTCAACCCCATGCCCCGGTTCCACCGCGCCGGCCTTGTGGCCCAGGGCGCGCAGCACGTTTCGCCGGGAGACGTCCCCCAGGGTGACGATGGCGCGCAGATTGGGCATGGCCGCGATCTGGGCGGCGAGGAACGGCCGACAGGTGGCCTCCTCCAGCGGCGTCGGCTTGTTACCGGGTGGCGCGCAACGGACGACGTTGGAGACCAGGCAGTCGTGCAGCTGCAGGCCATCGTCCGACCGCGCCTCATAGCGGCCGGTGGCGAAGTCGGTCTTCAGCAGGGTCTCATAGAGCAGCACCCCGGCGAAATCCCCGGTGAACGGCCGTCCCGTGCGGTTGGCGCCCATGCGGCCGGGGGCGAGACCGGCGACCAGCAGCCGGCCGCCGGTGTCCCCGAACGAGGGCGCCGGTCCGTTGAACCAGTCGGGATGCTGCGCCTGGTTCTCCCTCCGGTAGGCCACGAGGCGGGGGCAGAGGGGACAGTCGCGGGCGGGCTCGGCGGTTGAGGCGGGGTTTCCCACGCCCTCAGGCGTCCGTATCGGCGTCGGCGTCGCCCTGGATGAATCGGGGCAGGGGCGCCCGCGCGGGGCGCCCGATGATCGAGGAGAGGTCGGCGAGATCGACGAAGCTGTCCGCCTGCCGGCGCAGGTCGTCCGACGCCATGGGCGGCTGCGACTTCATCGTCGAGACGACGGTCACCCGCACCCCCTGGCGCTGCACCGACTCGACCAGTCGGCGGAAGTCCCCGTCGCCGGAGAACAGCACCACATGGTCCACATGGCCGGCCATTTCCAGCATGTCGCAGGCGATCTCGATGTCCATGTCGCCGCGCCAGCGCTTTCGCCCCTGGCTGTCGGTGTATTCCCGGGCCGACTTGGTCACCAGGGAGAAGCCGTTGTAGTCCAGCCAGTCCACCAGGGGCCGGATCGGCGAATAGTCCTGATCCTCCACCAGGGCGGTGTAGTAGTAGGCCCGCACCAGCACCCCGCGGGTGCGGAATTCCGCCAGAAGCTTCTTATAATCTATGTCAAAGCCGAGGCCCTTCGAGGCCGAGTAGAGGTTAGCGCCGTCGATGAACAGGGCGAGTCGGTCGGTCGGATAAAATGTCATTCTTCAAATCCTTGGATCAAATGCCTTAATGTACGAAGACGCCGTCCTGATCGCCCTGGGCAGCAATCTGAGCGGAGGCTTCGACTCTTCGAAAGCCCTGCTGGAGGCGGCCGTCGCGCGCCTGTCAGCCGTCGGACTGCGGGTGGTGAAACGATCCGCCTGGTGGCGCTCCGCCGCCTGGCCCGATCCGACCGCGCCTGACTACCTCAATGGTCTGGCGATTGTCGAGACCGGGCTGGCGCCTGCCGAGGTCATGGTCGCCCTGGCGCAGATCGAGGGCGAATTCGGCCGCGAGCGGGGCGAGCGCAATGCGGCCCGGACGCTGGACCTCGACCTGGTCGCGCATGGACGGACGGTGCTGGATGGCCCCGACCTGACCCTGCCGCACCCCCGCGCCGCCGAGCGGTTGTTTGTCATGGGCCCGCTGGCGCAGATCGCGCCCGAGTGGCGGCATCCGGTTCTCGGAGAGACCGCGGCGGCGCTGGCGCAGGGCGCGACAGTCGGGTGCGACGCCGTGCCCGCCTGATTGGACGTGATTTCAGCACTTTATATTGGATTTGACGCCGCTGCGGCGTTGCAACATCGCGCGCCGCACTCTATTTTCCCCGGTTCTATTCCCCCGTCCGAGGACTCCATGGCCCGCGTCACCGTCGAAGATTGCGTCGAGAAGGTTCCCAACCGCTTCAACCTGGTGCTGCTCGCTGCGCACCGGGCGCGGGCGATCTCCGCCGGCTCCGCGCTGCTCGTCGACCGCGACAACGACAAGAACCCGGTCGTCGCCCTTCGCGAAATCGCCGACGACGTGGTCGACGCCGAGGGCCTTCGCGAAGGCCTGATCACCAGCCTGCAGCGTGTCGACGAGCACGCCGACGCCGAGGAAGAGGCCGAAGCCCTGCTGCTGCTGGCCGATCCGCAGCACCAGCACATGAGCGAACAGGAACTGGTTCGGGCCCTGCAGAGCGACCGCGACGGCGGTCAAGAGGAGCGGTACTGAGCCCCGAGGGCTCAGAACCAGCTTCCGACGCGGCGGTCGTTGAACCGGCCGCGGAAATCATCACGCCGAAGACCGAAGTCGCGGCCGAAGCCAAGCCGCGGCCCAAGTTCCTGCGCCAGTACGAACTGATCGAGCGGGTCAAGAGCTACGACCCCACCGCGGACGAGGCCCTACTCAACCGCGCCTATGTCTACGGCATGCGTATGCACGGCTCGCAGATGCGGGCCTCGGGCGATCCCTATTTCGCCCATCCCATCGAGGTCGCCGGGATCCTGACCGAGTACCGGCTGGACACCGCCACCATCGTCACCGCCCTGCTACATGACGTGATCGAGGACACCCCGGTCACCCGCGCCGACATCGACGAGTTGTTCGGCGCCGAGATCGGCGAACTGGTGGAGGGGGTGACCAAGCTCTCCCGCCTGGAGCTGAATTCCGAGCACCTGCGTCAGGCCGAGAACCTGCGCAAATTCATCCTGGCCATCTCCAAGGACGTGCGCGTGCTGATGGTGAAGCTGGCGGACCGGCTGCACAACATGCGCACGCTCCACCACATCAAGCGCCAGGACAAGCGCGAGCGCATCGCCCGGGAAACCCGCGACATCTATGCCCCGCTGGCCCGCTCGATCGGCTGCCAGCGCATCTGCACCGAGCTGGAGGAGCTGGCCTTCCAGCACCTCAATCCCGTCGCCCGCACCGCCATCATCCGCCGCCTGGAGACCCTGCGCGGGGACCAGGGCGCGGCTGTCGCGGTGGTCAGCGGCGAAATCTCCGGCCGGCTGGAGCAGGCCGGCGTCGCCTCGCGGGTCTTTGGCCGCGAGAAACATCCCTATTCGATCTGGCGAAAGCTGCAGCGCAAGTCGATCGGCTTTTCCCAGCTGTCGGACATCTATGCGTTTCGCGTCATCGTCGACAGCGAGGCCGACTGCTACAAGGCCCTCGGCGTCATCCACCGGGCGTGGCCCTGCGTGCCCGAGCGGTTCAAGGACTTCATCTCGACGCCGAAGCGCAACAACTACCGCTCCCTGCACACCACGGTGGTCGGCCCCAAGGGCATGCGCATCGAGATGCAGATCCGCACCGAGGCCATGGACCGGGTCGCCGAGGATGGGGTCGCCGCCCACTGGCACTATAAGGACCAGTCCTATGGCTTCGACGCCGAGGCCATGCAGGCCGCCGGCGGCCGCGATCCCCTGGCCAACCTGCGCCACCTCGTCCAGGTGCTGGAACACGGCGGCGACGCCGAGGACCTGGTCGAACACGCCAAGATGGAGATGTTCCTCGACCAGGTGTTCGTCTTCACCCCCAAGGGCCGGCTGATCAGCCTGCCCCGGGGCGCCATGCCGCTCGACTTCGCCTACGCGGTCCACTCGGACATCGGCGACACCACGGTGGGCGTGAAGGTCAACGGGGAGCTACGGCCCCTGCGCACGCCCCTGGTCAACGGCGACGTGGTGGAGGTGATCCGCGGCGCCAAGGCGGTCGCCCATCCCGAATGGCAGTCCCTGGCCGTCACCGGCCGGGCCCGGTCCGCGATCCGGCGCCACATCCGCCAGACCGAGAAGGACGAGTTCATCCGTCTTGGCCGCGCCTCCCTCGACCAGACCTTCGAACGGGCGGGCAAGGCGCGGGCGAACGTCAGCCTGCGCCCGGCCCTGGAGCGGTTCGTCGCCGCCACCGAGGAGGACCTGTTCGAGGCCGTCGGCCGCGGCCGCGTCGCCCCCAACCAGGTGCTCGAGGTGGCCTTTCCGGGCCTCGGAGAGACCGAGAAGGCCGCCGCCGCCGCCCGCCGGCGCATCGAGAGCGGCAAGGGCGCGCGGCTCTATGTCCGCGGCAGCGGACTGACCCCCGGGGTGACGCTGCATTTCGCCGAGTGCTGCAACCCGGTGGCCGGCGACCGCATCGTCGGGATTTTGCGCGAGGACGGCGGTGGGCTGGACGTCCACACCATCGATTGCGCCAAGCTCGCCGAATTCGAAGAGCGCGACGACCTCTGGCGCGACCTGCAATGGACGCCGGAGGCTGAGAAAAACACCGTCTCGCAGGGCCGGCTTCGCGCGACCATCCGCGACGCAGCCGGGGTCCTCGGCCAGACCTGCACCATTATCGGCGAGGCCGGCGGCAACATCGTCGGCCTGCGCATGCATCACCGCCAGGGCGATTTCTTCGACGTCGACTTCGACATCGACGTCCGTGACGCCCGCCACCTGACCAACATCGCCGCCGCGCTGCGGGCCTGCCCGCCGGTGGAGACGGTGGAGCGGGCCCGGGCCTAGCGGCGAAAACGCTCTCCAACGAAACAGGGCCGCGGCCAACGGGTGCGTGGTTCGAGACGCGCGCAAGGCGCGCGCTCCTCACCATGACTGATATGTATTGCAGCCCACGACCCTAGTCATGGTGAGGGCGACCGCAGGGAGCGTCTCGAACCACGCACCCTCTTATACCAGCCCGCGCTAACGCCGACTCTTTGTGGATGGCTCAATTCGCATTAGGTAGGC
>PLSW01000119.1 GCA_003165275.1 Caulobacteraceae bacterium
CACCCACGGCAAGACCACCACCACCGCCCTGATCGCCAGCCTGCTCGACGCCGGGGGCATGGACCCCACCGTGGTCATCGGCGGCATCAACAACGCCTACGGCGCCAACGCCAAGGTGGGCGAGGGCGAATGGATCGTCGTCGAGGCGGACGAGAGCGACGGCACCTTCCTGAAGCTGAAGGCCACCGTGGCGGTGGTCACCAATATCGACCCCGAGCACCTGGACCACTACGGCGAGTTCGAGGCGGTCCGGCGCGCCTTCCAGGACTTCGTGGAGAACATCCCCTTCTACGGCTTCGCGGCCCTGTGCATCGACCATCCCGAGGTCCAGGCCATGGCGGCGCGGATCGACAACCGCCGGCTGGTCACCTACGGCACCAACCCCCAGGCCGAGGTGCGGGCGACCAACATCAGCATGGGCCCCGACGGCGCCGACTTCGACATCGTCGTCACCCCGCTGAAGGGCGAACCGGCCCTGGTGGAAGGCGTCCACCTGCCCATGGCGGGCCTGCACAATGTGCTCAATTCCCTGGCCGCCGTCGCGGTGGCGCGGGAGCTCGGGGTCGGCGACGACGCCATCCGCTCGGGCCTGGCCGGTTTCGCCGGGGTGCGGCGCCGCTTCACGACCACCGGCACGACGGGGGGCGTGCGGGTGGTGGACGACTACGGCCATCATCCGGTTGAGATCGCCTCGGCCCTCAAGGCGGCCAGGGCGGTGAGCGGCGGCAAGGTGATCGCCGTCGTCCAGCCGCACCGCTACAGCCGCCTGCGCGACCTGTTCCAGGAGTTCTGCGGCTGTTTCAACGACGCCGACGCAGTGTTGGTGGCGGATGTCTACCCGGCCGGCGAGACGCCCATCGAGGGCGCCGACCGCGACGCCCTGGTGGAGGGCCTGCGCCGCTGGGGCCACCGCCGGGTGCTCGCGCTATCGGGGCCCGAAGCCCTTGCGGCGATCGTCGCCGAAGAAGCCTCGCCCGGCGACCTCGTCATCTGCCTGGGCGCCGGCGACATAACCACCTGGGCCTACGCCCTGCCGGAGCAACTGGTGGCGTTGAAGGGATGACGCAAATCGCGAAAAGGCCTTCTCCCCCAAGGGGAGAAGGCCTCACTTCACGCATCCTACGTTATGACCTGGCGCGACCGCCTTCCCCCCGTCCGCGGCAAGCTCCTGCGCGACGAGCCCCTCGGCCCGTTCACCTGGCTGCGGGTCGGCGGGCCGGCGGACGTGCTGTTTCTGCCGGCGGATGCGGACGACCTGGCGCAGCTCCTGCGCGCGCTGCCCGCCGACATCCCCGTCACCGCCCTCGGCGTCGGTTCCAACCTCATTGTCCGCGACGGGGGCGTGGAGGGGGTGGTGATCCGCCTGGCGGGCCGCGGCTTCGCCGAGGTCGCGGCGGACGCTGAGACAGCCACGGTCACCGCCGGCGCCGGCGCCCTCGACGCCGCCGTCGCCCGGGCCGCGGCCAAGGCGGGGATCGCCGGGCTGGAGTTCTATTCCGGGGTTCCCGGGACCATCGGCGGCGCCCTGACCATGAACGCCGGCTGCTACGACTCTGAAACCAAGGACGTCCTGGTCCGCGCCGAGGGGATCACCCGGGGCGGAGAGGCGGTGAGCCTCGACCTCGCCGGCTTCGGCTACACCTATCGCCACAGCGCCGCCCCGGAGGGGATTCTCTGGACCCGCGCCGTCTTCCGCGGCCGGCCCGACGCCCCCGAGGCCATCGCCGCCCGCATGGGCGCCATCAGCCAGCGCCGGGAGGCCGCCCAGCCGATCCGGGAAAGGACCGGCGGCTCGACCTTCAAGAACCCCCCCGGCGACAGCGCCTGGCGCCTGGTCGACGCCGCCGGCTGGCGGGGCAAACCCTTCGGCGGGGCGATGTTCTCGGACCTGCACGCCAACTTCCTGATCAACGGCGGCGAGGCGACGGCCGCCGATCTCGAGGGGCTGGGCGAGGCGGTGCGGGCGGATGTGCGGGAGAAGCTGGCGGTGGAGCTGGAGTGGGAGATCAAGCGGATCGGGCGAGGATAAGCGCAACGCCGCATGTCCGCGGCCTGAGCAATCGCACGGGCCCACCAGCGTCGCGCTGACGGCGTTTTGATCTCTCGCGGCCCATCCGGACGTTCGAGACGGACAACGGTCCGTTAGATCTGCTCTGACCCCGCCGTTTCTTCCTCCGCCTCTTCCTGCGGGTTGAGCATCCGGTCCACGCGGCGCAGCAGCAGACGGGTGGCGAAGGGTTTGCAGATGAAATCCGTGGCGCCCAGGTTCTTGGCGCGCTGCACGTCGGCAAGCGAGCCGCGGGCCGTGAGCATCAGGATCGGCACGTTTTCGGTATCGTCCATGCTGCGCAGGTGGTTCAGCACCTCGAAGCCATTCATGTTCGGCATGTGCACGTCGAGGACGACCGCGTCCGGCATCGTCGTCTCGATGATCGCCAGCGCCTCCAGCCCATCCCGCGCCGCGATGATGGTGTGACCATCTCCGCTCAGAGTTCTGACCACAAGCTCGCGAACCGCCTCGTCGTCCTCGACAACCAGCACTAGCATGTCGTTCCCTTGATCATTTCAAACCTCGGCGTATGAGCCGAGATGCCGCTACCGCCCGACGGCGGCCTTCGGTCGCAAGTTCATCAATGATCCTCCCATGAAAGCGTATTTAACATTGTAAATATTGTGGTTAATTACACCCTGAATTGCGTTCAACGGAACCTGCGACGCTAAGACATATTGTCGCACAAGTAGTGGAATCGCGATGTGCTTACCTGCCGTTAGGCGGCGCGGCCCAGTGTTGTTCGCGTGCGTGGGTTGCAAATGGCGACCCTGGAGAGGCGCTCTTGCGGGCGCTTCGGCCCCATTCACATGGGCGAGGACACGGATGGACGCCGGGGAAGGGAAACGAGAGGACGATGGCCGCGGGCAGGCGGGCGGTGGGCGGATCGTCCGCATGTCCGCGGACGCCTCCAACGCGCGTCGGCCGGTAAGGACCTTCGGCGCCGAAGGTGATCGCGGCGTCGACGCCCTGCTGCGCGGCGCGGCCCACATGTTCGAGGTTTCCGTCGCCGGCCTGGCCTGGACCGCCGCCGGACAGGCGGGCGCGTCGCACAAACGTGCGGGCGGCGAATGGGACGCCGCGCTATGCCGCCGTATCGGCCAGGGCGATGGCGTGCTGGCGTTCGTCGACGCGTCCGTCCAGGCCCCCGAACTCGCGGCGCTGAGCGACCCGCCGGCAGCCTTCCTGGCCGCCGTACCGCTGCGTGACGCCCGGGGCGCGCTTCTGGGCGCGCTCTATATCGCCGACACCGCTCCGCGGCGCGTCGATCGATCAGGGATCGCCGGCGAGCTGATCGATTTTGCAGGCGGCCTGCGCGATATCATCGACGCCCGACGCGACAGGGTCGCGCTGGAGATCGCCCGATCGCAGCTCGAAAACGCCGAGCAGCTTGCCGGCCTTGGCCACTGCACCCTTGATCGCCACGGCCGGATGCTGTCGGCCTCGCTGATGCTCTACGCGGCTTTCGGCCTGACGCCCGACCAGTTGGAGGGCCGGGCGGAGGAGTTGTGGACGCGGATCCATCCCGACGACGTGATGGCCGGGCAGGCGGCGATGGAACGTCTGCACCTGCTGCCGGACGAAGTTTCGCGCCTGCGCCAGCGGGCCATCCAGCCGGACGGCGCGCACCGGATCCTGAGCGTGGTGCTGAGCAACACCAGGCCCGGCCAAGGCCGTAGGCCGACGATCACCGGCATGTGCCAGGACATTACCGACAGCCTGCGCGCGCACGAGGCGCTTGAAGCGCGCGAGATCCATTTCCGTCATCTGACCGAGACCGCCAGTGATGTGATCATATCCTGTGGGCCGGACGGGTCGACGAGCTACATCTCTCCGTCGGTCAAGCGGGTGTTGGGCTACGAGCCCGCCGAGTTGATCGGCCGCAACCTGTCGATCCTGTTCCCCCCCGAGGACCAGGCCGAGGTCGCCGCCTCGTTCGTCCGCCTATGGCGGGAGCAGGCGTCGACACCCTTTCCTAGCTTCGAGCGCCGCATGGTCCGCAAGGACGGCGTGATCATCTGGATCGAATCGCGGCCGACGGTTCGACGGGACCCGGTCAGCGGCGAGGTGCTGGAGGTTCAGGACACCTGCCGCGACATCACCGAGCGCAAGGCCGCGGCGCTGGCCAGGGCCACCCGCGAGCAGCAGCTGCGTCTGCTCGCGGCGGGTTCGAGCGACCTCATCAGCCAGTTCGACCGCCTGGGGGTGATCAGCTATATCTCCCCGGCTGCGCGGGCGATCCTCGGCGAGGAGCCGGGGTCGATCGTCGGCCGTTCGATCTGGGACTTCATCGACCCGGACGATCGCGCCAAGGTGGAGGCCGCCTTCGCCCAGGTGGGTCGGTCGCGTCGGATCGAGCCGTTCCGCGTCGCCTACCGGATCCGCCAACAATCGGGCGGCGTGCGGATCCTGGAGAGCAACCCGGTGGCCCTGCGTCATCCGGCGACCGGCGAACTCACCGGCTATTTCGACCTCGCCCGCGACGTCACCGAGCGCACCCAGGCGGAGATCATTGTGCAGGCCGCCCTTGAGGCGTCGGAAACCGCCCGGCTGGCGGCGGTGGTCAGCGAGGCCCGATACCGGCTGCTCGCCGAGGCGCAGCGGGACATCACCGTTCAGTTCGACCCTAACGGCATTATCCTATACGTCTCGCCGTCCTGCGCCCGACTGGGCTATGCGCCCGAAGACCTCGTCGGGAGCCCAGCCGTCGATCTCACTCACCCCGACGACCGCGCCATGGCCGAGGCCGCGCTCATCCGGCGTCTGAACCCCGGCCCTGAAGACGGCGTTGAACTGGTCGAGTACCGGGTGCGGCGCAAGGACGGCGCCTATGTCAGCATGGAGGGCAGCCCGGTGTCCGTCCGCGACGCCGAGGGTCGCGTGGCGCACGTCAATACCACCTATCGCGACGTCAGTGAGCGACGCGCCCTGGAACAGAGCCTGCTCGCCGCGCGCCAGGCCGCGGAGGTCAATGAGGCTAAGTCCGATTTCCTGGCCAATATGAGCCACGAACTGCGCACGCCCCTGACCGCCGTCATCGGCTTTTCGCACCTGATCCAGGCCGAAGCCGACCTGCCCGACAGCGTCCGGCGCGCCGCGGACCGCATCGCCGCCGGCGGCAAGGCGCTGCTGGCCACGATCAACAGCGTTTTGGATCTGTCCAAGGTCGAGGCCGGCGACGTGGGTCTTGCGGCGATTCCAACCGACCCGGCCGGGCCGCTGCGCGACGCTTGCGAACTCCTGACCGAGCGGGCTCAGGAGAAAGGCGTCAGCCTGTCGCTGACTGGCCTTGAGGGCTTGCCCGCCTTTGTGTGCTTCGACGCCGACCGGTTCCGCCAGATACTGCTGAACCTGGTCGGCAATGCGCTCAAGTTCACCCACCAAGGCCAGGTGGAGATCGCCGTCGCCTACGACGCCCCGGCGGAGTCCTTGTCCGTGCGGGTCATCGACACCGGCGAGGGCATAGCCGCCGATCACCTGGACCGGTTGTTCGTGCGTTTCAGCCAGGTCGACGGCACCATGACGAAGCGGCACGGGGGCACAGGACTGGGGCTGGCGATAAGTCGCGGGATCGTGATCGCCATGGGCGGCGAGATCGGCGCGGAGTCGACGCCGGGCGAGGGTTCCTGCTTCTGGTTCCGCATCCCGGCGCCGGCCTGCACCGGGCCGTGCGACCTGGCCCGCGACGAGAACGGGGGCCTCCCGCCCGGCTGCCGGATTCTCGTCGTCGATGACAACGCCCGCGAGCTCGACCTGGCCACGACGATCCTGAAGGCCTGCGACGCGGAGGTCGTCGCCGCCGTCGATGGAGCGAGCGGCCTGGCGGCGGCCGAGGGCCGGGTGTTCGACGTGATCCTCATGGACCGGCACATGCCGGGCATGGATGGCATAGAGACCACCCGGCGGATCCGTCGCGGGTCCGGTCCCAACCGGCACACGCCCATCTTGCTCTGGACCGCGGACGGCGGCGGCGGCGAACTGGCGGCCCTGTTCGACGGGGAGATTCCCAAGCCGGTGTCCGCCGCCAACCTGCTGGCCGGGATCGCCGCGGTTATCGACGTCGACCGCTAGGATTGAGTTTCGGTGACGGTTTACTTAACTCGGTCCTGAATCAGCGCCCCGCGCCCGTGAACCTCGACCGAGTCAGGCAAGCCGTCACCGAAACCCGCCCCCGGCTTGCGCGGCGGGTTTTTGATTTTCGGGCAATGGATCGGCAGGATTTGATCGGCGATAACAACCGTCCAACCCTTCTGAGAGCCCGCCCATGTCCACCCGTCTCGCCGGCCAACACGTCGCCGTCCTCCTCGGCGGCCTCTCCTCCGAACGGCCGGTCTCCCTGGTCACCGGCGCCGCCTGCGCGGACGGCCTGGAGCGGTCCGGGGCGAAGGTCACCCGCGTGGACGCGGGCCGCGATCTCGCCGCGGTGCTCACCGCGCTGAAGCCTGACGTGGTCTTCAACGCCCTGCACGGCGAATGGGGCGAGGACGGCTGCGTGCAGGGGGTGTTGGAGACCCTGGCCATTCCCTACACCCACTGCGGCGTGCTCGCCTCCGCCCTGGCCATGGACAAGGCCAAGTCCAAGGCCGTGCTCGCCGCGGCCGGGGTCACCGTCCCCGGCGGCGGCCTGTTCAACCGCTTCGTGGCCGCCCAGAGCCACGTCATGGCCCCGCCCTATGTGGTCAAGCCCAACGCCGAGGGATCGTCCGTCGGGGTGTTCCTGGTGTTCGAGGGCGCCAACGGCCCGCCGCAGGACCTGATCGCCGAGAGCTGGACCTACGGCGAAGAGGTGATGATCGAGCCCTACATCCCCGGCAAGGAACTGGCCGTGGCGGTGATGGACGGCAAGGCTCTGGCGGTGACCGACATCCAGCCGCGCGCCGGCTTCTACGACTTCGACGCCAAGTACGGGGAGGGCGGGTCCGTCCACGTGATCCCGGCGGCCATTCCCGCCGAGGTCGCCGCCCGCGCCATGGTCCTGGCCGAGCGGGCCCACGCCGCCTTGGGTTGCCGAGGTGTTACCCGATCGGACCTTCGTTATGACGACGTTAACGACATTCTGGTTCTTTTAGAGGTCAACACCCAACCCGGGATGACGCCGACCTCCCTCGTTCCGGAGCAGGCGGCTCATGTCGGCGTGGGGTTCGACGACCTCGTGTGCTGGATTGTGGAGGACGCCTATGGCCGCGGTGTTGCGGGGGGAGCCGCGTAGTCGGACCAAGCCTCGCGCCCAGCCGCAGGGCCAGGGGAAGGGCAAGCCGCCGGGCTCGGCCAAGGCGCCGCCCCGCGGCCCGCGCGGACCCAAGCCGCCGCTCATGGATCACGGCAAGCTGAGCGCCGCCGCCAGCGTCAATCTTCATCCCCGCATCGCGCTGATCGTCGCCGCCGCCGCGGTGGGCATCGGCCTTGTCGCCGCCCTGGCGACCCAGCACCGGGCCACCGACCTGGTCGGCTCCGGCGTCTCCGCCCTGGACCGCCAGTTGGGCGCCCTGGGGCTGCGGGTGCGCACCCTGACCATCCAGGGGGCCACCCCCATGGCCCAGCCGGACATCATCCGCGCCTCGCGCCTCTACAAGGACCAGCCGATCCTGGCGGTGGACCTGGAGGCCCTGCGCAAATCCATCGAGCAGGTGGGCTGGGTCAAGCAGGCCAGCGTCGTTCGCCTGCTGCCCGACACCATCGTCATCGCCGTCACCCAGCGCCAGACCCTGGCCGTCTGGCAGCATGGCGGCAAGGCCCAGGTGATCGACCCGGACGGCCGGGCCATTCCCGAGGCCGACGCCTGCCGCTTCGCCGACCTGCCCCTGGTGGTGGGGGAGGGGGCGGCGGAGAACGCCGGCGCCATCCTGCCCCTGGTCCGCTCGCGGCCCCGGCTGATGGAGCGGTTGGAGGCCCTGGTCCGCGTCGACGATCGCCGCTGGGACCTGCGGATGAAGGACGGGGGGCTGATCCAGCTGCCGTCGACGGGGGAGGACTCGGCGCTGATCCAGCTCGATCAGCTCGACCAGAAGTCCCGGATTTTGGAACTCGGCTTTGCGCGAATCGACCTGCGCGATCCGGAACTGGTGGCCGTGCGGCCACGGGATGGGGCGCCGCCCGGACAGCTTGCGTCCGGCGGGGCTTAGTATTGGTTTTGGTAGGGGTTCGGCAGAATGTCGCGACTTGAAGACCGGCGCGAAGCGCGGGACGGCCTTAAAGCCCTGGCGGGTCGACCGCCCGTGGTGGCGGCGCTCGACCTGGGGGCCGCGAAGGTCACCTGCTTCATCATGAAGCCTGGCGGGATCAACCGCGAGGACCGAACGCTGCACACCGTCGGCGTCGGCCACGTGCAGTCGCGCGGCGTGCGCGGCGGCTCGATCGTCAACATGGACGAGGCCGCCGACGCCATCGCCCTGGCCGTGGAGCGGGCCGAGACAGTCGCCGGCGTGCGCGTCCAGGGGGTCACGGTCACCACCGCTGGCGGGCAGCTGGCCAGCCACCGGGTCTCCGCCCAGGTCTCCCTCGGCGCGCGTCCGATCAGCGACGGCGATCTCAGCCGGGCCATCGCCGCGGCCCTGGCCCAGGTGCGGCTGCCCGGCCGCCGGCCGATCCATCTCCTGCCCGTGGCCTGGTCCGTGGACGCCCAGCGCGGCGTGCGCGATCCGCGCTCCATGTTCGGTCGCCAGCTCGGCCTGGAGCTGGTGGTGGTCTCGATCAGCGAGACCGTCTTCCAGACCCTGCAGTACTGCGTGGAGCGCGCCCACTTGGAATTCCAGGGGGTGGTCGCCGCCCCCTTCGCCTCGGCCCTGGCGTCCCTCGAGGACGACGAGATGGACCTGGGGTGCATCTGCGTGGACATGGGCGGCGGCTCGACCTCCGTCGCCGTCTTTTCCAACGGCGCGCTGGTGCACGTGGACAGCCTCGCCGTGGGCGGCGGCCATGTGACCGCCGATATCGCCCGTGGCCTGTCGACCTCCATGGCCGGCGCCGAGCGGATCAAGACCCTGCACGGCTCGGCCATCGCCTCGGCCAACGAGGACCGCGAGATGATCGAGGCCCCGCCCCGTGGCGACGATCCCGGCGCCGGCCCGGTGGTGGCCCCCCGCAGCCTGCTGAAGGGCATCATCGCCCCCCGGGTCGAAGAAACCCTGGAGCTGCTGCGCGAGCGCCTCAAGGCCTCCGGCGTGCCCGTCGAGCCGGGCGCTGGCCTGGTGCTCACCGGCGGCGCCAGTCAGCTGGCCGGTGTGCGCGAAGTAGCCGTGCGGGTGTTCGACCGGCCCGTGCGCCTGGGGCGTCCGCGCCGGGTGCCGCACCTCGCCGACGCCGCCTCCGGCCCGGCCTTCTGCGCGGCCGCCGGGGTGCTGCAGCGCGCCGCCTTCGGCCCCCGGGAGGTGGTCACCCTGCGCACCCTCGCCGGCGCCAAGGCCCGCGCCTCCCAGACCCAGAACAGCCACGCCACGCCGCTCGGCCGGGCTGCGGCCTGGCTGCGGGAGAATCTGTAGGCTCTCGCGCAGGGGTTGGTCCTCGATCTCCGAGGGGAATGGCCGCCGCGCGCCCTAGGGGCTTCTACGCAGGGTTAACGCGGCCGCCCTGTTGATAAGCTTTCAATCCGCCGCCAGAACAACGGTCTGCGTCCCCGATCGGGTGCGACGATGCGGCCCAAAGTCCCGCAACCGCTTTCGAATCAAGAAATTCTGCGCACCCGGGGTCGACGCCCCGGCGACTCAGCTTATGCAGTTAACCGCCAATTAACGATGGCGGGCGTTCAGTTAACGTCATCCGTGGCGCGGTCCGGCGGGCGGGTCGTCGGGCTTCGGACACCACGGACTTAGGACGCAGGGATTTCAATGGCCATTCATCTTTCCGCGCCGCGTACGACTGAGTTGAAGCCCAGGATCGTCGTCTTCGGCGTCGGCGGCGCCGGCGGCAACGCAGTCAACAACATGATCGAAGCCGGGCTCGAGGGGGTGGAGTTCGTCGTCGCCAACACCGACGCCCAGCAGCTGGCGTTTTCGAAGACCGACCGGCGCATTCAGCTGGGCGTGACGGTGACGCAGGGCCTCGGCGCCGGCGCCCATCCCGAGATCGGCATGTCCGCCGCCGAAGAGTCCGGCATGGAGATCGGCGAGCATCTCGACGGCGCCCACATGGTGTTCATCACCGCCGGCATGGGCGGCGG
>PLSW01000062.1 GCA_003165275.1 Caulobacteraceae bacterium
CCGGGGGACGCCGGCAGGCCGGTGGTGATGATGTCCCGGGCGGCCTTGGGGTCGATGGTGGGGTGCAGCAGCTGGTCCAGGGACATCGGCTCGATGCGCATGATCGCCTCGGCCTCGGTGATCAGGCCGCTGGCGGCCATGTCCACCGCCACCTTCNNGATGTCCTGCATGTCGCGGTAGTGGTGCTCGAGGCGCTCGACCACGCTGCGGAACTCGGCGAACACCGTCGGCATCGCCTCCTCCATCGAGGCGGCCTTCTCGCCCATCTCCTCGCGGGCGGCGCGGGTCAGGGCCTGGGGCGTGCGGATGCCGGCGACCACGTCCTCGCCCTGGGCGTTGATCAGGAACTCGCCGTAGAGCCGGTTCTCGCCGGTGGAGGGATTGCGGGTGAAGGCCACCCCGGTCGCCGAGGTGTCGCCCATGTTGCCGAACACCATCGACTGCACGTTCACCGCGGTGCCCCAGCTTTCGGGGATGTCGTGCATGCGGCGGTAGAACTTGGCCCGGTCGTTCATCCAGCTGGCGAAGACGGCGCTCACCGCCCCCCATAGCTGGTCGTGCGGGTCCTGCGGGAAGGGCTTGCCCAGTTCACGGATCACCGCCTGCTTGTACTCGGCCACCACCTGCTCCCAGTCGCTGGCGCTGAGGGCCGTGTCCACGGACACCCCCAACCGATCCTTCTGGTCGTCGAGGATCTCCTCGAACATGTGGTGGTCCAGGTTCAGGACCACGTTGGAATACATCTGGATGAAGCGGCGATAGCTGTCGAAGGCGAACCGGCGGTCCCCCGAAAGCTTGGCCAGCCCCTCGACGGTGGCGTCGTTGAGGCCGAGGTTCAGCACCGTATCCATCATCCCCGGCATGGAGGCCCGGGCGCCCGAGCGCACCGAGACCAGCAGCGGACCGGAAGGATCGCCGAAGGTCTTGCCGGCAGCGGCCTCGACCTTGGCCAGGGCGGTGGCCACCTGCCCCTTCAGGTCCGCCGGATACTGGCCGCCGTTGGAATAGTAGTGGACGCAGGCCTCGGTGGTGATGGTGAAGCCCGGCGGCACCGGCAGGCCGAGGGCGCTCATCTCCGCCAGGTTGGCGCCCTTGCCCCCCAGCAGGTTCTTCATCGAGGCGTCGCCGTCGGCCACGCCGCCGCCGAAGCCATAGACCCACGCGTTGGTCGTGATCGCCTCGGCCGCCATCATCGCTCTCACCCTGAAATCATCGAGAAGTCCGCGACGCGGCCCATCACCGCCCGCACCTCGGACAACAAACGCAGCCGGTTATGCCGCACCGCAGCATCCGGGTCGTTCACTAGCACCTTCTCGAAAAACGCGTCTACAGGCCCGCGCAAGGCGGCGAGCGCGGCCATGGCGGCGCCGAAGTCCTCGGCAGCCAGGGCGGCCTGCGCCATCGGAGTGGCCTCTGCGAGGGCGGCGATCAGCGCCGCCTCCTCAGCCGGGGCGTCCGCCAGCGCCTCCGCGGCCCCCTCGGGCAGCGGCCCCTTCTTCTCCTCGGCCTTGAGGATGTTGGTGGCCCGCTTGTAGCCGGCCAACAGATTGGCCCCGTCCTCGGTGGTCAGGAAGGCGTCCAGCGCCTCGACGCGGGCGACGATACGGACGAGGTCGTCGTCGCCGAGGGCGAAGACGGCGTCGACCAGATCGTGTCGCTTGCCCTGGTCGCGGAGGAGGACTTTCAGGCGGTCGGCGAGGAATGGAAGAATTCCCAAGTCAGGAAATCCGCCCGTGTATTCTACGATCCGACGACTGGTGAACCAATTTGGATCTGCGTCGTAGAGATTCCGATAAAAACCTGCTCGGCCTTCACCTGGGTTACGTTTGATCCCATCTTTCGCAGTTTTTTCCTCGGCCCAAATGACCTCAGCACCAAACTTATAGAGCGTTGGAGCGGCGGCCAGCTGGGTATACGGAAGCAGGTTATGAAACGATATTCGAAGGCCGTTTTCGGTGACTATTCTTATTATACCTAGCGCCATACGCCGTAGACCGAATGGATCGCGGGAACCCGTGGGTCGCTCCTCGATCGAAAAGAACGAGGCGAGGCCGTCAAGCTTGTCGGCCAACGCGACAGCGATCGAAATCAGGTCGGCAGGTACGGCGTCACCAGGTCCTTGAGGTTTGTAGTGGTCGCGTATTGCCGCGGCGATCACATCACCGAGGCCTTCGGCACGGGCATAATATCCGCCCATGATCCCTTGAAGTTCTGGGAATTCGCCGACCATGCCCGTGCCAAGGTCAGCCTTGGCGAGGCGAGCCGCCTCGCGGGCGCTCTCGGCGCCAGCACCAATCATCTTTGCGATATGGACGGCCAGCGCCTCAATCCGCTCCACCCGCTCATACATCGTCCCGAGCTTGGCGTGGAAGGTCACGCCCTTCAGCTTTTCCAGCCGGCTCTCCAGGGAGACCTTGCGGTCCTCCTCCCAGAAGAAGCGCGCGTCGCTCAGCCGGGCGGATAGCACCTTGGCGTTGCCCCGGGCCACCTCGGCGCCGCCGTCGCGGGCCTCGATGTTGGCCACCACCAGGAAGTGGGGGGCGAGGCCGCCGGTCGCCGGATCGCGGACGGCGAAATACTTCTGGTGGGTGCGCATGGAGGTGCGGATCACCTCCGGCGGCAGGTCGAGGAAGGCCGGGTCCATGTCCCCCAGGATCGGCGTCGGCCATTCGGCCAGCCCCGCCACCTCCTCCAGCAGCCCTTCGTCCTCCACCAGCTCCAGCCCGCGTGCGAAGCAGAGGGTGCGGGCGCCCTGCGCGATGCGCTCGCGCCGTTCCTCGGCGTCGAGGACGACGTAGTTCTTTTTCAGCCCCGCCGCGTAGGCGTCGAAATTCCGCGTCGTGAACGCCTGCTTGGAGCCCATGAACCGGTGGCCCTCGGTGAGGTCGCCGCTGGCCAGCCCCTCAATGCTGAACGGCACGACCTCGCCGTCGAACACGCACAATATGCGTTGCAACGGCCGCACCCAGCGCATCTTGCTGGTCCCGGAGGTCATCGACTTCGGCCACGGGAACGAGCGCACCACCGCCTCGACGATCTCGGCGACGACTGCCGGCGTTTCCCGGCCGGGCTTGGAGAGGGTCGCGAACCAGACCCCGTCCCGCTCGACGAGGTCGGCTTGCGCCACCCCGGCCGAGCGCAGGAAGCCCTGCATGGCCTGCTCCGGCGCCCCGACCTTGGGCCCCTTGCGCTCCTCCACCCGATCCGCCTGCGCCGCCGGCAGCCCCTCGGCCACCAGGGTCAGCCGGCGCGGACCCGCGAAGGTGGTCAGCCCCTCCGGCAGGAAGCCCTCCGCGGCCAGGCGCTCGCGCACCATGCGTTCGAGATCCCGCGCCGCCTGCCGTTGCATGCGCGCGGGGATTTCCTCGCTGAACAGTTCGAGAAGCAGTTGGGGCATGGATTAGATCGCGGTGTCCGGCGCCAGGGCGTTGTGCGAGCCGTCGCACAACGGCGCCGTGGACGTCTGTTTGCAGGTGCAGAAGAAGACGCCGCGGGTTTCCGGCGCGGTCCATTCCATCGGCGTGAAGCTGGTCCCGGCGTGCGAGCCGTCGCAGAAGGGCTGCGTCTTGGACCGCCCGCAGGCGCACCACCAATAGGTTTCGCCGGCGGTGACCTTCACGGGGGCGGGCGCGCGGCCGCCGATGACGCTCTTGTCCATGATCCGGGCTCCTTAGGCGTTGGCGCCCTGCTGGCGCACCCATTCCTGGGCGCAGGCTTTGCAGAGGTCGCGAATGCGGCCGATGTAGCTCTGCCGCTCGGCCACGGCGATGGCCCCGCGGGCGTCCATCAGGTTGAACAGGTGGCTGGCCTTGAGCACATGGTCATAGGCCGGCAGCACCAGGGCCTGGCCCTGCGGGCCCTTCATGGCCAGGATGCAGGTCACCTGGCCTTCCATGTCCTCGAACTGGCGCTTGATCACGTCCACGTCCGCGACCTCGAAGTTGTAGGCGCTGAACTGGCGCTCGTTCTCCAGGAAGACGTCGGCGTAGGTCGCCCCGTCGTCGTTGAAGTCCAGGTCCATGATCCGGTCCTTGCCCTGCAGATAGAGGCAGAGCCGCTCCAGGCCATAGGTCAGCTCCCCCGCCACCGGGTCCACGTCCAGGCCGCCGACCTGCTGGAAATAGGTGTACTGGCTGACCTCCATCCCGTCGCACCAGACCTCCCAGCCCAGGCCCCAGGCGCCGACAGTCGGGTTTTCCCAGTCGTCCTCGACGAATCGCAGGTCGTGCAGGGTCGGATCGATGCCGATCGCCTCCAGCGAGCCGAGATAGAGGGCCTGCATGTTGGGCGGGTTGGGCTTCAGGATCACCTGGTACTGGTAATAGTGCTGCAGCCGGTTGGGGTTCTCCCCGTAGCGGCCGTCCGCCGGCCGCCGCGAGGGCTGCACATAGGCCGCCCGCCAGGGCTTGGGGCCCAGGGCCCGCAGCACCGTCGCCGGATGCAGGGTGCCGGCGCCGACCTCCACGTCATAGGGCTGCAGGATCACGCACCCCTGCCGGCTCCAATAGTCATGGAGCGTCAGAATCAGCTTCTGAAACGAGAGCGGTTTGGGGTCTGACACAGGAGCTGGCATCGGGTCGGAAGGGCCGGTTTCGCAGGTGCAAAAAAAGTCGGCGGACCATAGGGTCCGCCGACATCTGCATCAAGGGCGCGGCGCCCGGCCGCGGCGATTGTCCGCTGGCGGCCGGCGGCGGCTTAGGTTTGGTTGAACCCCAATATGTTCCGTCACCCCCGGGCTTGTCCCGGGGGCAAGGGAACACAGACAATGAAACGTCGCACCGGCGCTCAACCCATTCCGTTCGTGATCCCTTGCCCCCGGGACAAGCCCGGGGGTGACGGTGACTAGAAACGGGAGTCCATTGATCGCCGGCAAAGCCGTCCTAGTTGCCGGCCGGCTTGGTGTGGCGCCCGGCGTGGCTGAGGGGCTTGTACTTGGCGCGCATCTCGGGCGTGTCGGGCACCGGACCGTTGGAGACGGTCTGGGTCGAGGTCGCGGCGGGGACCGTGGCGGAGGTCGGCATGGCGGCGTCCGTGGCGGAGGGCGCCATGGCGCCCGTCGCGGCAGGCGGCGTGGAATCGGCGGGCATCGCGGTCGCTGGCGGGTTCACCGGCGCGTTGGGCGTCGAATCCGCCGGCATGGGCTGGGCGAAGGCGGGTGCGGCCAACAGAGCCAGAAGCGCCGTGGCGGCTAGGGTGGGCATGATCTTCATCGGGGTCCTCTTGGGTTGGGGCGGCTCAGTCTCCCACTGGCGATCCACCGCTGCGCCCATTACGCGTGAGACCGCTGCCGGTTGCTGGTCTTCACGGCTTCGTGAGGGCGTTTCGGGGCCACGGCGGGACCGTCGCCCTCAATAGTCGAGGGCCGCCGCCGACGCCTCGCGGTTCGGGAGCGCCAACATGGACGACGACCGATCAGTTACGGGCGAATATTTTCGAAAAGATCCTCAATCAACAAGACCTTGAAGGTCGCCATCGACGCCGAAATGCTGCAACGGCAAGTGCTATCCACCTAGTCTTCGGCCGAAATCTATCGATACGCTTGGCGTGGGAAGCAAAGGCAGGCAAAGCCCGGCGCCGCCAGCGACCAGCCGCCCGCCCCGCAGCGCCTTCAAAGCCGCTGACGCCGGGGCAGGCGCGGCCCGGCGACCGAGCGGCGCCTACTATTCGGGCAATCACGCCCGCCACCGCCCAATATTTGAGCGCGCCCGCCAATTCGCCTCCACCTGCCGCCACGCCCCGCCGCTCAGGCCGATCGTCCGTCTAGCGTTGCATGTTCGCGGGGCGCGGCGTCGGTGAGCGCTCTTTGCGATCGGCAGGTCAACTGGGCGCGAGACGATGCGCCGTCCGCGTAGGAGCGAACGAATGAAACTGATCATCGCTATCGTCAAACCGTTCAAGCTCGACGAGGTGCGCGAAGCGCTCCAGGCGGCGGGCGTCGAAGGGCTGACGGTTTCGGAAGTCAAGGGATACGGCCGTCAAAAGGGCCAGACTGAAATCTACCGCGGGGCGGAGTACCAGGTGAATTTCGTGCCCAAGGTGAAGCTGGAGGCCGTCGTCGACGACGGGGCCGCCGCCAAGGCGGTCGAGGCCATCAAGGCCGCCGCCGGCACCGGCAAGATCGGCGACGGCAAGATTTTCGTGCTCGGCGTCGAAGAAGCCGTCCGCATCCGTACAGGCGAGACCGGCTCAGCCGCGCTCTAGACCGAATCAACTGACTCTAAGGGGATCACAAAGAATGAAGACGTTCCGTTTCAAGCGGCTGGCAGGGCTCGCCCTCGCCGCCGCGCTCATCGGGGGGGCCCTCGCGGGGGTGGCTCACGCCGACTCATCCTCCGGCCCGGCCGCCTCCTCCGCGGCCGCGACCGCCGCGGCTGCGGCGACGCCCGCTCCGGCGGCGGCTGCGCCCGCGGCTCCGGCCGGCACAGGCGCTGCGACGGCCACCGCTGGCGGCGACACGGCCTGGATGCTGACATCCACGGCCCTGGTCTTGATGATGACCATCCCGGGCCTGGCGCTGTTCTACGGCGGCATGGTGCGGAAAAAGAACGTCATCGCCACGGTCGCGCAGTCTTTCGCGATGACCTGCATTGTCACGCTGGTGTGGTATTTCCTCACCTACTCCATTGCGTTCGGCACCAATCCCATTACGGAGCAGAACAATTATTGGGGCGGTTTGAGCAAATTTATGTTGCACAACATGCCCATGGACGACGCCAAAGGTAACCACGTCTACACGATCGGCGGCACTTCGCAGACGATCCCTGAGTACGTCTTCATGATGTTCCAGATGACCTTCGCGATCATCA
>PLSW01000270.1 GCA_003165275.1 Caulobacteraceae bacterium
AGCCGACTGAGGGGGCGTCGGCCCGCCGTAACCGCGATTCAGCCAGCAGCGGGATTTCTTACTTCCCTACCGTCTTACCCCTTGGTCGCCGGCGCGGGCGCACTCGCCGCCTGGGAGGCCAGGGACGCCGGATGGTCGCGGAAGCGTTGTTTCATCGCCTGAACCCAGCCGGCGAAGCTGTCGTTCTCGGCGGTGGCGCGGGTGAAGTCGGCGGTGCTGAGGGCCGCGCCGCCCAGGCCGGTGAGGGCCACGCGCAGGGCGTCGGGCGAGTGGGCGCCGGCGATGAAGCTCTGGAAATGGTCGCGCAACCGGCCCAGACCCGCATCGTCCCCCGCCAGGCTGTAGGCGATGCCGGCCCGCAGCAGCTTGGATTCCTCGTCTCCGGTCAGCGGGGCGGTGTTCTTGAAGCGATCCCCCAGCATCTGCTCGAAGGTCGCGGCGGCGCCTGACCAGTCGTGCTTCTTCCAGGCCACCTCGGCGCGGATCGCCCCGGCGTCGGCCGACTTGTCGGCGCCGAGGATTTCCATCGCGTGGTCGAACTGGCCGAGCTGCAGCCAGGCCCGCGCCTCCACCACCCGCCGCTGGGCGGCCAGGGCGTTGGGCAGCAGGCTGCTGCGGGAGGAATTGATCGCCTCCAGGGCGTCCTCTGGCCGGCGGTTCATCAGGTCGATGGTGGCGAGGTCCGTGGCCACCTCGGCCCGGGGCACCCCGTCGAGGCGGTTGTCGGCCTGGTACTTGAGCAGCTCGGCCGCCTGGGTCAGCAGGTCGACGTCGATCAGACGCCGCGCCAGCTTGCGCACCATCAGGTCGCCGTCGGAGCCGATCGGGGTGAGTTCCTTGAAGTCGTAGAACAGGGCCAGGGCCTGGATGGGCTGCAGACCGTCGGCGAGGCCGTCGAGGAACAGGCCGCGGAAGGCGTTCTGCAGATCCGATTGCAGCTCCACCGCCTGGGGTAGGTCCGGCAGGCGCTTGCCCGCCGACCGCAGGGCTTCCAACGCCTCGCGATAGCGGCCCAGGCTGAGGTAGATCTGCCCCAGGGCCCGGATGGTGTCGAGCTCGGTGGCGTCGCCTCGCCAGCGATAGCGCAGCCCGTCATAGACCCCGGCGGCCTCCATCGGGGTGATGGTCCCATCGTCCAGCTGGATGCGGGTGGCGTGCAGCAGGGCCGGAGCGGCGACCGAATCGACGTTGCATTTGGAGATGGCCTCGAACATGGCCAGGGCCCGGGGCTTCTGGCCCTGCGCCTCGAAGATACGCGCCTGGATCAGGCGGGTGTCGAGCTGTTCAACCGGGTCGACGGCGACGCCGAGGGCGGTCTGGATGGCGGCTTCGGCGACGGGATACTGCTTCAGCTCCAGGGCGGCCTCGGCGTCGGCGCGGGCGAAGCGGGCGCGCCACTTGCCGTCGAACTGGTAGAGCGCCACGGCGCCGGCGGCGAAGGACTGCCGCGCCTCGGCCCATTGGCCCAGCTTGCTGGCGATGTAGCCGCGCCAGAGGCTGCTGGCCGGATCGTCGGCCAGGGTCGGGGAGGAAAAGTCGGTCTCCGCCTCCTTGTAGCGGCCGGCCATTACCCGCGCCGCGCCGCGAAGGCCGCGGAATTCGGCGTCGCCGAGGAGGTTCTGCTGAGTCTTGGCCGTCAGGTTCAGGACACCGATCGCCTCGAACGACAACTCCGAGCCGACCAGAAACCGGGCCAGGGCCATGCGCGCGGAGACGCTGCCGTCCTTGCCCCCCACCGTCTCGGCGGATGCGCCCGCCTGCAGGGCGTCGTAGCGGGCGAGAAAGCCGGCGTCGCCCGTGGTGGACCAGCCGGCGAAGTCGATCAGGCCGGGGCGAGCCGCCGGCTGGGGCAGGGTGAGCGCGGTCGCGACGAAGGCGTGGGCCGACTTCGGCGACAGGTCGAGCCCGCGCGGCCGGCCCAGGCTCACCAGATCTCCGTCGGTGGAAACCGAGAGGTCCTCGACCTTCGGCTCCACGGCCAGGCCATGGGCCGAGGCCAGCAGGGTCATGTCGACCAGGTTGCGTGGGACCGCCAGGCCCTTGGCCGGCCCCAGGGCGGTGACCGCCGCGATGCGGTCGCCGACCACCGGATCCTGGATCCATACCACCTTGGTGGATCCGGCGAGGGCGGCGGTCAGAGTCGCCGTGGGGGCGGCGTCGTCGCGGGAGATCTTGATCGGCGTCGAGGGCTCGGCCTGCGGGCCCAGCACGATGGTCCACTCGGCGCCCTGTCCGATCGCCGAGGCGGCGATGTCGGGGGGGCTGACAATCCGAACGGCGGTGTAGTCGGCGCCCTGTACGGCGTCGATCTTGGTAGCCTGGCGAAAGCCGTGCGGCGCGCCGCTGATGTCGATCTCCGCGGGGGTGTCGAACACGACCCAGATGGCCTCGCCCCGACGGAACACCGCCGCTCCTAGGGGCGCCTTCCAGGGGAAATGCAGCGACACCTGGCCGTTGACCATCTCCGCGCGCATCTTGACCACCCCGCCGACGGGGGTGGGATCGGGCCGGGCGGCCAGATCCGGCGCGGACATGGACTTCGGCGCCCCGGGCGTCGGAGCGCCGGGTTTGGCGGCGTCGGCCGGGGCCGGCGGGGGCGCGGCGGTGAGATTGACGAATGTGGCGCCGTCCGCCTCGCCCCACTTGGCGTCCGCGCCGTCCGCCAGGGTGAGGGTGATCTCCAGGGCGCCGCCAGCGTTGCGGTCCGAGGCCGTCTTCAGCCACTTGGGCGGGTCGACCCGCAGGCGGGTCATGTCGGGGACGGCGTAGCGGGTGAACCGCAACACCAGGGTCTGGCCGTCGCGCCGGGCCGTCATGTGGGCGCCGCCCGCCCAGCGGAATTCGATCCGCGAGAGATCCTTGTTTTCGGCGACCCGCACCGAGAGCGACGAGGGCGCGGGGCGCGCGGAGGCGGCTGTGCTCCAACCCGCGGGCGCGGCGACGCCGGCGATGCAGATCGCCGCGACCCCCGACCGCAGGTGCGCCCTCAGCCCCATGGCGACCTATCCCGCCTTCGGCGGCGCGCTGGCGGCGGGGGTGGTGGCGGTCCCGGCCGGCGGCATGGCGGGCGCCGGCTTGGAATCCGCGGCGGCCTGGGCGGTGGGCTTGGCCT
>PLSW01000217.1 GCA_003165275.1 Caulobacteraceae bacterium
CGCCCATTCGGCCGCGGTGAAGCGGGACCTCGACCGTCTGGCCTTCCCCGCCCCCTGGCTGACCCCGGCGACGACGGCGGCGGGGGCGCCGGTCTTCGACGTGGTCATCGTCGGCGCCGGCCAGTGCGGCCTGGCCGCGGCCTTCGGGCTTCGGCGCGAGGGGGTGACCAATGTCATCGTTCTCGACGAGAACCCGGCGGGCCAGGAGGGGCCGTGGACCACCTATGCGCGGATGGTCACCCTGCGCACCCCCAAGCACCTGGTCCCCATCGACTTCGGCGTCCCTTCGCTCACCCCCAGGGGCTGGTGGGAGGCGCAGTACGGCGAGGCCAGCTGGGCCGCGCTGGACAAGATCCCCAAGGGCGATTGGGCGCGATACCTCGCCTGGTACCGCGAGACCCTGGACGTGCCGGTGCGCAACGGCGCCCGGGTGACCCGGATCGAGCCCCAGGCGGACGGCCCGCACGTCGTTCGGCTGGCGAGCGGTGAAACGGTGGTCGCCCGCAAGGTGATCCTCGCCACCGGCATCCAGGGGGGCGGCGAATGGCACACCCCGGACTTCGTTCGCCAGGCCCTGCCCTCCGGCCGCTACGCCCACACCGCCGACCCCATCGACTTCGAAGCCCTGCGCGGCCAGCGGATCGGGGTGCTCGGCGCGGGAGCCTCGGCCTTCGACAACGCCCAGCACGCCCTGGCCCAGGGGGCGGGGTCGGTGGACATCTTCGCCCGACGAGCGGAACTGCCGCGGGTCAATCCGATCCGATTCCTGGAACGCTCCGGCCTGCTGCGCCACTTCCCGCTGCTGGACGATGCGCGCAAATATGCGGTGATCGACCGCTTCCTGCGCGCCAACCAACCGCCCACCAACGACACCTTCACCCGCGCCGCCGCCTATCCGAACTGCCACCTGCATCTGGGGGCCGGCTGGGACCGGGTGAGCGAGCAGGCGACTGGCGTGCGGGTGGAGACCCCGAAGGGCGAGTTCGAGTTCGACTTCCTCATCCTCTCCACCGGCGCCACCAACGACATCGCCCTGCGGCCGGAGTTGACGGCCCTCGCCCCCGACATCCAGCTCTGGCGCGATCGCCACGTCGCGGCGGAGGGCCGCGCCAACCCGCTGATCGACGCCCACCCCTACCTCGGCCCCGCCTTCGAACTGACCGCCACCTCGCCGGCGGGCGCCGAGCGGCTGCACGGGGTGTTCGTCTTCAACTATTCCGCCCTGGCGAGCCTGGGGCTTTCAGCCTCGGCCCTTTCCGGCCTGAAGCCGGCGCTGCCGCGACTGGTCGGCGGCGTCACCGGCCAGCTGTTCCTGGACCGCCAGGACGAACTGCTGCAGGCCTATGCCGACTACGACGTCGTGGAGTTCGAGGGACAATGGCCGGAAAGCTGACCACCCACGCCCTGGACACCGCTGCCGGGCGCCCGGCAGCGGGGATGGCGGTCAGGCTGACGCGGGCCGGCGCCGTGCTTGCCGAGACGCAGCTCGACGCACAGGGTCGCGCCGTGCTGGTCGAAAACGGCCTTGTCCCGGGCGCCTATGAGCTGGTCTTCGCCGTGGCCGACTATCATCGCGGCCAGGGCGTCGCCCTGACCGACCCGCCGTTCCTGGACGCGGTGACGATCGCCTTCGGGGTCAGCGACGCCGACGCCCACTACCATGTGCCCCTGCTGGTCAGCCCCTATGGCTATTCCACCTATCGCGGCAGCTGAACCGCCCCGAACCCCGCCGCCTCCAGCGCCCGGGCCGCGGCGAACAGCCGGTCCTCCCGCCAGGGCGGGGCGATCAGCTGCACGCCCAGCGGCAGGCCAGCGGCTCCGGCGACGGGAACGACCAGGGCCGGCAGACCGATGAAGCTGATCGGCTGGGTGTAGAGGCCGAGATTGGCCCGCACCGGGATGTCCTGGCCGTTGATCACCACCGTCGCCTCGCCGATTCGGGGCGCCGCGCAGGGGGTGGCCGGGGCGAGCAGCAGGTCGAACCGCTCGAACAGCGCCCGCGCCTCGGCCTGGAACGCCCGCCGCACCCGCCGCGCCGCCATCACCGCCTCCGCCGGCAGGAAGAGGCCGGCCAGCAGCCGGTCGCGAGTGGCGAAGTCGAAGTCGAAGGGCCGCTCGGCCAGCCGCCGCCGGTGCAGGGCCGCCCCCTCGGCGGCGGTGATGCAGAAGGCGGCGGACCGGGCCGCCTCCGCCCCCGGCAGGGCGGCGGGGGCCGCGCCCGGGAAAGCGGCGGCGACGGCGTCCACCGCGGCCAGGGCCTCGTCCGTCGCGCCGGTGCGAAACCAGCCGTCCAGCACGCCGACCCGCAAGGACCGGCCCGCGTCGTCGCTCACCGGTCCGGGCGTCTGGCAGACGGGGTCAGCGGGGTCGGGCCCGTCCATGGCCGCGAAGGCCGCTGCCAGGTCATCCACGCAGCGGGCGAAGGGCCCCACATGGTCGAAGCTGTCGACGAAGGGAAACACCCCCGCCCGGGACAACCGCCCATAGGTCGGCTTCAGGCCGAACACCCCGCAGAGAGCCGCTGGGACGCGGATCGAGCCGTTGGTGTCGGAGCCGATGGCCAGGGGAACCAGCCCCGCCGCCACCGCCGCCGCCGAGCCGCCGGAGGAGCCGCCGGCGATGCGGGCGGGATCGTGGGGATTGCGGGTGGCGCCGTAGTGGGCGTTCTCGGTGGCGAAGCCGTAGGCGAATTCGTCCATGTTCAGGACCCCGACAAGGATCGCCCCGGCGGCCTTCAGCCGCGCCACCACCGTCGCGTCCCGTTCGGCGGGGGGCGCGTCTTGGAGGATCCTGGATCCGGCGATCGTCGTCACGCCAGCGATGTCGAAAAGGTTCTTGGCGGCGAAGGGGACCCCGGCCAGGGGGCCGGGATCAGCCCCCGCGGCGATGGCGGCGTCGAGGACGCTCGCGTCCGCCAGGGCCTGGTCGGGCAGAACCGTGGTGAAGGCGTTGTAGGCCGGGTTGCGGGCGTCGATGTCAGCGAGCCGCTCGGCCACCACCGCCCGGGCGGTGACCCGGCCGGCGCGGACCTCCCGCGCGATCGCCGCCGCACTGGTGGGATCGGCGTCCATCTAGGGCCTGAACACCTCGGCCGCCTCGATCTTAGGATCGACAGGCGCGGCCCGGGCGATGGCGGCGTGGTGGGCCAGGATGGCGAGGTTGGCGACCACGCCAGGCAGGCAGGCCGGTGGGATGGGGACCTCCACCAGGGCGAAGCCGGCGGCGGACAGGGCTGCGATATCGGCGGGGTCTGCGGTCATGGCGCCGACGGGGCCGACGGGATGTGGTCTCGGGTCTCGCGCCAGTCCGCCGACAAGGTTCGCGCCACGGGCGCGGCCACCCGGTAGAGGTTGTCGAGGGCCTCGGGCGTCGCGGGGAAACCCTCGTGGACCTCCTTCACCAGGAAGGCCTCGGCGGTCATGCCGGGGGGGCCGATGGTGTAGTCGCTGGCCGCGCGCAGGATCAGCACCCGGTCCAGGGCCATGAGGCGGGCGCCGGCGAGTTGGGTCAGGGCCTGCATGATCCCTGTGTCCTCCTCCGCCGACATGGCGAAGGTTCCCTTGCCGCCGGTCCAGTAGCCGACCCAACGCCGGGCCCACTGGTTCAGCTGATCGCCGTACCAGGTGCGCGCCGACATCAGCCCCTCGCCCTCGAAGACGAAGGGCGGCTGGGCGCCGACACCGGAATAGGGCGCGCGGAGGCGGCGCAGGTTGTCGTCGTCCGCCAGGGTCACGCCCTTCGAGCGGGCGTAGGCCCAGGCCGTCAGGCCGGGGTTGAGGGCGTAGGCGACATTGGCGGCGTCCGTATGGGCCTGGGGCGCCGGCGTCTCGTAGGGGGCGGTGCGGGCGTAGGGCACGATCCCCGTCGGCCAGCCCGCCGGGGCGTCGCGGGGGTCCAGCTCCTGGGCGAGGTCGCCGTCCACCACCCACCGGGCCCAGGCCGCCGATCCCGCCGAGCCGGCGGCCGGGTCCACCCCCGCCGTGCCGGCGACGATCCAGTAGGCGTGGGTCAGGTCGAAGCGGGGATCGAGGCCGAGGGCCATGATCGACGCCGCCGCCCGCGCCGTGGCCATGCCGGTCATCACCGCCAGCACATGGGTCCTGGGGTCGTACTGCAGTGGGTGGTAGCCGGCGGGAAAGGGAAACTGGGTAGCCAGGGGCCACTGGGTACGCCAGGCGTGAAGTTCGCCGATGACGTCCTTGCCGTCCTTCTCCACCTCCCAGGTCGAGACGATCACCACCCGCACCTCGATCGGCTTGGGCGGGCGCGAGGCCGCCTGCGCGGGGGCGGCCAGGATCGAGGCGACGACGATCGTCAGCGGGATAAAGAAGCCTGTCAGGGTACGGCGGACCGACGCCCCCTCCGTCACGTCGCTTCGCGCCGCGACACCTCCCCCGCTACGCGGTGGAGGACATCCTTGTTGCTTTGCTCCACCGTGAAACGGGGGAGCTGTCGGCGAAGCCGACTGAGGGGGCGTCGGACCGTCGCGCAGACCCCTGCCCCAGTTTCGAACCCTGTCGCCGATCGCCGACTGCCAGAAAATCCTGCCCATGCCTCAGCCCTTCGCCAGGTAGACGAAGCGCAGCACGAACAGGGCCGCCAGCAGGAACAGCAGCCAGTCCCCCATCCGCGCCTTGCCGCCCACCAGCTTGAGCACCGCGAAGCTGGTGATGCCGAAGGCCAGGCCATTGGCGATGGAATAGGTCAGGGGAATGGCGATCAGGGTCAGGAAGGCGGGGATGGACACGGTGGGGTCGGCCCAGTCGATCTCGGTCAGCGCCCCGATCATCAGGGCGCCGACCATGATCAGGGCCGGAGCGGTCGCCGCCGTCGGGATCGCCTGCACCAGGGGCGCCACGAAGAGGGTGCACAGGAAGAGGATCCCCACCACGATGGCGGTCAGGCCCGTGCGGCCGCCCACCGCGACCCCGGAGGCGCTCTCGATGTAGCTGGTCACCGTGCTGGTGCCGGCGAGGGAGCCGAACATGGTGGCCACGGAATCGGCCAGCAGGATGCGGTTGAGGCGGGGGATGGTCCCGTCCGGCTCCACCAGCCCCGCCTTCTTGGTCACCGCCACCAGGGTGCCGACATTGTCGAACAGGTCGACGAACAGGAAGACGAAGACGATCTCGAGGAGGGTCAGGGCCATGCCGCCCTTGAGATTGAAGGCGGCGGGAATGTCGAGCTTGAACGCCGTGGCCGCCAGGTCATGCAGGCTGTAGGTGGCCGGGGCGACATGGGTCAGACCGAGGCCCCAGGCGGCGGCGGTGGTGATGAGGATGCCGATCAGCATCGCCCCCTGCACCTTCCAGGCCTGCAGCGCCCCGATCAACAGCAGGCCGCCGATGGCCAGGGCCGCGGTGGGGGCGGTCAGGTCGCCCAGGCCGACGGAGGTGGCCGGATTGGAGACGATGATGCCGGCGTCCTTCAGGCCGATGAAGGCGATGAACAGGCCGACGCCCCCGGCCACCGCCGAGAACAGGGCCCGGGGGATGGCGTTGACGATCAGCTGGCGCACCCCGACCAGGGTCAGCACCAGGAAGGCCGCGCCGGAGAGGAAGACGCAGCCGAGGGCCGTCTCCCAGGGCACCCCCATGCCCTTGACCACCGTGTAGGTGAAGTAGGCGTTCAGCCCCATGCCGGGCGCCAGGGCCAGCGGATAGTTCGAAGCGAAGCCCATCAGGATGCTGCCGAAGCCCGCGGCCAGGCAGGTGGCCACCGCCACCGCCCCCACCGGCATGCCGGCGTCGCCCATGATCGCCGGGTTGACGGCGACGATATAGACCATGGTCAGGAAGGTGGTGAACCCGGCCAGGACCTCGGTGCGCACCCTGGTGTCGTGAGCCTTGAGGTGAAAGAGGCGTTCCAGCATGCGTCAGTCCCGCGCGCCCTCGCCTCCCCCGATAGAGTCGATGGACAGGCGCCATGCTGGCCCGGCGGCGGTCGCCGCGCCAGACCTCAGCGGGCGAGGCGGCGACCAAGGGCCGGCGGCTGCGGCGGGCGCCCGTTTCTGAGGCGCCGGACCCCGGTATCTGCCGACGCGCCCTTGTTCCCCACCCCGTCCGCCTGAGAGATTGGCCGGATGGACAAAGACGCCTTCATCGCCGGCCTGCCCAAGGCCGAACTGCACATGCACATTGAGGGCAGCCTCGAACCGGAGCTGATGTTCGCCCTCGCCGAGCGGAACGGCGTGGCGCTGCCCTACGCCAACGTCGAGGCGCTGCGGGCCGCCTACAGCTTCAGCCGCCTGCAGGACTTCCTCGACATCTACTACCAGGGCGCCGCCGTGCTGCGCGCCGAGGCGGATTTCCGCGACCTCGCCCTCGCCTATTTCAAAAGGGCCGCCGCCGACAACGTTCGTCACGCGGAGATATTCTTCGATCCGCAGACCCACACGGCCCGCGGCCTGCCCTTCGCGGTGGCGGCCGAGGGGCTGCTGGCCGGCATGGCCGAGGCCGAGCGGGAGCTGGGGGTCACGTCCAAGCTGATCCTCTGCTTCCTGCGTCACCTGCCCGAGGCCGACGCCTTTGAGACCCTGGCGCAGGCGGAACCCTGGCTGGACCGGATCGCCGGCGTCGGCCTGGACTCCTCCGAGCTTGGCCATCCGCCCGCCGCCTTCGCCCGGGTCTTCGCCCGGGCGGGCGAGCTAGGGCTCAAGCGGGTCGCCCACGCCGGCGAGGAGGGGCCGCCGGCCTATGTGGAGGAGGCGCTGGACCTCCTGCACATCGACCGCCTCGACCACGGCAACCGTTCCCTGGAGGATGACCGGCTGGTCGAACGGCTGGCGCGGTCGGGGATGACCCTGACCGTCTGCCCCCTCTCCAACCTCAAGCTCTGCGTGGTGGACGATGTCGCCCGGCATCCGATCGCACGGATGCTGCGCCTGGGCCTGCGGGCGACCGTCAACTCCGACGATCCGGCCTATTTCGGCGGCTATGTGAACGCCAACTACCGGGCGGTGGCGCCGCTGCTGACCCGGGAGGAGATGGTGGCCCTGGCGCGCAACAGCTTCACCGGCTCGTTCCTGGCGCCGGACGCGGTGGCGCGGCATCTGGCGGAGGTCGAGGCCTATGCGACGGCGTGGGTGTAGCGTTTCTCTTTCCGCTGGCGGCGATCCGCAAATCTGATCCGGGGCCGAAGCGTCCTAGGCCTTCTCCCCTCGCGGGAGAAGGCCTAGGTTTTATGTCATCCTAATTGCGGTTCATCGAAGCCGTTGCAAATGCGCGCTCCCCGTCCCCGCGCCCGGGGAAGGGGAGGCTCATGAACCGTACCTAGAACTTCGTCTGAATCCGCAGTTCGTAGGTCCGCGGGTCGCTGAGCACCAGGAAGTCGTTGCCGTAGAAGGCCGGCGCGGGCTGCCAGTTGCGGCGGTCGGTCAGGTTGTAGACCGAGAAGGTGATCGTGTAGTGCTTGAACTCGTAGAAGGCCGCCGCATTCCAGGTGTACTGCCAGGGGATCACCGGCGATGAATAGTAGCCGGTGGTCGGGTTGACGCTGGAGGTGGGCACGGGAACGGCGCCGAGGCCGGTGGAGTTCGCCAGATCCAGGTAGCCCGAGGTGGTCACAGGGATCGGTCCGGTCACCTGAAGGCCGGTGCGCAGGCCAAAACCGTTCTCGAACTTGTAGTTGCCGAGGAAGTTGAAGACGTGCTCGGGCTGGCCCGGGTCGCGGAAGGTCTGACCGGACTTGAACACCGCGAAGGTGCCGGCGCCGTCGACGTTCAGGCCCACCTGGGCCGGGAAGTCGTAGAAGCCGACCGGCTGGTTGAGGGTGGTCTTGATGTAGGAGTAGCTGGCCGTGGCGAAGAGGTTGCGGGTGGGCTGATAGTTCAACTCGATCTCGGCCCCGCGGATATTGGCCTCGTCGATCAGAGTGCCGCCGGCGCCGGCGGCGATGCCGTGCTTCTGGTCGAAGACCGCGGTGCTGGCGAAGAGCTTGTTGTTGAGCAGGTTGAACTTCAGGCCCGCCTCATACAGGAAGCTGTCGCCGCGCATCAACTGGCTGTCGGGGATGGGCAGCCCCCCCGGCGGGCTTTGACCGTAGGCGTTCACGCCGCCTTCGCCGCCGTTGGGATTGGTGCTCTGGGTCCAGTCGAAGGTCACGTAGCCGGTGACCATGGGCGAGACCTTGTAGACCAGGCTGGCGTTGACGTTGCCCAGGCCGAAGACCCCGGTGGTGTGCTGGGCGGGCAGAGTGTCCTCGCAGCTGTACGAACCGACGCCGCTCGGGTCGCAGCCGAGGGGGTCGCGGGTGTGGTCCTGCAGGGCGTCGATACGGCCGCCGAACAGGGCGCTGAGCTGGGGGGTGAACTCGATGCGGTCCTGAACAAACAGGCCGGTGTCATAGAGGTCCGAGACCCCGGTATTGCCCAGGCCCAACCCATCGCGGCCGAGCACCCCGTATTGCAGCCGGCCGAACACGGACGTGTAGGGCACCGCGTTGGCGTAAGGCTGCTGCGCCGGATCCAGCCGCCAGGTGTTGGGATCGCCGGTGAGGTCCCAGCCGGAGACGGCTTCGGCGTTGAAATTGCTGATATAGTTGACATGGGCCAAGCGAAATGTGCCGCCGACCACGAACTGGTTGTGCACCGGCGCGCCGCCGAGGCTCCAGGGCAGGTCGTAGTCGCCCTTCAGGTCCAGCCGGTTTTCGAAGGTGAACGAGCCTTTGGATTCGTCGGCGTAGTAGTAGAATTCCTGGTTGTCGCTGTTCTGCAGCGCATAGAAGGTGTTGTTTTCCAGGGTCAGATGGTTGTTGAGGTCGTAGGTCTGGATGGCCTGGAAGTTAAACAGCAGGGCGCGGCTGGAGGTGCCCTGCGTCTGGTCGATGGTGACCTTCGGGTTCAACTTCACCGAATTCAATAGATTGAAATTGGTCAGAAAACTGTCGACGTAGACCGGGCCGCCGGCGGGATCGTTCTGCAGATAGGAGCCGCTGTTGATCAGCGCCTGGTTGACGCGGTTGACGCCGACTTCTTCCGTATACTGCTCGTCGTTGATCTCGCTGTTGATTTCGAGGCGATACTTGTCGTTCGGGGCCCAGCTCAGCGCGCCGTAGAGCGCGTTCTTATGCATGTAGTGGCCGTAGAAATAGCTGTCGCTGTGCTCACCGGAATAGCTGAGCATCACCGCCAGCGTGCCCGGGTCGATGGGGCCGCCGACATCGGCGGTGACCCGCCGGTTGCCGACGCTGTCCACCGAGGCCGAGCCGGAGGCCTTGAAGTGGTTCAGGTTCGGCCGCTTGGTCAGGAAGTCCACCTCGCCGCCGACCCCGGCGCCCGGCCCGTCGATGACGCTGGCGGGGCCTTTGGTGATGCTGAGGTTTTCCAGGGCGTCGAAGTTGATCGGCGCGCCGTAGCCGTTCTGGGTGAAGCTGTCGCGCATGCCGTTGTAGAAGACGTCGGCGTACTGGCCGCGGATGCGCGGGATGTTCGGGGTGCCGAAGGAGGAGTCGGAGAAGCTGCTGGCCGTCAGGTAGGAAAAAGCCCGCGGATCCTGGATGTTCAGGGTCTCCAGTTGGGTGGTGGACAGCAGCGTCGTGTTACGCGGCGTGTCCATGATGTTGAGGTCGAGGCCGTAGACCGAGTTCGACTTCAGCCGCGTGGGCAGCACCGTCTCGCGGTAGGGAATGCCGTTGACCACGACCTCCGCCTGATCCTTGCCGGCCGCCGGCGCGTCGGTGGGGTCGGCCAGGGCCTTCGCCGGGATCAGAGCCGCCAGCCCCAGGGCCAGCAGCATGGCGGTGTGGGCGAGCAGATAGGCCCGGTTTGAGCGGACGGCGGCCACGCGCGGGGCCGTGCCCGCCAATGTGTCTTCGATCACGTTGGATCCCCCAAGATTGTCCGCGGGCCTAGCCCCTCGCCGGTCCGCAGCGGGGCTATACAGCCCGACTCGCCCTGGCGGGTGTCACCTGATCGTCACGCCGACGCCCTGTTGATCATCGGCGCCGATTCCTTGGGCGCGCCGGCCGTCAATGCGCCCATGCGCCAAGCGGGCGGGGAAGCGCGCGCCGGCGCCCGCCCCACGGCTGGACCGCGCCCGCCCCGGGCGCCACTCTCGCCCGCGGCGTCGGCATCGAAGGCGCGTGAACAGGCGATCGCATGGGCGGCGAGATCCGCTATCTGATGGACGGCGAGGTTCGCGAGGCGGCGGCTGTCGATCCCGCGCGCACCGTGCTCCAGCATCTGCGCGAGGATCTGCGCCGCACCGGAACCAAGGAGGGCTGCGCCGAGGGCGACTGTGGCTCCTGCACCGTGGTGGTGGGGGCCCTGGCCGGGGATCGGCTGGTCTGGCGGGCGGTCAACAGCTGCATCCAGTTGCTGCCGATGATCGACGGCAAGGCGCTCATCTCGGTGGAAAGCCTATCCCGGAACGGCCCAAGTCCGGTGCAACAGGCGATGGTCGATCGCCACGCCTCCCAGTGCGGCTACTGCACTCCGGGGGTGGTTATGTCCCTCTATGCCCGCACGATTGGGGCCGAGGGCGCCGAGGCGCCCCTGGACGAGGTGTTCGCGGGCAATCTCTGCCGCTGCACTGGCTACGGCCCGATCATCGACGCCGCCCAGGCCTGCGGCGGCGCGGCGGCGCCGGACGTCGCGGCCGGACTCGCCGGCCTGGCGCGCGAGACCATGCTGGAGATCACCTTCGACGATCCCATCAGCGGCGCCCGCCGGCGATGGTTCGCCCCCCGCACCCTGGCCGAACTGGACGCCGTGGTCGCGGCCTGCCCGGACGCCGTCTTCGTCGCCGGCGCCACCGACGTCGGTCTTTGGATCACCAAGCAGCATCGCCCCCCCGCCGACATCATCGCCCTGGGCGAGGTCGCCGAGCTCGCCGAACTGACCGAGACCCCGGCGGCCCTGAGCCTCGGCGCCGCGGTGCGCTACACCGAGGCCCTGCCGGCCCTCGCCCGCCTCGCCCCGGACCTCGGCGCGATAGTCCGCCGGCTGGGGTCCGTGCAGGTGCGCAACAGCGGCACCATCGGCGGCAATCTCGCCAACGGCTCCCCTATCGGCGACATGGCCCCGGCCCTGATCGCCGCCGGGGCGAGCCTCACCCTGCGCGGCGGCGGCGCCCGGCGGACGATCGCCCTGGAGGACTTCTTCCTGGACTACGGCGTCCAGGACCGGCGGCCGGGGGAGTATGTGGAGCGCATCTTCGCGCCGCGACCACGGCCGGGGGCCCTGTTCAAGGTCTACAAACTCTCCAAACGCTTCGACCAGGACATCTCGTCCGTCTGCGGCGCCTTCCACCTGGTGATCGAGGGCGGCGCCGTCGCCTCGGCCCGCATCGCCTTCGGCGGGATGGCGACGACGCCCAAACGCGCGGCCGCCTGCGAGGCGGCGCTGGTCGGCCGTCCGTGGTCGGAACAGACCGTCGAGGCGGCCGCCGCGGCCCTGGGCGCCGACTTCGCCCCGATCAGCGACCTGCGCGCCTCGGCCGCCTATCGCCGGCTCGCCGCGGCCAACCTGCTGCGCAAGGTCTGGCTGGAAGGCCGGACGGCGGGGGGCGCGGTGCGGGTGCTCGACTGGGCCGCCGGTGGTTGATTCCGCGGCCCTCGATCCGGCGACCCGCATCACCGGCGGGGTCCATGCTTCCGCGGCTCACGACAGCGCCATGGCCCACGCTACCGGCGCGGCCCTCTATGTGGACGACCTGCCCGAGGCGGCGGGGCTGCTGCACGTGCACTTCGGCCAGAGCCCCCACGCCCACGCCCGCATCGTCTCGATGGACCTCGCCCCGGTGCGCGCCTCGCCCGGGGTCATCGCCGTCCTCTCAGCCGCCGACATTCCGGGAGAGAACGACATTTCGCCGGTGATCCGGGACGACCGGCTGTTCGCCGACAGGGTGGTCGCTCACGTCGGCCAGGCCTTGTTCGCCGTCGCCGCCAATAGCCGCGAGGCCGCCCGCGCCGCGGCGCAAAAGGCCGTCGTCGTCTACGACCCGCTTCCCGCCGCCGTCACCATCACCGAGGCCCGGGCGGCGGACCTGACCCTGGAGGCCGCCCAGCGCATGGCCCGGGGCGACGCCGACGCCGCCATCGCCGCCGCGCCGCACCGGCTGACTGGCGCCCTGGCCATCGGCGGCCAGGACCACTTCTACCTGGAGGGACAGGCCGCCTTGGCGACGCCTGGCGAGGACGGCGGGGTGCACGTCTGGTCCTCGACCCAGCATCCCAGCGAGGTGCAGCACCTGATCGCCCGCGTGCTGGCCGTCCCCCAGGCCGCCGTTGTTGTTGAGGTTCGCCGCATGGGCGGCGGCTTCGGTGGCAAGGAGACCCAGGCCACCCTGTTCGCCGCCGCCGCGGCCCTGGTCGCCGTCAAGACCGGCCGGGCCGCCAAATGCCGTCCCGACCGGGATGACGACATGATCATGACCGGCAAGCGCCACGACTTTGAGGCGGCCTACACGGTCGGTTTCGACGGCGAGGGGGTGCTCACCGGGGCGTCGGTGGAGCTGGCTTCCCGCTGCGGCGCCACCACCGACCTGTCTTTGGCGATCAACGACCGGACCATGTTCCACGTGGACAACACCTACTTCCTGCCCACGGTCGAGATCGTCTCGCACCGGCTGCGCACCCACACCGTCTCCAACACCGCCTTTCGCGGCTTCGGCGGTCCGCAGGGGATGATGGTGATCGAGCGGGCGATGGACGAGATCGCCACGACGCTTGGCCTGGATCCCCTGGAGGTGCGCCGGCGCAATCTCTACGGCGAGGCCGGCCGGGACCTGACCCCCTACGGCCAGACCGTCGAGGACAATGTCGCGCCGCAGCTGATCGAGGCCCTGGCCGCCGCCTGCGACTACGCCCCCCGCCAGGCCGAGATCGCCGCCTTCAACCGGCGAAGCCTGGTGCTCAAGCGGGGCCTCGCCCTGACCCCGGTGAAGTTCGGCATCTCCTTCACCACCACCCACCTGAACCAGGCCGGCGCCCTGATCCACCTCTATGCGGACGGCAGCATCCTGCTGAACCACGGCGGCACGGAGATGGGCCAGGGGCTGATGGTCAAGGTCCGCCAGGTGGTGGCGGAGGCCTTCCAGGTCGACGCCGCCCGCATCCGCATCAACGCCACCGCCACCGACAAGGTGCCCAACACCTCCGCCACCGCCGCCTCGGCGGGGACGGATCTCAACGGCATGGCCGCCCTCGACGCGGCCGAGACCCTGAAGGCGCGGCTGGCGGGCTTTGCGGCGGCGCGCTGGGGCGTCCGGGCCGAGGAGATCGCCTTCACCCCGGCCGGGGTGCGGGTCGGACACGCCCTCGTGCCCTTCGCCGACCTCTGCCGCCAGGCCTATCTGGCGAGGGTCTCCCTGTCGGCCGCGGGCTTCTACGCCACGCCGAAGATCGCCTACGACCGGGCGACGCACCGGGGCCGGCCATTCTATTACTTCGCCTACGGAGCGGCGGCGTCGGAGGTGATCGTCGACACCCTCACCGGGGAGATGAAGGTGCTGCGGGCCGACATCCTGCACGACGTGGGCCGCTCCCTGAACCCGGCCATCGACCTCGGCCAGATCGAAGGCGGCTATATCCAGGGCATGGGCTGGCTGACCACCGAGGAGTTGGTGTTCGACGCCGCCGGCCGGCTGCTCACCCACGCGCCGTCCACCTACAAGATCCCCACCCTGGGCGACCGGCCCAGGGTGATGAATATTCAGATCTGGCGGGACGGCCGCAACGTCGAGGAGACGATCCACCGCTCCAAGGCCGTGGGCGAGCCGCCGCTGATGCTGGCCATCAGCGTCTTTTCCGCCATCGGCCGGGCGGTGGGCGCCGTCGCGGACCATCGCCTGTCCCCGCGCCTGGACGCCCCGGCGACGCCGGAGCGAATCCTGATGGCGGTGGAGGACCTGCGGGCCCGCTTGGCCGCGGAGACCGGGCATGGATGACTGGGCGGCGGACGGTTTGGCGCGGCTCGCCCGGGGCGAGCATGCGGCCCTCGTCACCCTGCTGGCGGTGGAGGGCTCGACCCCGCGAGAGGCCGGGGCGTGGATGGTCGTGGGACCGGAGGACCAGTCGGGCAGCATCGGCGGGGGCAATCTGGAGCGGATCGCCGCCGACCAGGCCCGGCGGATGCTGGCGACGCCGGGCGGCCCCGCCTGGGCGGTGCAGGACTATCCCCTCGGCCCCCTGCTGGCCCAGTGCTGCGGCGGCCGGGTGCGGCTGCTGATCGAGCGGCTGGGGCCGACGGACCAGGCCTGGCTGGCCGAGGCCCGCCGCTTCGCCGCGGAGGACAAACCCTTCCGTCGTCGCCTGCGTCTGGGTGAGGGCGATCGGTGCTGCGCCTTGGCGCCGGACGACTGCGCCGCCGGAGAGGCCATCACCCTCAACGGCCGCCCGGCCGGCGCCCGCGGCGAGCGCCCGGCGGCGGGGGACGAGATCAGCCTGGCCCACGCCACCCTGCGGCCCCGCCTGGCCCTGTTCGGCGCGGGCCATGTGGGCCGGGCCCTGACCGCGGTGCTGGCGTCCCTGCCCTTCCGGGTCAGCTGGTACGACAGCCGCGCGGAGGCCGCGGCGCCGGGCCTAGTGATCGCCGGTCCGGAGGACCTGGTCCGCATCGCCGGGGCGGACCGGGAGCATGTGCTGGTGATGACCCACGACCACGCCCTCGACTACGCGCTGGTCGCCGCCGCCCTGCGCGGCGCCACGCCCCACGTCGGCCTGATCGGTTCGAAGACCAAGAAGGCGCGGTTCCTGTCGCGCCTGCGGGCGGAGGGGCTGGACGAGGCGGCCCTCGGCCGGCTGCTCTGCCCCATCGGGCTGTCGGGTCTCGCCGGCAAGGCGCCGGAGATCATCGCCGTTGCGGTGGCGGCGGACCTGCTGATCCGGCGGCAAGCCGCCCAGCCGGCGGCGGCCAGGGAGGCCGCGCTTGCGGGCCTATAGGGCGGCGATCTTCCACCTGCTCGAGGAACCGGCGTCGGGCCGTACGCCCGCCCACGCCTACCATCCCGACGGCCTGCTGCTGGTGGAGGACGACCGGATCGCGGCCTGCGGCGACTTCGAGGCCCTGAAGGACCAGCTGGGCGCGGCGCCCGTCGAGGCCTTCCCCGGGCGGCTGATCACCCCGGGCTTCATCGACCTGCACATCCATTTTCCGCAGTTGGAGGCGATCGCCGCCTACGGGGAACAGCTCCTCGACTGGCTGGACCGCTACATCTATCCCGCCGAGGCGGCCTTCGCCGATCCGGCCCATGCGGCGGCGGCGGCCAGCGCCTTCCTGGACGCCCTGCTGCGCCACGGGACCACCACCGCCCTCGTCTTCGGCTCCTCCCACAAGGCCTCGGTGGAGGCCCTGTTCACGGAAGCCCTGGGCCGCAACATGCGGCTGATCGCCGGCAAGGTGCTGATGGACCGGGGCGCGCCGGACGCCCTGCTGGATGGGCGGGACGGCGGCCGGCGCGACACCCTGGACCTCATCGCGGACTGGAACGGCAAGGGCCGCCTCGGCTACGCGGTCACCCCCCGCTTCGCCCTGACCAGTTCGCCGGCCCAGCTGGCCATGGCCGGAGAGATCCTGGCCGATCACCCCGATGTCTGGCTGCAGACCCACCTGGCCGAATCCCCCGCCGAGATCGCGGCGGTGGGCGGCCTGTTCCCGGACGCGGGAGACTACCTCGCGGTCTATGAAGCCGCCGGCCTCGTGCGCCGCCGGTCCGTGTTCGCCCACTGCGTCCACCTGGACAACGCCGGCTTCGCGCGGCTGGCGGGGGCCGACGCCGCCGTCGCCTTCTGCCCCGCCTCGAACCTTTTTCTCGGCTCCGGCCTGTTTCCCCTGCGCGCGGCCCTGACCGAGGGGGTGAAGGTGGGGATCGGCACCGACGTGGGCGCGGGGACCAGCGTCTCCGTCCTCGCCAACCTGGGGGAGGCCTACAAGGTCGGCCAGCTGCAACACCAGCCGCTGGATCCCCTGCAGGCCTTCTACCTGGCCACCCTGGGCGGGGCGCGGGCCCTGGACCTGGACGACCGCATCGGCAACCTGGCGCCCGGCAAGGAGGCCGACTTCCTGGTGCTCGACCTCGCCGCCACCCCGGTGCTGGCCGCCCGGACGGGCGCCGCCGCCAGCCTGGAGGAGCGGCTGTTCGCGCTGATGATCCTGGGGGACGACCGGGTGGTGGAGCAGACCTATGTGGCGGGGGTGCGCCGGCATTCGCGGGGTAGGTAGCGCGGGGGAGGGAGTGGCGTTCTCTTCTCCTCTCCCATTCACTGGCTACCGGATGCACGGAAGTGATTC
>PLSW01000187.1 GCA_003165275.1 Caulobacteraceae bacterium
CCACAAGGGCTTTGAGCGCAGCGTCCCTTGTGGGCGACGCCGGACCGTGGCGAGGTCAAAACGGGCCAAAGGGGTCTGGCCGCGCCTTGTAGAACACACCCCCTCGCGGTTCTTCTCATCGAAGTCCGAAGCCGCCACCGATGGCGGTCGCCACCAGGCTAGGCTCGTCGCCCCCCCGCCGAAAGGCTCAGAAGGCCGCGGGGCTCAGGTCGTCCTGGAAACGATCTTGCCGCCCCTGGCGACACTTTCGCGGAACGCCAGTTTGATGGTCGCTAGGAAAGCCGGGCTAAGAGCGCCCATCGGCCGTTGCGGTTCGAGATACCAGGACAGGCCCAAGTCGGCGTCGCGGTTGGATTCGCTGACATAGATCCAGGCTTGAGGATACTTTCCTAGGCCCGCCCGCCGGCGTTCAATCGGCGGGATTTCACATGCCTCCTGGTCGTCGCGGGGAGGCTTGGAGCTGATGGCGAGAAAAATCAGCGTACCGTCCAGAAGCCTCAGCAGCAGGCAGCATGGCCGCTCCTTGGCGCCGTCAACCGAGCGCTCCTCCGCTGCCTCGGCCGCCCAGCGGTAGGGGTAGGCGACGACGTCGCCGGCGGCGAACGGCTTAGTGGCCATCGCCTCCCTCCAGGTCGGCATCGAGGCTGGCGAGGATCAGGTCGCGGTCAGCGGCCGGCAGGTCACTGTTGCGGTAGACCTTGCGGGGGTCCTTAGCCCTCGCGGTCAGCGTCGCGTAGTCCGACGCAGCCATAAGCACGAACCTGGGGCTCTTATGCTCTGTGATCAAGACGGGGGCCTTGGCCGCGGCGTGCTGCACGTCGGCCGTCTTGCGCGTCAGGTCCGACAGAGTGAAGGTCTGCATGGTCTTGGCTCCTGGGTTCCCCGGCATTTACATCATTTACGACAATTACGCGAGTGTCGTAATTGTTCACCGCTAGCGCTTCATCGCCATGGGCGGGCCTAGAACAGGCCGAGGTGCTTCAGGCTCGCTACGTCTTCGCGGCCGACAATGACGTGGTCGTGGATCACGATCTTCAAGGCCTTGCCGGCGTCGACGATCTGCCGGGTCATCTCGACGTCCGCCGACGAGGGCGTCGGATCGCCTGAAGGGTGGTTTNNATGTGCCCAGCGCCGTTATGTGGCCGGTCACAGCATTCTTGATGTTTTCCCCAGGTCTCCAGCGCACCTGGGGAACATAACGTCAGCATCTGTTTCAGCGTGCCCCCTCCATCAGCTTTTCTGACAGGAGGTTATTATGCTGGAAGACCACTTCTCTTTGCCGCGGACCGTCGATCGCATCCGCGCCCTTTGGCTCGGGACGGCCATCGAGCGATATGTTGACTGGCTCGCTGATCGGCGGCACGCGCCGTCCACGATCAGGCTGCGCGTACAAGTCCTCGTGCACTTCGATGCGTTCGCTGCCGAGTCCGGCGCCACGTCGTGGAACGAACTGCCGGCGTTGGCGGCGCCGTTCGTCGCACAGTGGATTGAAAAACATTGTGGGGCGTCGGCTCGGCCGCAGAGCAGAATTTTGGCCAAGTCGCGGGCGGGCGCCGCGGTCGAGGAAATGCTTCAGCTCGTCGTGCCGGGATTTGTACGTCCATCCCTTCGGGCCGCCACGATCCCGTTCCTGGACAAGGCTCCGGGCTTCTTCGATTATCTGCGCGAGGAGCGCGGCCTTCGGCCTGCCACGCTCCACGGCTATGAGCACCACCTTCGGGTGTTCGAGGACTACCTGCAGCAGGTTGGCGTAAGCCGCTTGCTCGACATCACACCATCGCTGATCAGCGCGTTCGTGACTGTGCGCGGCCGGCGGCTCAGCCGCCACAGCATGCCGGGTGTCAGCAACAGCCTGCGCGGCCTTCTGCATTACGCGCACCGGCAGGGCCTGATCCCAGCTGATCTGGCGCGGTCGGTCCCACGCGGGCGAAGCTACAGCCAGGCATCGATCCCTCGGGCGATCAGCTGGGACGACGTGCAGCGCATGCTGGATGGCGTTGATCGGCGCTCCGCCGTCGGCCGCCGCGACTACGCGCTGCTGCTCCTGCTTGTCAGCTATGGGCTCCGGGCGCGCGAGGTCGCAGCCATGAGGCTGGACGACATCGACTGGAAGCAGAACCTCTTGCATGTCCCGACCCGCAAGGGGGGCCACTCCACGATCTACCCGCTGTCGGCGCCGGTAGGCGAAGCTATCATCGAGTACTTGCGGCGGGACCGTCCGACGGTCGACGACCGGCATCTCTTCCTGCTCGCGAAGGCCCCTTACTCGCCGGTGAGCCACTGGGTGATATCCGAGCGAGCGAGCAGGCGCCTGCACGCCACCGGCATCAAGGTGGCGCGGGCTGGTTCGCACACGCTTCGCCACAGCTGCGTCCAGCGCCTCGTCGAAGCCGACATGCCGTTCAAGACCATTGGCGACTACGTCGGCCACAGCTCGCCGAAGTCGACCCTCGTCTACGGTAAGGTGGCGCTCCACAAGCTGCGTCAGCTCACCATCGGCGAAGCGGAGGACATGCTGTGAGAGCCGCATGGACCGGATACCGCAGCGCCCTGGCCGGCGCCATCGAGCAATACCTGGCCGCCAAGCGTGCTCTCGGCTGCAAGTTCGCCAACGAGGATCGGACACTTCGCCTGTTGGACCGGTTCCTGGTCGACCAGCAGATCGGCAGCATCGAGGCGATCAACAACGGCTGCCTGGAACGATTCCTGGCGTCTCGCGGCCGTGACAACCCGCGCAGCTACAATCACCTGCTGGGCATCGTGCGGCGCCTGTTCGAATGGATGGTCGACCAACAGATGCTGCCGGCGTCGCCATTGCAGCTTCGCCCACGGCGGGAGACAGCCCGGAAAACGCCTGTGCTGTTCGACGCCGAAACCATCCGGAAGTTGCTCGCCGAGGCGGCCCAGTTGCCTGACAACCCGCGCAGCACCCTCCGTGGCCCGACGTACGAGACTATCTTCGCGCTGCTCGCCGGGTTGGGTCTGCGCATCAGCGAAGCCGCCCGCCTGCAATGCGGCGACGTCGATCTCGACCGTGATGTGCTTCAGATCCGCGACACCAAGTTCGGCAAAAGCCGCTTGGTGCCCTTCGGTCCGCGTCTGCACGCCAGACTGCACGCCTATCTGGAGCTTAGGGAGCGAAAGGGCTTCCCCCATGCCGGCGGCGCGCCCCTGTTCTCGTGGAACGGCAGGCATCCGATCAGCACCAACACGATCCGCAACGTGTTCCGCGAAGAGCTCGTGCCACACCTGCAGATCGACATCCCCGCCGGCGCCTTCGGGCCGCGTGTCCATGGGCTGCGCCACAGCTTCGCCGTTCGGACATTGTTGCGCTGGTATCGTGACGGCGACGATCCGGCCGCCAGGCTGAACCACCTGTCGACCTTCCTTGGCCACGGCAATCCGGCGGCCACCGCCGTCTACCTCACGATCACCAGCGATCTCTTCCAGGAGGCCAATCGCCGGTTCGAAGCGATCGCGCCGCGGGTCAAGGAGGTGGCGCCATGACCGCGACCGTCGGCATGATCGTCTATGGGTTCTTCGTTGATTACCTCCGTCAGCAGAAGGGTCTGCGGGTCAGTTCGATCCGCAGCTATAGGGACACGTTGCGGCTGTTCCTCATCCACGCGGCGGCGGAGTCGAAGCGTGGCGTTGGCAAACTCTGCTTCGAAGACCTGGGCTTCGAGCGCGTGCTCGCCTTCCTCCAGGACATCGAGCAGCAGCGCGGCAACGCCATCGCCACGCGCAATCAGCGGCTGGCCGCGCTCCACACCTTCTATGACTATCTCGGCCGCCAAACGCCCGAGATGCTCCATGTGTGCAGCCAGGTCGCCGCGATCCCGCGCAAGCGAACGCCTCCGCCTGAGACCAGGTTCATGACCCAGATCGAGGTCCAGGCGCTGTTCGACCAACTGGACGATCATGGGCGGTTGGCGCTTCGCGACCGAACCTTGCTGCTGTTCCTCTACAACACCGGCGCCCGGGTGACTGAAGCCGTCAATCTCAGGGTCGGCCACCTCGTCCTCGATCACCCGCCCCAGGTCAGGTTGTTGGGAAAGGGCGGAAAGTGGCGATCGTGCCCGCTCTGGGAGCGCACGGCCGAGGCGTTAGGTCAGCTCCTGGACAAACAACAGGCGGTCGACGTGGATGCTCCGGTGTTCGTCGCCGCCAATGGCCAGCCGATGACGCGGTTCGGCGTCTACAAGCGGGTGCGACGGCTCACGGCTGACATCAGCACCGACGCGGCGGCCTCGCCGAAGCGACAGATCACGCCGCACGTCTTCCGCCATACGACGGCGGTCCACCTTCTTGAGGCCGGCGTCGAGGTGAACGTCATCCGAGGTTGGCTGGGGCACGTCAGCCTGACCACCACCAACCGTTACGCCGAAATCACCCTGCGCATGAAGGCGGAGGCCCTCAAGCTGTGCGAGCCTCCGGTCTCGACGACGGACGCCGCGCCGCGCAGATCGGGGTGGCACGACGACGCTGCACTGATGGACTGGCTCAGCTCCTTGTAAGGGCTGACTTGGGGCCGCGCGTTCCGATAGCGGGACGCGCGGCCGTCGGCGCGACAACCACCCGTCCGGTCTGGACGCGGCGGCGGCGCCCGCCGGACCTGCTTCCGGTTATGTGCCCTCTGCACGCCGAAGACTTGGGGAAAACAAAGAAGGCGTCCACCCGGGCCACATAACGGCGCTGGGCACATAAGGTGCATT
>PLSW01000010.1 GCA_003165275.1 Caulobacteraceae bacterium
CTAGCGGGCGGGGCTTTGCGCGCAGCGCCGACGGGATGTTGGCGGCCCCTAGCGCCGCCGGCTGGTTGTCCGCGTCAGACGACTCTACGGCCTCACCTTGTGAGCCACCATTGCGCCATCGACGAAGTAGGAAAGCTCGTTGGTGACTGTCCGTTGCATCAGCCAAACCGCCTGTGGCTTGACCCAGGTATCTGTCGATAGCGCGACCAGCTCGATCTGGTGCTGAACCCCATCGGAGCCGGCTTTTGTAGTCCGCATGTCGTATCGCTGACGAACGAGCGCCGTGTCGCCCTGGCGACTCACCGTTTCAAGGGTCGTCTTGCTTTTTTTGTTGGGGTCGGACTTCAACCGGTTCACGCCATCGATCATCTGCGCTGCGGTGTCGGTTTGGCCAGACGTATCCACACTAGTGAAGTCTGGCGCGAGGATTGCGGCGATGGCTGAGCCGTCGTGGGCGGCCATTGCGGCCTTCATGGTGTCGTAACGAGCCTGGAGCGCCGGCTTGAGGTCGTCGGGTGCGAACCCGCATAGGATTAAAGCCGAAATCGCAGCGAGCGCTGTCGTCGCCAAGCGCCGTGTTGGTGCTGATTGCAGATCCATTTCTCGTTTCCCTCGGCGAAGCGGCAGATTGGGCGTTGCCGGATACGTAGAGCACGTTGGGTTTAGTTGGAAACACGGTTGCGGTGGACCGACGCCCCCTCAGTCGGCTTNNCCCGTTTCACGGTGGAGCAACGCGGTCTTTGTCCTCCACCGCGAAGCGGGGGAGGTGGCGGCGCGAAGCGACGACGGAGGGGGCGTCGGTCCGTCAGACAGCGCTGGGTCGCCATCCTCGCCGATGTGAACCGCCCCCCTAACCCTCGTAGATCGCCTTGCCCCCCACCACCGTCAGCACCGCCTTGGCCTTGGGAATCGCCATCGGCTCGACCGTCATCAGGTCGCGGGAAAAGGCAGTAATGTCCGCCCGCCGGCCGACGGCGATCACGCCCAGCTCGTGCTCCCGCCCGATCGCATAGGCCGCCGCCCCGGTGTAGAAATGCAACGCCTGGGCACGGGTCACCGTCTCGTCCAGGCCCCAGTCCGGGCCGGCGAAGCCGCCCAGGGCATGGCGATAGACCGCCGCATAGTATTCGATTAGCGGATCGCCCTTTTCCACCGGCGCGTCGGTGCCGCCGCAGATCACCGCGCCGGACTTCAGCAGGCTGCGCCAGGCGTAGGCGCCCTTCAGCCGCTCGTGGCCGAGCCGGGCGGGGGCGAAATAGAGGTCGCCGATGGCGTGGGAGGCCTGCATGGAGGCGGTCACCCCCATCGCCGCGAACCGCGGCAGGTCCTGGGGCGACAGCACCTGGGCGTGCTCGATGCGCCAGCGGCGGGTCGTGTGCGCGGACCCGAGCACCTCGGCCATGGCGTCCAGGGCGTTGCGGTTGCCCCGGTCGCCGATGGCGTGGACGGCGACCTGGGCGCCCGCCGCCTTGGCCTTGCGCATCAACCCGACCATGACGTCGTGGGGGGTGACCACCGAGCCGGTCCAGCCGGGCTTGTCCGAATAGGGCGCCAGCAGCGCCGCGCCGCGGGAGCCGAGGGCGCCGTCGGCATAGAGCTTGATCCCCCGCAGCCGCACCTTGCCGCTCGCGTCGGCGGAGGGCCCCGTGGCCAGCACCTCGTGGGCGGAGGCGGGGTCCATGTAGTTGTCCACCCGGATGCCGAGGCCGTCCTGCGCCGCCATCGCCCGCAGGATGTCGACGTCGTCCTGGTCCACGCTCATGGAATGCACCCCGGTCCAGCCCCGGCTGGCGTAGAGCCGGTCGGCCCGGGCCAGGGCCTCCCGCTTCATCGCCATGTCCGGCGGCGGAAAGGCGCCGCGGACCAGGGCCATGGCGTTGTCGACGAACATGCCGCTGGGCGCGCCGGCGGCGTCCCGCAGGATCTCGCCCCCAGCGGGGTTGGGGGTGGAGGCGGTCACCCCGGCCAGGTCGATGGCCTTGGAGTTGACCACCAGGGCGTGTCCGTCCGCGCGGCTGAGCAGCACCGGCCGGTCGGGAACGACGGCGTCCAGGTCCGCGCGAGTGGGGAAACGCCCTTCCGGCCAATGGGTCTCGATCCAGCCCCGGCCCTGAATGGGGCCCATGGGGTTCTTCATCGCCCAGTCCGCCAGCCGCGCCTTCAGCTCGGTGATGGAGGCCGAGCCCTCCAGGTTGAGGGTCATCTCCCGCAGGCCGACGCCGGTCAGGTGGCAGTGGCTGTCGACGAAGCCCGGATAGGCGGCCGCGCCGGCGAGATCGATTGCCCGGGCGCCGGCGGCGAGTTGGCGGGCGTAGGCGAGGGGCCCCGCGTAGGCGATGCGGTCGCCCCGGGTCACCACCGCCTCGACCCGGTGCGCCCCTAGGCCGGTGTAGATCGGCCCGCCGGTGATCAGCAGACCGGGCGTCGCGGCCGCGGCGGCCCGGCCGGCGATCAGGGACGCCGCCCCGGCGGCCAGGGCGGCCCGACGGGTCAGGCCCGCGGCCCTTGAAGGGTTGGTGTCGGTCATGACGGTCGCGGCCCCCGGCGGTCGGGACCCGATGCGGCGCCCGTTGGGAACCTGTCTAGAGCGAAGTCGCCCGCCTTTGAAGTCAGGCCTGCATGCGACTGACGCCCTCGGCCACAGTGACGATATCGAAGCCGGAATTGCGCGCCGCCGAGACCAGCCGGTCCAGGGCCGACGGGGTGCAGCCCCAGGGCGAGGGATCGTCCGACACGTCATGGGTATAGAGGATCAGCCAGACCTTGCGGTCCGCGGCCCGGTCCAGCCAGCGCAGGGCCAGGGCCTCGCCGCCGGGCCCCTCGACGCCCACGGCGGGCGCCTGGTTGAGGTCGCTGCCCGCCTCGATCAGCCCATGATGCACCGCGCGCAGCAGGCCGTACCGCGGCGCCAGGGCCTGTTTCGCCGCCCGGGACACATCCCCGTACGGATAGGCGAAGCTGGTCGACGGGGGCAGGCCCCAGCGGGCCAGGGTCTTCTGGTTCTTGGCCGCGTCCGCGGCGATCACGGTGGCGCCGGCCGCGCCGCAGTCCAGGTGGGAATAGCTGTGGCAGCCGATGTCGTGGCCGTTCGCGGCCGCGGCGATCACGTCCTTGCGGGCGCCGTAGCGGCCCATCGGCCCCTGGCGTCCAGCCAGGCTCGCGGCGATGTAGAAGGTGCCCCGCGCGCCGTGCGCCTCCAGGCGGGCGGCGCCTTCGGTCAGGGCGCTGGCCGGCGCGTCATCGAAGCAGAAGGAGACCATCGGCCGCGACAGGGTGAAGCGCGCCGGCCGCCGGTCGACCCACTGCACCAGCCGCCGCCGCAGCTTGCCCTTCAGCGACCGGTCGGGGGAGTAGGCTTCAACGGGGTCCATCAGACCGCCTCCGCATAAAGGGCCGCGCGGTAGAGGCGCATGGCCAATTCCCGGGCGCCCAGGGGCGCCCGCTCCATCAGGGCGATGGCCTTCAGCACCGGCCGCCAGGCAGCGCGCAGGGGCGCGCGTTTGAGCAGCCGCGCGGCGCGATAGCTGGGGTAGCGGCTGACCACGTCGAGATGCGCCGCCACCACCCGGGCGAAGTTGGCGGCCGACTGCTCGTACTTGGCCGCCATGGCCGGGGCTGGATCGAGGCCGAGGTGGGTGGCGGTGTTGTCCACATGCAGAATGGGATGACGCTGCTGCACCCGCATCGCCCATTCCACGTCTTCCCAGCCCCAGCCCTGGAAGGCCTCGTCGAAGGCGATGGTTTCGAAGACGTCGCGGCGGACCAGTAGGTTGGAGGTGTAGACGTATTTTTCCGGCGCCCCCCGGCGCAGGGCCAGGGGCGCGCAGTCGCTGGCCAGCGCCATGCGCCGGTGCAGGGCGTGTTCCGGCCGCCTCGGCGCTTGCAGCAGCGAGAACCCGCCGAAGGCCACCGCCGGCGCGGCCTCGGCGATGAGGCCGAGGTAGGCGGCCAGGAAATCCGGCCGGTCCGGCAGCATGTCGCTGTCCAGGAACAGCAGCCACCGGCCGCGGGCCTGGGCGGCGAGCCGATTGCGGCCCCTGGCCCGGCCGAGGTTGGTGGTTTGGGAGTCCAGGCGGATCGGCAGCGCCAGTCCGGCCGCCAGCGCGCTCAGTCGGTCCGTCAGGGCCTCGTCGCCGGTGCCGTCGTCCAGGACGACCACCTCGGCGGCGCCGTCCAGGCCCGCGGCTTCCCGGTCCAGGGCCTGCAACAGCCGCGAGGGGTCGTCCCGCAGAAACGGGATCAGCACCGACAGGGTCGGCGCGGCGTCGGCCCAGGCGGGGTTGTCGTGGAGGGTCCCTTCCATGGCCTACCGGGTCGCCAGCTTGTCGCCGAGCAGGCAGGGCAGGGTCATGACCAGGATGTAGAGGTCGAGCCAGAAGCCCTGCCGGTCCACATAGTCGACGTCCAGGGCCACCCTGCGGCGGACGGCCTCGGGGGTGTCGACGGGCCCCCGCGAGCCCTGGATCGCCGCCCAGCCAGTGATCCCCGGCTTCAGCCGATGGCGATGGGCGTATTCGGCGACCAGGCTGGCGGAGGGCACATCGCCGGTCTTCATGCCGATGGCGTGCGGACGCGGCCCCACCAGCGACATCTCCCCGGACAGCACATTGAACAGCTGCGGCAGTTCGTCGAGGCTGGTGCGCCGGATGAAGCAGCCGATGCGGGTGACCCGCGGATCGTCCCGGCAGACCTGCCGCTCGCCGCTGTCCGGCATGTCCGGCCGCATGGAGCGGAACTTCCAGACGACGATGGCCTCGTTGTTGAACCCCTGCCGGCGCTGGTGGAAGAAGATCGGTCCAGGGCTGTCCAGGCGGATGGCGATGGCGATGGCCGCCATGACCGGGGCGGCGACCAGCAGGGCCAGGGCGCCGAGGACGACGTCCTGCAGCCGCTTGGCGACGGCGCGGCCGGGGTGGGGTGGGGCGCCGGACAGACGGGCGAGGGGCAGGTCGGCCAACCGCTCCAGGGCCGCCCCATCCTGCCCCGCGTCCCCGTCGAGGAGCAGGGTCACCGGGTTGGGCAGCGCCCTCAGCTGGCTAACCAGGGCGTTCACCCGGGCCTGGGCGGTTGGGGCGATGGTGATCACCACCCGGTCGACGAAGGGCATGATTCGGTGGCCGACCATGGCCTGAGCGCCGCCCAGGATCGGCACGCCGAGGATGGCGGCCGGCGCCCGCTCATGCCGATCGTCGAATATCCCGAGAACGGCGAGATCCCCGGCATTGATCGCGCGGGCGATCACCTGCGCGGCGGTCTCCGTCGCGCCGACGATGACCACGTTCGGGGTCAGCCGGCCGGTGGCCCGTAACCCTCGCACGGCGATCCACCAGCCCGCATGCAGCAGCATGTACAGACCCGCGGCGACCATGCCGAACGCAGCCATGCGCCCTCCGGCGCCGGCCGCCGCGCCGCCGACCATCAGCAGCGCGGCCACGGCCAGGGCGGGGGCGACGAAGGCCAAGGCCACCCGCGCCTGATGGCGGACCAGGGTCTCGCGGCCGCCCAGGGCGTAGGCGCCCGCGGCGTTCAGTCCGAAGACGAACAAGGTTGTCAGGGCCAGGAACGGAACCGACGCGGCCAGGGCGGCGATCAGGCCTCCAGATGGGCCCACCACGCGCGCGGCGGCCCAGGCGAGGCCCAGGCCGACCGCCGTGTCGCCGACGCGAAAGACCCGGGCCAGGTCGGCGCCGTCGATGCGTTCCCGGGTGCTGACCAGCCGATCAGGCCGCATCGGCCCCCGCCGGTCGCCGCCGGCGGGCTGGGTTTCGGCGGTCGGGGCGGTGAGCGTCATGAACCTTCGGGGGCGGCGGGTCGGACGCTACCTTGCCATGCCGGGATGAGGCCCAAGTTAACACTGGGTCTAAGGCATTGGCGCCGGTCCGGATCACGGCCCCGCGCTCGATGCGCCGCCAAACCCTGCACGGGTTGACAGGACTCGCGCCCCGGGCCATTTGGCCGCTGCGCGCGCTGCAATGTGCGGTTCGCGCGCCCCTCAAAACCCAAGACCATGCCCAGCGATTGTCCCAGTCCACTTAGCGCGCCGCTGAGGGCGTCCGTTCGGGCCTAAGACCGCTCGACCGTGACGGCCGAGGCGGCCGACCACGAGGCGAGCGATGACCTTCATCTCTCCAGGCCGAAACCAGGCCGCCCTGTTCGTGCGCTTTGCGCGCCGCCAGTTCGCGCCGAACCGCGCCGACCTCGTCGCCCTGTTGCTGCTGGGCGCCGCGGCGGTCCTAGTCGTGCACGGCGCCGAGCAGATGGGCCGGCCCATCGCCCAGCTCAACGCCGCCCCGGTCCAACTCGATCTGGCCCGGCTGCCCGGCTACGCCCTGCTCACCACTCTGCGCATGTTCGCCGCGATCATCGCCTCGCTGCTGTTCACCTTCGTGGTCGCCACCATCGCGGCCAAGAGCAAGAAGGCCGAGCTGATCATCATCCCGGCCCTGGACATCCTCCAGTCCGTGCCGGTGCTGGGCTTTCTGACCTTCACCGTGACCTTCTTCATGGGCCTGTTCCCCGGACGCGAGCTGGGGGTGGAGTGCGCGGCGATCTTCGCCATCTTCACCGCCCAGGCCTGGAACATGACGTTCAGCTTCTACCAGTCCCTGCGCAACCTGCCGACGGACCTTGACGAGGTCGCCCGGGAGTTCGGCCTGTCGCCGTGGCGCCGGTTCATCCGCCTGGAGCTGCCCTTCGCCATCCCGGCCCTGGTCTGGAACACCATGATGTCCATGTCCGGCGGCTGGTTCTTCGTCGTCGCCTCGGAGGCGATCACCGTCGGCAAGACCACGGTGCAACTGCCCGGCATCGGCTCCTGGCTGGCCGTGGCCAGCGAGCGGCAGGACGCCAAGGCCATCGCCTGGGCGGTGGCGGCCATGGCGGTGGTGATCCTGCTCTACGACCAACTGCTGTTCCGCCCCATCGTCGCCTGGGCCGACAAGTTCCGCTTTGAACAGACGGCGTCGCAGGAGCAGCCGCAGTCCTGGTTCTTCGACGTCCTGCGCCGCTCGCGCCTGCTCTCGCGCCTCAGCCGGCCCATCGGCGCCGTGTTCAAGGGCGCGCCGGCGCTGCCCGCCATCAACCTGCGCCTGCCCGAGGTGCGCGATCCCAGGGTCGGCAAGGCGCTGGATTACCTGTGGATCGCCATGGTGGTCGCCGCGACCCTAGCCGGCGCCTGGATGGTCTTCCAGTATGTGTCGCGGGCCATTTCCTGGTCCGACGCGGTCCAGGTGTTCGGCTTCGGCCTGATCACCTTGCTGCGGGTGGTGGTCCTGATCGCCCTCGCCAGCCTGATCTGGGTGCCCCTGGGCGTCTGGATCGGCCTGCGTCCGGCCTGGGCGGAGCGGGTGCAGCCGGTGGCGCAGTTCCTCGCCGCCTTTCCGGCCAATGTGCTGTTCGGCATCGCGGTGATGTCCATCGTCGCCCTGAAGCTGGACCCCAACATCTGGCTCTCGCCGCTGATGATCCTCGGCACCCAGTGGTACATCCTCTTCAACGTCATCGCCGGCGCCTCGGCCCTGCCCACCGACCTGAAGGAGGCGGCCAGCATCTTCCACGTGAAGTCCTGGCAGTGGTGGCGCGACGTGGTCCTGCCGGGGATATTCCCCTACTACGTAACCGGCGCCCTGACCGCCTCCGGGGGCTCTTGGAACGCCAGCATCGTCGCCGAGGTGGTCAGCTGGGGCCACACCAAGCTGGTGGCGGTGGGCCTGGGCTCCTATATCGCCAAGGCCACCAACGACGGGGACTACCCCCGGGTGGCCCTCGGCATCGCGGTGATGTCCTTCTTCGTCATCCTGCTCAACCGCACCCTCTGGCGACCGCTCTACTCCTTCGCCGAACGCCGCCTGCGCCTCGTCTGACAGCCTGAAGACCGGAAAGGGACACCGCCATGACCATCGCCCTGGAAAAGCCCGTCTCCGACGCCCCCCTGGTCGAGGTGTGCAAGGTCAAGCACGTCTACGGCAAAGGCGGCGGCCAGGGGCTGCTGGTCCTCGACGACGTCAACCTGACCCTGCGGCCGAACGAGATCGTCGGCCTCCTCGGCCGCTCCGGCTCGGGCAAGTCGACCCTGCTTCGCGCCATCGCCGGCCTGCTGCGTCCCACCGCCGGCACGGTGACCCTCTCCGACATGCCCGGCGACGACACCGCCCACGGCGTCTCCATGGTGTTCCAGAGCTTCGCCCTCTTCCCCTGGCTGACGGTGATGCAGAACGTGGAGCTGGGGCTTGAGGCGCAAGGGGTGGCGGCGGACGAGCGGCGCAAGCGCTCCCTGGCCGCCATTGACCTGATCGGCCTCGACGGGTTCGAGAACGCCTATCCCAAGGAGCTGTCCGGCGGCATGCGTCAGCGGGTGGGCCTGGCCCGCGCCCTGGTGGTGCAGCCCTCGGTGCTGTTGATGGACGAGCCCTTCTCCGCCCTCGACGTGCTCACCGCCGAGACCCTGCGCACCGACCTTCTGGACCTCTGGTGTGAAGGCCGCATGCCGATCCGCTCGATCCTGATGGTCACCCACAACATCGAGGAAGCGGTGCTGNNCTGCCCCAGCCGCGCAAGCGCCTGGACCCCGCCTTCCGCACCCTGGTGGACGACATCTACGCGCGGATGACGGCGCGCTCCTCCACCACCCCGGTTCGCGACGGAAACTTCCCCGGCATGGGCCTGGGCATGGCGCTCAACCGGGTGTCCACCAACACTCTTGCCGGCATGATGGAGGCCCTCGCCGGCAACCCGCACGACGGCAAGGCCGAGCTGCCCGAACTGGCGACCAGCCTCGGCATGGAGGCCGACCGCATCCTGGAAATCGGCGAAACCCTGCAGCTGATGCGGTTCGCCGAGCTGGAGGGCCGCACCATCCGCCTCACCCCCGTCGCCCGCCGCTACGCCCACGCCGAGGTGGACGAGCGCAAGCAGATCTTCGCCCAGCAGCTCCTCGCCTTCGTCCCCCTCGCCACCCACATCCGCCGGGTGCTCGACGACCGCACGTCACACCAGGCGCCCGCCCGCCGGTTCCGCGACGAGCTGGAGGACTTCATGAGCGAGGAATACGCCGAGGAGACCCTGAGCACGGTCACCAACTGGGGCCGCTACGGCGAGGTTTTCGCCTACCACGAGGACTCCGACCAGTTCAGCCTGGAAGACCCGGCCTAGGATTCACTTCAGCTAGCGCAGGGTTCGGATTTTTCGGGCAAGCGCATGATCCATGCTCTCTCCACCGTCTTGGCCGGGCTAAAAGCGTCGTGCGCCAAGACGGACACGGCGCCGATCTTCAACGGAATGCGCCTCAGCCCAACCGATCGATTGCGGCGCGCGCCCGCTTTGGCTAAGAGGAGCGTCCCTTCTTCGCCGGGAGGGTGCGGAGCCGATCTATCGATTTCGCGGGTGACGTGGCCGAGTGGCTGAAGG
>PLSW01000055.1:0-946 GCA_003165275.1 Caulobacteraceae bacterium
CGGCCATAGGCGTAGTGGGCGGCGCAGGCGCCCTCGGCGGAGACCATGCACGATCCCAGGGGCGCGTCCGGCGTGCAGGCCTTGCCGAACAGCTTGCAGTCGCTCGGCCGCTTCTGGCCGCGCAGGATGGCCGGGCATTCGCAGGACTTGGTCTCGGGCAGGGTGCGATAGGTGACGCCGAAGCGCGTCTCGGCGTCAAAGGCGGCGAAGGCAGACTTCAACTGCAGGGCGCTGTGCGGGATCCAGCCCAGGCCTCGCCACTCGAAGGTGTCGCGGGTCTCGAACACCTCGGCCACCGCAGCGATGGCCCGGGGGGTGCCGCCCCGGACCACGGCACGGGAATACTGGTTCTCCACCTCGGCGCGGCCGTCGTTGAGCTGGCGCACCAGCATCAGGATCGACTGCAGCACATCGACCGGCTCGAAGCCGGCGATCACCACCGGCTTGTGGTAGGCGGCGGCGAACACCTCATAGGGCCGCGTGCCGATGATCACCGAGACATGGGCCGGGCCCAGAAAGCCGTCGATGCCCACGTTGTCGACCGGACCGGCGACGGGATCGTCGAGAATGGCCGTGATCGCCGAGGGGGTGAGCACGTGGTTGACGAACACCGAGAAGTTCGCGAGCCCGGTTTCGGCGGCGCGCTTGACGGCGACGGCGGTGGGCGGGGTGGTGGTCTCGAAGCCGATGGCCAGGAACACCACTTCACGATCGGGATTCTGTTCGGCCAGGTCGAGGGCGTCGCTGATCGAATAGACCATGCGGATATCATGGCCTTCGGCGCGGGCCTTGGTCAGGCTCATGCCCTTGGCGCCCGGCACCCGCATCATGTCGGCGTAGGTGCACAGGATCACCCCCGGCTGGGCGGCGATACGGATCGCCATATCCAGCCGCCCGGCGGGCAGGACGCAGACCGGGCAGCCGGGGCCATGCACCATGACCACAT
>PLSW01000055.1:1014-10435 GCA_003165275.1 Caulobacteraceae bacterium
CGGGTCGCCAGCGAGCTCCGCCGGATCGACTCCCCCCTCGGCGGCCAGCAGCGCCAGGGTGCGCTGGGCCTCGGCCTCGTCGATGCGAGAGAGGGCGTAGCCCACGTGCACCAGCACATAGTCGCCCACCTGGACACTCTCGAGCAGGGCGGTGGAGATGGTCTTGCGCACCCCGCCGATGGCGACCAGCGCCAGATCGGGGCCCGGCAGGGCGAGGACTTCGGCGGGCACGGCCAGGCACATGGATCAGCCTCCCACGGCGGATAGAAGGCCGGCGCGCGCCACCGCCGCCTGGCCGAGGGCCAGACCGCCGTCGTTGGGCGGCGCCTTGCGGGCGATGAGCGGGGTGAAGTCGCGCCCGGTCAGAGCGGCGACCAAAGCCTCGGCCAGGCGGCGGTTGAGAAAGCAGCCCCCGCCCAGGGCGACGGTTCGCGGCATGCCCGGCCGCCAGACCTGGGCCGTCAACTCGGCCAGCCCCTCGGCCAGGGTCCCGTGCAGCAGCTCCGCGCCGAGTCGCGCGTCCTTCAGGTCCGCGAGCGTGGACAGCAGCGGCGTCAGGTCGAGCCGCGCGCCGCCTTCGTCAGTGAAGCGGATGCGATAGCCGCCGGCCAGCACCCGCGGGGTGCGGACGAGGGCCTCCAACCGCATGGCGGCTTCCGCCTCGAAACGGTTGACCGAGGCGACCCCCAGCAGGCCCGCGACCGCGTCGAACAACCGTCCGGCGCTGGTTGTCGTGGCGAGGCGGGCGCCGGGGCGCGCCAGCAGCGCGGCCAGCGCCGCGGCCCGCGGCCGATCGGCGAACCTCGCCGCGATCTCTTCCCCTCGGCCCAGGCCGGCGAGCAGGCCCGCCGTCATCCGCCAGGGCTCGCGCGCGGCCTGGTCGCCGCCGGGCTCGACCATCTCCGCCAGCGCGCCCAGGCGCGTACTCGATCCGCCCTTGATGCACAGCAACTCGCCGCCCCAGGCGCGGGTCTCGCCGTTTTCAGAGTCTTCCCCGAGGCCGAAACCGTCCAGGGCCAGGCCCAGGCAGTCACCGACCCCGTGTTCGGCGGCGACGGCGGCGATGTGGGCGTGGTGGTGCTGCACCGCCAGCGTCGGAACATCAAATCGCGCCGCCAGACTCTCGGCCAGCCGGGTCGAGGCGAAATCCGGATGCAGGTCATGGGCGATGACCGCCGGTCGCGCGCCGGTCAGGGCCAGCAGCTGTTCCACCGCCGTCTCCAGGGCCAGCGCGGCCTCGGGATGGTCGAGATCGCCGATATGGGGGCTGAGGATGGCCTCGTCNNGCCGCCAGCCGCACCACGCTGTCGTCGGCGCGGACGGCGATGGCGCGGTCGTGGGTGACCACCAGGTCGGCGACGCCCGCCAGCGACCGCGCCGCCTCGCCATCGTCGATGATCACCGGCGCTCCTGACAGATTGCCGCTGGTCATCACCAGGGCGGGAACGCCCAGGCGGCCCGTTTCGCGCAGCAGCAGCAGGTGCAGGAGGCTGGACGGCAGCATCAGGCCCAGGGTCGGCAGGCCCGACGACACCCCCGCCGCCAGCCGCGACGCCGGGGCGTCGACCACGACGATCGGCCTTTCGCGGCTCTCCAGCAGCGCGGCCTCCTCGGCGGCCAGCCAGGCCAGCTGGCGCGCCTGCTCAAGGCTCTCCACCATCACCGCGAAGGGCTTTGCGTCCCGCCCCTTTCGGGCGCGAAGGCGATCCACCGCGGCCGCGTCGGCGGCGTTGCAGGCCAGGTGGTAGCCGCCCAGGCCCTTCAGCGCGACGACCCCGCCGTCCTTGAGGACCCGCGCCATCTCCGCGACGGGATGCGACAGCCTGGGCCCGCAGTCCGGGCAGGCGATGGTCTCGGCGTGAAAACGCCTGGAGGCCGGATCGGCATATTCGGCCGCGCAGGCGGCGCAGAGGGGGAAGCCGGCCATGGTGGTGCGCGCCCGGTCGTAGGGCAGAGCGGTGAGGATCGTCAGCCGCGGACCGCAGTCGGTGCAGGTGGTGAACGCATAGCCATGCCGCCGGTCGGCCGGGTCCAGAGCCTCGGCGACGCAGGCCGCGCAGGGGCCTACATCGGGGGGCACGCGGGCGCCGGCGGCGCCGAGACCGCTCGCGCGAACCTCGAAGGCGCGCTCCACGCCCAGCGGCGGCGCGGCGGACGCATCGATCCGGTCGATGCGCGCCAGCGGCGGCGCCTGGTCGCGCAGGGCCGACCGGAAGGCGTCCACGGCGGTCAGGTCGCCCTCGACTTCGATCAGCACCCCGCGCGGGTCATTGAACACGAAGCCCACCAAGCCCAGCCGCGCCGCCAGGCGGTGCACGAACGGACGAAAGCCCACGCCCTGAACCGTCCCCGTGACCGCCAGGCGCACGCGCGTGATCGCGACGGCCGCCGCGGCGGCCTGGCGCAGGTCGGGGCTGGGGCTCAGCAGGGTCATGCGGCGGCGGCCCTCAGGGCGCGGGCGGCGGCGATCCAGTCCAGCCAGGCGGCCAATCCCACCCCGGTCTTGACCGACACCTTCAGAACGCCAATCCGCGGATTGACCTTCCGCGCATTGTCGATGAGCGCGGCCATGTCGATGTCCAAATGCGGGACCAGATCGACCTTGGAGATCACCATCAGGTCCGCGGCGGCGAACATGTGGGGATATTTCAGCGGCTTGTCCTCGCCCTCGGTNNTACTTCAGCGGCTTGTCCTCGCCCTCGGTCACCGACAGCACGACCACCTTGTGCGCCTCGCCGAGGTCGAAGCCGGCGGGGCAGACCAGATTGCCGACGTTCTCGATGAACAGCACCCCCTCGGCGAGGGGCTCCAGATGGTCGAGGGCGTGGCCGACCATGGCCGCGTCCAGGTGGCAGCCGCGGCCGGTGTTCACCTGCACCGCCGGCGCCCCGGTTTCGCGGATGCGGGCGGCGTCGTTGGAGGTTTCCTGATCGCCCTCGATGACCATGCAGGCGGTCTTGCCCTTCAACAGTTTGAGGGTCTCGACCAGCAGGCTGGTCTTGCCCGACCCCGGACTGGAGACGATGTTCAGCGCCAGCACCCGCCCCGCGTCCAGACGCGCGCGGTTGGCCGCGGCGTGCGCGTTGTTGTGGGAGAGGATGTCCGCCTCGATGGCGATCAGCCGCGAGGCCGCCGCCGGCCGCACAGACCCATCCTCGGCGTGGTGGTGGTCGTGAGGGGCGTGCGCGTGGTCATGACCGTGGTCGTCGTCATGATGATGGTGGCCTTCGCCGTGGTCGTGGCCACGGCCGTGGAGATGGACCACCGGCGCCCCACCGATCTTGACCTCCCCCGTCGAACATCCGCAAACCGAGCACATCAGCCTATCTCCATGTCCTTGACGCGCATCTCGTCGCCGGCCTGCACGAGCAGGCGGAATCCCCGGCATTGCGGGCAGGGCTCGCCGCGACGGTCGATGGCGACGCTGGCGTTGCAGTCCGCGCACCAGGCCTGGCCGGCCGGTTCGTCGATGATCAGTTCCGCGCCTTCAGCCGCAGTGCCCAGGGCCACCGACGGGAAGGCGTTGCGCAGCGCCTGCGGCTCGACGTGCGACAGGGCGCCGATTTCCAGGCGGATGCGGGCAAGACGGTCGAAGCCGTAGCGGACCTGGGCGTCGCGGACGATGCCGATCACCCCTTCACAGAGCGAGACCTCATGCATCGGCCGGCTCCAGTCGCTCGAACCGCACCGGGGCGCAGGGATCGAAGATCGCCGTCACCAGCCGCGCCCGGTCGGCGAGGTCCGAGCCGCGCAGGTCGAGGAGGGCCGCCGCCAGCGGGCCGCCGGGCGCGAGCAGGACGTCCGTGGGCGCCTCGATCCGATAGTCGGCGATCCGGTCGCCGCTGAGACGGCAAGCGTGGGTCAATCTGCCTCGGGAGGTCATCACGACGCCGGCTTCGCCGCTGGCCAGGGGGTCGGGTCGCCCGCCCCCGAGAAGCGCCGCCAGATCGGCGACGGCGCGGGCAGGCTCAGCGAAACCCTCGGCGATCCGATCGGCGATCAAGGACGGGTCCCGGTCCGCTCGCGCGCCCGGCTCCGGTTGGGCCCGGGCCACGCTGGCGGCCTCGAACGCCGCCTGCAGCCCGGTCCGGTCGATCTGGTCAACCACGGCTTCAAGATCGTCGGGGCCGCTCGTCGTCCCCTGCCCGCTCGTGGCGCGGCGGACCCGCACGATCAGGTCCGGACGCTCGGCGCTCCCCAGGGCGCGCGGCCAATCGATGGCGAGGCGCCAGACGCCGTTCAGCAGGCGCTCTTCCAGCACCGCGCGGGCGCGATCCCGCAGCCCGCCGTCATCCGCGACCGCCCCCCGGGCCTGCGCGACAGCGCCGCGCGCGGCCGCGCGATGCGCGTGGCCGCAGACGGCCAGAACCTGCGCCAACAGGTCCGGCGCCGCGTCGGCCGTCCTGCCGACCACCAGCCGCGCCGGATCGAGGGGATTGTCCTGACGGATGCGCACCGCCGTTATGGCGTCCCGCCGGATGTCCAGGCCGATCCTGTACTCGGGGAGTTGATGGGCGAGGCCACTCATGCCCGCCGCCCGAGGAACAGGGCGCGCCGGGTCGGCGGGGGTTCCGGGTCCGCAGGCGCGGCCAGACGATCCGAGCCGAACAGGGCGGTGATCGCCGCCGCAGCGGCTCTGCTCGCCACGGCCTGGTCGTCGAACATGTCCATGGGCGAGAACAGCGAACAGGACTCGACCGGCCCCAGGCCCGGCATCTCGCCGGTGATGAAGTCGTAATCGCCGGAAGGAAAGGCGCGGCGCACCGTCTCGCCCGGCGGCGTCGCGCCCGCCTGGTCCGGAACCCGCAGCAGGACCATCGACCAGGGCGTGACCACGACGCCGACGCTGGCGCCGGCCACCCGCCGAAAGCCGAGGGTCTCCACGCCGAGCCTGGGATTGTGGATCGGCAGGCCGCGCATCGTCTCGTCGACGGCGAAGAAGGCGGCGCGGACGGCGTCGGCGACCTCGGCCGGCCCGCGCACAACCGCCGCCTTACCCTGCGCGGGACGATCCAAAGCCAGGAACCGCTCGCGCGGCGCGCTGCACTCCGGACAGCGCCAGTTCTCGGGAAGGGCGCTGAAGGGGACCCCGGGCTGGATCTGCGTCACGGGATCGCCGAGGGCCGGATCGTAGACGCTCCAGCAGACGCCGCACTCGTACGGCCCGCCGCCTTCGGTCATGGCGGCCCGCGCGCCCATCAGAGGTAGGCCGCCATGATCTGGGCCAGCCGCTTGGCGGAATCCTCGAAGTCCTGTTCCGCCGCCAACGCCGCGCCGGGCACATCGCCTATCTCAAGGGTGTCGAGGATGATCGCCCCCGAGGCGTTCATGTATTGGACCGCCCAGATCCGCCGGACCGCCGAGGACACCACCCGGCAGGCCCCGTAGCCCGACGACAGGATCAGCATCGGCGCCTGGCCCAGACAATGGGTGATGAGCGCCACATCCTGCGGCGTCATCGGCATCAGGGTGAAGTTGATCACGTGGTTGGGCGTGCCCGGCGTCCATTCCAGGGCCTTGGCGAAGGCCTCGGCGATCACCGGCGGGGCGTTCATCACCTCCGGCTCGAGGGGGTGCGGCAGGGGCGCGGGGACCGGCGAACCGGCGAGATTGATGGCCCGGACGATGCGGGGGACCGCGCCGATCTCCACCTGATCGCCGACGGTGCGGCCGTCGGCGGTTTCCGTGCGCACCCGCCAGACCCCGGTCAGGGTCGATTCCGAGACCTGGGTGATCGGGTCGGTTCCGGCGACGATGGAGACCTCCCCGTCGCCGAGGATCTCGCCAAGCATCGACAGGTCGTCCGGCGACAGGCCGGCGACGTCGAAGATCGCGGTCTCAGAGCCCACGGGCGGGTCCTGCAAGACGGCTAGCAGGTCCGCGGCCAGGGCCTTGAGCGCGGGGCCGGCCTCGACCTCGCTGCTCAGCATCATCCGCCGCCGGGGCTTCAGCCCGCTCGGCAGGCCGAGCAGGGTCAGGCCGTCCTGGCCCGCGGGATTGAGGAACACCCCTTCCATGGGCGGCTCGTTTCGCCAGCGCAGGGGATTGGGCCGGCCGGCCTCCTCGGGGGCGAAGCCGAGGGCGTCCTGGAGAGCGGGATCGGAATCGATCGGCGACATGACGGCCTTACTCCAGCGATGACGGCGAGGGCCGCGGGACAGTCGCCAGCGCCAGATGTTCAGCGAAGGCCTGCTCGTAGACCGCCCAGTCGCGGATGCGGGTGATGATCCGGCGGGGCGCGGGTCCGTTCATAAACACCAGGGAGGGCAGCACCTGCACCCCGAAGCGGCCGCGCAGGCGGTCCTCGGCGGCGGGGTCGACGATCCCGATCCGCAGGCGGCCGGCGAACAGGCCGACCATCTCGCACAGCACCACGGCGACGTCCTGGGCCTCGTCCCGACCCTTGGCGACGCCAGAAAACAGCAGCACCGACGCGCCCTCCCCGGCCAGCCAGGCGTCCAGGGTGTTCGTCTCAACCGCGCTGACGCCGGCGAGACCCGCCAGCCGGTCCATGGGGGTCGGCGCGGCCGGGCGTTTCGCGGCGGTGGTCTCGCCCGGAGCGTTCATGGCCGCGCCTTCTGGGCGTCGACCTCGGCGCGCAGATGCGGCGGCAAGGGCGGTTCCCGGTCGATCAGGTCGGCGATGAGGTGCTCGAAGCCGCAACCCTCGACGGCGAACAGCACCGCCCGCAGCGCCGAACCGATGGCCGCGGCCTCCGCCGCGCCCAGCCGGCGGATCGCCCGCTCTCCGTGGGCGAGGACGTGATCTCCCGGCGACAGCGCGCCGTCGATCAGCAGGGTGTCCAGCTCCCGCCGTTCGCCGTCCGCCTCGCAGAGGGCGCGGTAGGGACCGACGGAAACCACCAACATGGGAATACCGACGCACATGGGTTCAGCCTGTCCGCCCTCGCGCGAGCACGCGTCCGTCGCCGATCCGGCAGGCGTCCTCGGCGCTCGGCCGGCCGGATTCGTAGGCGGCGAGGGCCAGGGGGCCGGCGATGAGTTCGTCGTCGCCGAAGGCGCGCTCCCGGGGCCGCAGCTCCAATCCCCAGGCGGCGACCTCGGCGCGGGCCAGGTCCAGGGCCTCGTCGATGCGGCCGCGGACCAGGTCGGTGAGGCTGCCGCCGTAGTCCTCCATCAGCACCGGCTGCACGCCGATCAGGGTCACCGCGCTGGGGGTCCAGCCGAGCAGGCCGGCGAGGGCCAGCACGTCCTGCATGCCGGTCTGGTGCAGGCTGACCGCCCGCGCGCCGACAAAGGTGGGGATCGCGCCGTCCCTGACCACCGACAGTTCGCCGGGCGCGCCGCCGAAGTCGACGGCGTCGAAGATCACCACCCGCTCATGGTCGCGAAGGGTTGGAATCAGCAACAGGCCCTGGGTGCCGCCGTCGACCAGGCTCAGCGCCGCCTCGGCCTCGAACCGCGCGCCGAACCGCTCCACGCAGCGCACGCCGAACCCCTCGTCGGCCCACAGCACGTTGCCGACGCCGAGGACCAGGATGGAGGGCTGCGACCGGGTCGGCATGGTCAGTTCCGCCCGCCGGTCTTGAACGCCCGCCAGCCGGAGACCATCGAGGAGATGATGGACTGCTCGCCCATGATGTCCTCGCGCACGACCAGATAGAGGTGGATGATGGTGAAGGTCAGGATCATCCACATGCCCAGCCGATGCAGGGTGTGGGTCATCATCGAGCCGCCGGTCAGGGCGAACACCGTCTGGCTGATCGGGTTGAGCCAGCTGCGCTCGCCTTCGCCCTGGCCGTAGAGCGCCAGGCCGGTGATCATCATGAACACCAGCGGCAGGATGAAGGCCATGGTCATGCTGACCTGGGCCAGGGGGTTGTGGCCCAGGTAGACCCGTGGTTTGCGCTCCAGGAAGGCGTACCAGCGGATCTCGAACCAGAGGCCCTTCCACCAGGCCACATCGGTCACCGGGACAGTGAAGATCTGCCGGGAATAGCGGTTGCCGACGAAGGCCCAGTAGACCCGCAGCAGAAAGAAGACGATCAGCACCTGCCCGGCGGCGAAATGCAGGAAGCGGATGTCGCCGAACAGGAAGTGGCCGGACGCCTCGCCGGACAGCGACGGGGGCGGCCGGCCGATCAGATAGCCGGTGACCGCCAGGATGGGGATGCAGAGCGCGGTGATCCAGTGCCAGACCCGCACGGGCAGCTGGTAGACATAGGCCGACGGCGGCGCCAGCACGGCCCCTCCGCCATCGTCAGCGACGCTGGTGTGGAGCAGGTGGAGTCCGCGGGGACTCGCGTTGCGGGGCGCCATGGTCTGTCTCCTCAGCGCACGGTCACGGTGGAGAGCTCGCGGCCGTCTTCCGAGATCACATGCGTCGCGCAGGCGAGGCAGGGATCGAACGAGTGCAGGGTGCGCAGGATTTCCAGGGGCTGCTTGGGATCGGCCATCGGCGTGTTGAGCAACGCCGCCTCGAAGGCGCCGATGTTGCCCTGCGGGTCCCGGGGGCTGCCGTTCCAGGTGGTCGGCACGATGCACTGGTAGGAGGCGATCTTGCCGCTATCGATCTTGATCCAGTGGCCCAGCGCGCCGCGGGGCGCCTCGGTGAAGCCGACGCCCTTGGACCTGTGCGCCCAGGTGTCGGGGGTCCACTTTTTCATATTGGCGGTGTTGGAGTCGCCGGCGGCGATGTTGGCGACCAGCTTGTTGTAGAAATACTTGAGCTTATGCGCCGCCCACTGGCATTCCAGCCCGCGCGCCGCGGTGCGGCCGAGGGTCGAGAACAGGGCGGCCACCGGCACGTCCAGCTGCTTCAGGGTCGCCTCAACAGGCTCCTTGAACTCGGGATTGCCCTGGGCGTAGCCCACCACCCAGCGGGCCAGCGGACCCACCTCCATGGCGTGACCCTTCCAGCGCGGCGCCTTGATCCAGGAGTATTTGGCGCCCTCGTCGACCGCCTCGATGTTGGTCTTGGCGCCCTTGCTGTTCGGCCCGAGCACGAAGTTCGGCTCGGTCTCGCCGTCGAAGGGGTGCAGGCCCTTGGTCTCGTCGGCGTACTTGTACCAGGAGTGGGAGACGAACTCCTGGATCTCGCCGGGGGCCCGAAGGTCCACGGGCTGAACGTCCGCCAGCTTGCCGTTGATGATCGCGCCCTGGGGCAGCAGCAGGTTCTTGGCGGAATAGTCGTTGGCGTGTTCCGGGATGTCGCCGTAGGCCAGCACCGACTGGCCGGATAGGCCGCCGCCGTAGAGCCAGTCCTTGTAGAAGCCGGCGATGGCCATCAGGTCCGGCAGATAGACCTGCTCGGTGAACTCGATGGACCGGTCGATGATCGATGAGACTAGGTTCAGGCGTTCGATGTTGATGCAGGCCGCCGCCCCGACGTCGTTCATGTTGATCGGATTGGGCACGCCGCCGACCAGCCAGTTCGGGTGCGGGTTCTTGCCGCCAAACAC
>PLSW01000125.1 GCA_003165275.1 Caulobacteraceae bacterium
ATGCCCATAGCTCCAGCGTTGTCTCAATCGATGCGCCCGACATGCCATGACCTCCGAATCATGGTCGCCCATCGATTCAGACGTCGATCGCCCATGCAACTGTAATGTTAGGGTGGGCGGCCCGCAGGCAGGGGCAAGAGTCGGAAGCTAGTGGATTGATGCCGACTTGCGAATCTTCGGGATGCGCACCGGTGTCAGCATCCATTTGAGGCCGACTGATCGTAAGCGCCTGCTGGCGATCGTCGATGACCGCAACAGTCCGCAGAAGCACGTTTGGCGGTAGAGGGCCATGCGCCCGGTCACCTGGGTCCCCGGCATTCGCCGGGATGAACGGAGTTTAGAGGGCCGAAATGGCCCTCCTCACCCCCCGAAATAATGCGCCGCCATGTCCTCCAGCAGCCGCGCCTGCATCGGCCGCCACCCCAAGGCCTCCCGGGTCTTGGCGCTTGAGGCCGCCGCGTGCATGCCGGCGAACATGGCGAAGAAGCCGAAGTGCTCCGCCGCCTGCTCCGGGGTCAGGCTGACCACCGGCACGCCCAGGCCCTTGCCGACGGCCTCGGCGATGGCGCGGAAGGGCACGCCCTCCTCGTCGATGGCGTGATAGCGGGTCCCGGCGACGCCCTTTTCCAAGATCAACCGGTAGGCCTGGGCGGCGTCCAGGCGGTGGACGGAGGACCAGCGGTTGCTCCCGTCGCCGATATAGGCCGAGACCCCCTTCTCCCGGGCGACGCCGATCAGGGTCGGCACGAAGCCGTGGTCGCCGGCGCCGTGCACCGAGGGCGGCAGGCGCACCGCCATGCCCCGCACCCCGCGCGCGGCCAGGGCCACGCCCGTCGCTTCCGACACCCGGGGCATGGGCGCGCCCGGGGGAACCACCGTGTCCTCCGTCGCCAGCCCCCCCGGCGGGGCCAGCATCGCCGTGCCGGAGGTGACGACGAGCGGCCGGTCGGTCCCGGCCATGGCCTCGCCCATGGCCTCGATGGCCAAGCGGTCAATCTCGCAGTTGGCGACGAACTCGGCGTAGTCGCTGAAGCCGTGGATGAAGGCGGTGTGGATCACCCCCTCGGCGAGGGCGGCGCCCCGGCGCAGGCTGTCGAGATCCTCCAGCGTGCCCAGATGCACCTGCGCCCCCGCCGCTGTCAGCGCCGCCGCCCCGGCGTCCGACCTGGCCAGGCCGAGGACGGAATGGCCGCCGGCGATCAGCGCCCCCACGGTAGCGGAGCCGACGAATCCGGTCGCTCCGGTGACGAAGACATGCATGGGGCGCGTTCCTTGACTGATGGGGGGCATGCGGTTCGAGGCCGCCTCGCGGCCCTGTCATCCTAAGGCTACGGGATTGAGTCGATACGATCCATGCGATAACGTCGGTCTTATCTTCGCAATCGTCCGGAAACGCCCATGGACCCCCTCTCAGACGTGTTGTCGCTGCTGAAGCCGCGCAGCTATTCCTCCGGCGGCCTCGACGTGGCCGGGCCCCTGTCGATGCAGTACCCCGCCCATCCCGGGATCAAGTGCTATTCGGTGGTCTTCGGCGAGTGCTGGCTGTCGGTGGACGGGGTCGACGACCCCGTGCGGCTGACGGCGGGGGACTGTTTCCTGCTGCCTAGGGGCCGGCCCTTCGTCCTGGCCAGCGACCTCGCCCTCGAGCCTGTCGACGCCATGGCGCTGTTCGCCGCGGCGCGAGGGCCCGACGCCGGGGCCGGCTCCGGCGGGGTCTTCACCTTCAACGGCGGCGGCGAGGTCTGCATCGTCGGCGGCCACTTCGCCCTGGCCGGCGACCACGCCGACGTCCTGCTGGAGGTGCTGCCCCCCATCGTCCACATCCGCAAGGAGGCGGACAAGGCGGCCCTGCGCTGGTCGGTGGAGCGGATGATGCAGGAGCTGCGCGAGCCGCAGCCGGGGGGGCTGCTGGTGGTCCAGCACCTGGCTCAGATGATGCTGGTCCAGGCCCTGCGCCTGCACCTGGCCGAGGGCCCGTCCGGCGGCGTCGGCTGGCTGTTCGCCCTCGCCGACAAACAGATGGCGGCGGCGATGACCGCCCTGCACGCCGACCCCGCCCACCCCTGGACCCTGCAGGCCCTGGCCGAGCGCGCCGGCATGTCGCGCTCCACGTTCGCCCAGCGCTTCAAGGCCACCGTCGGGACCCCGCCCATGGACTACCTGACCCGTTGGCGCATGCTGCTGGCCAAGGATCGGCTGGCCAATTCCCGCGCCCCGGTCTCCGCCATCGCCCTGTCCCTCGGCTACGAGTCGGAAAGCGCCTTCAGCACCGCCTTCAAGCGGGTCATGGGCTGCTCGCCCCGCCAATACAGCCGCGGCCGCGCCGCGATGAGACCCCCGGCCGCCGCCCCCGTCCGCGAGGCCCCGCGCCTGCGGGTGGTCGCCGGCTGAAGGGCTCCGGTTGGGAGCCGCAGCCGCCGCACCCGCCATTTCCCTTCAAACACGACGGGCCCTTACGCCGGCGCCGACAGGGTCGCCCCGGTCGCAATGGCGCTTGACCCGTCGCCGTTTGGCGACTGATGTGGCCGGCGCTGAGAAACCCTTTCGAGGGGCGATGCGGGGGAGAGTTTCATGAAGGTCTTGCGCAATCTGGCGGCGGCGTTGCTGCTGGTGGTGATCGCGGTGGCGGCGGTGGTCGTGCTGCGGACGGTGACCTTCAAGGCTCCCGCGGCGGCGGCCGGGATCGCGGTCCCCGCGCCGCCGGCCATCGACGCGGACCTGGCGGCCGAGCACCTCGCCGCCGCCGTGCGGTTCCGGACGGTCAGCCACGAGGACCCGGCGCAGAACGCCCCGTCGGCCTGGGCCGCCCAGCGCGACTGGCTGGCGACCACCTATCCGCATTTCGCCGCCAAGGCCGTCCGCGAGATCGTCGGCCCCGGCGCCCTGCTGTGGACCTGGCGTGGGTCGGATCCCGCCCTCAAACCGATCATCCTGATGGCCCACCAGGACGTGGTGCCGGTGTCGGACGACACCCGCAACCTCTGGCGGGCCGACCCCTTCGCCGGCGAGATCAAGGACGGCGCGGTCTGGGGCCGGGGATCGGTGGACGACAAGGGCTCGCTGATCGCGATCATGGAGGCGGCCGACGCCCTGGCGGCCCAGGGCTTTGCCCCCAAGCGCACGATCATCGTCGAGTCCGGCCAGGACGAGGAGGTGGGCGGCACCGGCGCCCGCGCCGTGGCGGCCCTGCTCAAGGCCCGGGGCGTCACCGCCCTTTACGCCATCGACGAGGGCTCGGTGGTGCTGAAGGACATGCCGATCACCCACCAGCCCGCCGCCCTGATCGGCATCTCGGAGAAGGGCTATGCGACCCTGGTGGTGACCGCGCACGGGATCGGCGGCCACTCGTCGGCCCCGCCCAAGGACACCGCCGTTACGACCCTGTCGCGGGCGGTGACCGCCATCGCCGACCATCCCTTCCCCCTCGCCCTGTCCGGCCCCTCCGCGGCCATGCTGCGCGCCCTGGCGCCGCGCATGGGCTTCGTCCCGCGCATGGCGATCGCCAACGAGTGGCTGTTCGAGCCGCTGCTGCTGCAGCAGATCGGCGCCACCCCTGTCGGGCGCTCGATGCTGCACACCACCATCGCCCCGACCATGCTGTCGGGCTCGCCCAAGGCCAATGTGCTCCCCGACCGGGCGACGGCGCAGATCAATTACCGTATCGCGCCGGGCCAGACGGCCGCGGACGCCATGGCCCGCGCCCGCGCGGCGGTCGGAACGCTGCCGGTGGATCTGGCCTGGGCCGCCGAGCCGCGGGACCCGTCGGCGGTGTCGTCGACCACCTCCAAGGGCTGGGGCGAGGTGACCGCGGCGGCGGGCGCCCTGTTCCCGGGCGTGGCCATCGCCCCGTCCCTGGTCACCGCCGGGACCGACGGACACAGCATGTATGCGGTCACGCCGGACGTTTATCGCTTCCAGCCGATCCTGTTCGGCCTGAACGACATCGAGATGATCCATGGGGTGAACGAGCACCTGAAGATCGTCGACCTGAAGCGCATGGCGGACTTCTACGCCCGGCTGATGCTGATGGGCGGGTAGGCAGGACTGACCAAGGGCGAGCAGCAGAATCGGGACACGTACAGTTACGCCGCTGACTCGCCGGGATCGCGATGGACACTAGGCCACGAAAGCAGGTCACGACGTCATATATGGTCGTGGCTCAAGTAGCCGTCGAAACAGACGCGCCCCTAAACCTTGGTGGCGAGTCCGCTCTGGCGTCTGGCCGTGTCAATGACGACGCTCTTCGCGTCGCCGCGTCGCGGCGGCCCCAAGAGGGGCCGTCATTGACACGGCCAGACGCCAGAGCTCCAATCTGACCAAGGGTTTCAGGGACGATCCCCGTCATGAATGACGGTAGATCGAGTTAGGACTGAACCCCTTAGCGGGCCCCCTAGGTGAACCCGTACGGCGCGTACGGCCCCAGCACCAGCTGTTCGAACACCCCCATCCCCACCTGATCGGGCCGGCCATCCTGGCTGAGGGTCACCCGCGAGATCGCCTGGATGTGCAGGTTCTCGATGGAATTGGGGTCGAGGCTTTCCAGGTCGATGTCCTCGCGCTCCACCACCAGGTCGCCCTGGTAGCGGCCGTGGCCCCATTTGGGGTGGATGTAGCCGATGCCGCGCATCTGGAATTTCGACAGGGGCTCGAAGGCGATGGAGAGCTCCGGCGCATTGGCCAGCGGGATGGTCAGGCGGGCCGACTTGGCGTGCTTGGTCCCGTCCACGAAGTCCACGTGCATGCGCGCCGCGTCCGTGTGGACCATGTCCCCCGGCCCCGCGCCGTCGGGGCAGACCACCGCGCGGGTGTTCCAGGGCACGCCCGTGGAATCGGCGGTGAAGTGGAAGAAGATGCTCTGGTTGTCGAAGTTCAGCGGCGTCCATTGCCAGAAGAAGCCCGGCGTCGCCGCGGGCGCCAGGGGCTGGGAATCGGGCATGCCGATCGGCCGCACGCCCCAGGAGCGATCCCGGGTGCCGACGCATCCCGGCGCCAGGGCCTCGCGCTTGCCGTCGATCTCGATCCAGCCGGTGTAGCGGCCGTTCTGGGTCAGGCGGGTGTAGTCCATGAATGTGCGCGGGCCGTTGCGGTGGATGAACCGCGGCTCCTCAATGGGGAAGGCGCGGCCCTCGAAGGTGAACTCGGCGGCGAGCCCGTCCGTGGGGGCGAGGGTCACCCGCAGCTTCTGCAGCGGCTCCAGCACCTCGATGCGGATCGGCCCGACCACCAGGTCCATCCGTTCCATGTTCAGCACCCGGGAGGCGTGGACGCAGTACTCCACCCCGTTGCGGATCACCGACACATGGGCGTCGGCGATGTTCAGGTGCGGATAGACCCCGAAGGCCACGGCGAAGAAGCCGGAGCCGTCGGGATTGTAGCCATTGAAGAAGTACCGGTCGTAGAAATTCCGGTCCGTCCCCGAATAGGCGATCGGCTCCGGGGTCTGGTGGATCGGATAGTCGTCGCCCTTGGACAGCATGGTCTCACAGGTCCTTAAACTCGGCCCGGCGGGGGCCCATGTAGCCGAAGAGGAAGGCCGCGACCTTGCGGATCTGGATCTCCTCGGAGCCTTCGGTGATCCTGTACCGGCGATGATGACGGTAGATATGTTCGAAGGCCTTGTGCCGTGAATAACCGATGCCCCCGTGCACCTGCATGGCGCGGTCGGCGGCCTCGCAGACCAGGCGGTTGGCCCAGTAGTTGCACATGCTGACCTTGTCGGAGATCTGCCGCTCGACCTCCTTGTGGGGCATGTTGTCCATCTGCCAGGCGGTCTTGCGGATCAAGAGGCGCAGCATCTCGCACTGGGTGGAAAGCTCCACCAGCGGCCACTGGATGGCCTGGTTGTCGGACAGGGGCTTGCCGAAGGGCTTGCGCACGCGGGCGTAGCGCACGCTCTCCTCGATGCAGTAGACCGCCGCCCCCAGGGACGAGGCCGCCTGGCGGATGCGGTTCTGGTGCACGAAGCTTTGCCCCAGGCCCAGGCCGCGGCCCTCCACGCCCCAGATGGCCTCGTCCGGGACCCAGACGTCGGTGATGCTGATGCGGGGGTGGTCGGTGGGCATATTGAAGGTCCACATCCACTCCTCGATCTTCACCTGGTCGGCGGGGACCAGGAAGACGGTGATGCCAGCGGCGTCCCCGTCCTCGCCGCTGGTGCGGGCGAAGACCATGACGTGGCTGACCACGTGCATGCCGGTGGTCCACATCTTCTCGCCGTTGATCCGCCAGCCGGCGACGCCGTCCTTCTCCTCGCGCACGGCGCGGGTCTCCATGAAGGTGGCGTCCGAGCCGTGGTTGGGCTCGGTCAGGCCGAAGGCGGCGCGGATTTCGCCCTTGAGCAGCTTGTCGGCGTACATCTCGTACTGGGCGTTGGTGGCGAACTCCTTGAACATCAGCACGAAGGGGTTGTTGCCGACGATGGAGTGCTCGTTCTGCAGGTCGTTGTGCAGGCCAAGGCCCCTGGCGGCCAGGTGCTCGCGGATGATGGCCATGGCGAGGTTGGAGCCGCCCTTGCCGCCCATCTCGACGGGCCAGGCGTAGCGCAGGTGGCCGGCCTCGTCGGCGACCTTGCGCGCCTCGCCCAGCAGGGCCTCCCACTCGTGGCGGGGCAGGCCGTTGTTGTCCCAGTCGGTGCGGGCGTGTTCGCGCCGGTGGTCGAAGAAGCGGATGTTGTCGTCCTTGTTCTCCAGGGGCTTGATCTTGGCCTCGATGAAGGCGTCGAGCTCGACGAGGTAGTCGGCGATGTCCTGCGGAACGGCGAAGTCCATTCAAGTCTCCTTGGGGTCGGCGGGGGCGGCTCGCTCGGCGAGACTGGCCTGGTAGGCCGCGTAGGTGGGTTGATCGACCGCCAGCTTGGCCATTGTGGTGGCCCAGAGGTGGTCGGCGAGGCCGGGGGTGGACAGGTCGGCGAGGCCGGCTTCGATGCGGCGGGCAAGTTCGGTGTTGAGGTCGACCAGGTCGCCGTCGCGGCCCAGCAGCGCCACGAGGCGGTCGTGCTCGGCGGCGTCGGCGGTGGGGGCAAGATCGAGCTGGCGGTGCATCATCTCCAGGGCGTTGGCCGCGACCCGGGCCTGGAACGACAGGGCGCCGCTGGTCTGCGGCGCCACCACGGTCTTCAGGAAGGCCGAGACGGCGCCGATGATCTCGGAGGGGGTGGGTTGGTCCTGCATGGTCAGGCGGCCGCCAGTAATCTGAGCAAATCGATCTCGTTCTCCGACGTCCGGCGCGCGATCACCGCGCGCTCCACCGACGGATCCGCCCCGCGGAACGCCGCAGTCATCCCGGCGCACATGCAGCCCCAGCGGATGGAGCCGAAGACCTCCCACCAGTGGGCGTGGTCGCGGCTGACCGGGGCGCCGCCAGCGGCCTCGTAGCCGGCCCAGAGGTCCTCGCGCTGGCCAAAGCCCCCGACGGGCAGTTCGACCCGGCCGAAGCGCCAGGGGTTGGTGCAGATCCAGCCCAGGTCGGCCATGGGATCGCCCACGTGAGCCAGCTCCCAGTCGAGGACCGCGCGCACCCCGTCCGGGCCGATCATCAGGTTGCCGTTGCGAAAGTCTCCGTGCACCAGGCGCATGTGTTCCGGCGGCGGCGGGCAGTGGGCCTCCAGCCAGCGGAAGGCCAGGTCGAACACCGGCCGCGGCCAGGCCGAGGCGCGGTAGGCGGCGTGGTACTGCTCGAGGAACTCGGCGGGGGTGTGGCGCTTGAGGTCCGGGAAGTCCGCCGGGTCCATCCGGTGGACGGCGGCGAGGATCTCGCCGCACTGGCGGGCCAGGGTCCGCCGCGCATCCGCGAAGGCTTCCGACTTGACGATGCGTCCGCCCAGGGTTTCGCCCTCGACGAATTCCATGACGAAGCCGTGGCCGAGCCCGTCTTCCGGCGCCAGCACGTAGCGCACGGCGGGGACGGGGGCGCCGACGACGGCGGCGGCCTCCAGCAGGCGGGCCTCCGCCTCCAGGCCGATGGCGGTCTCGGAGACCCGCACACCCCCCGGCGCCCGGCGCAGGATCAGCGGGGTGCGGGTTTCGCCGGCCACCAGCTCGAAGCGCCAGACCTCCTGGGTGGCGCCGGCGGTCAGGCGCTTCAGGCCCTCCACCGTGGTCGCGCCGGCGCCCATGCGCGGCGCAAGGGCGGCGAGGCCGCGTTCGATATCCCGCTCGCTCGTCTGCAGGTGGGGGGGTTCGTCCATGGGGGTCCCGGCGTTTGCTTCCCGGCGCCGGATCGTTGCTCTTTGGCGGCGCGCGGCCTATCAAAACCCCCATATAGAATAAGGCAAGGAGGGAGTGATCGGGCGCCGCAGGGGAAGCTGACACTTTCCGCAACGACCGTAACGCACAGCGATGACCCAGGCCGAATTTCATAACCCCAGCGCCCGGCCGGCCAGCCCCCGGGCGGCCTGACCGGCCATGTCTGCGCTCACCGAAGACCGCATCGCCGGCTACATCGCCACCCGGCTGCCGGACGCGACCGCGGTTTCGGTCACCGGCTTGGCGCGGATTTCCGGCGGGGCCTCGCGGGAAACCTACCGCCTGCGGCTCGCCTATCGTGATGCGGCCGGCGCGTCGGTGGAGCGGCCGCTGATCCTGCGCCGCGATCCTCCCGCCAGCCTGATCGACACCGAGCGGCGGATCGAGTTCTACGCCTACAAGGCCTTCCACGGCTCCGCGGTCCCGGTGCCGGAGATGCTCTGGCTGGAGGAGGACTCCGACGCCCTCGACTACCCCTTCTTCATCGCCGAGGAGCTGACCGGTTTCGAGAGCGGCCCCACCGCACTGCTGGCCGAGCCCTACGCCTCGCAGCGGCAAAAGCTGGGCCTGCGCAAATGGACCATCCTCGGCGAAATCTCCCGGGCCGATCCCGAGGCCCTCGGCCTGACCGGCGTCATGGAGCCGGTGGCGCCGGACGCCTGCTGGCGGCGGGAGCTGGACTATTGGGAAGGGGTGCTGGATGCGGACGCGGTGGAGCCCGAACCGATCATCCGCGCCGCCATCCGCTGGCTGCGCGCCAATCCGCCGCCGCCGGCGCAGACGATCAGCCTAGTGCACGGGGACTACCGCACCGGCAACTTCCTCTATGACGCGGCGGGCGAGATCCACGGCGTCCTCGACTGGGAGATGGCCCACCTGGGCGATCCCCTGGAGGACCTGGGCTGGGGCCTGAACCGCATCTGGTGCTGGGGGCAGAATGACCTGCGCGGGGCGCTGCTTCCCCACGACGAGGCCATCGCCATCTGGGAGCGCGCCTCGGGCCTGACCGCCGATCCGGCGGCCCTGCACTGGTGGGAGCTGTTCAACTGCGTCAAGGGCCAGGGCATCTGGGTCTCCAGCGCCAAGGCCTGGATGGACGGGGCGGCCCGCGATCCGATCCTGGTCTTCTCCGCCTGGCGCATGCGCAACTCCCAGGACCGGGCGGCGCTGGAACTGATGGGGCGGCTATGAAACCGGACATCCAGGCGGTGCTCGCCCAGACCGTACAGGTCATGCTGCAGGACTTCGCGCCCGGGGCCGCCACACCCTATCTCGCCAGCCAGATCGGCATGACGGCCTTTGTGCTGAGCATGGCCGTGGAGGACTTCGACCGCGCCGCGTCGCGGCGGGTGGAGGAGAACCGGTCGATCCGCGCGCTGCTGACGCGGAGCGCCGACCTGGGCCTGGAGCCCGGCCTCGCCGCGCGCCTCGCCGCCCTCGCCGCGGGGCAGGACGACGATCTGCAAATCTCGTCCCTGGACGCCGCCAACGCCGCCCTGCGCGCGGCGCTGATCGACCTGCAGTCGACCGTGGAGGCGCGGGCGGAGCCGGCTGCGGCCGCGCTCAACGACGCCATCTGGGCGGAGCTGGCCGACTCCACCGAGCGCCGCCGGTTCGCCGGCGCCAACTTCTGAACGGTCTGCGGCTGGAGATCATACCTTCTCCCATAGGGAGAAGGAGGGACTCGCGGAGCGAAGCGGAGTGGAAGGATGAGGCGGTACGGTCTGGCCGGACTATTCTGAAGCGCCGTAATCCCTCAGCCTCCGTCTCCCTTCGGGAGGGGTGTTTCATGATGGCCCCGGCTCGCCCGCTCCATCGTCAGCCCCACCGCGGCGAGCAATGGCGGGACCACGAAACACCAGACGCTCACCTGTGAAAACAACAGCGCCGCCGCGGCGCAGCCGACGGCGAAGGCGCCGACGTTGGCCGCCATGCGTCGCAGGCGCGCGACGGTCTGGTCGCGGCCCTCCGTTTCGCCGCGTAACAGGTCGGCGAGGTCGATCATGATCTGGGTGGTGGTTCCGGTCATCAGGGTGGTGGGCGGCGCCGCGGCCAGATGCACCCGGTGGGCGGCGTTCTGGATCGCCATGGCGCTGACCAGGGTCATGCCGGTGACGATGGCGCGCCAGTGGTCACCGTTGGGGAAGGGACCCAGGGTCACCGCCAGGATGCAGGCCAGAACCAGCAGCGCCAGCTTGGCGACCAACAACACGGGCAGGGCCGCTCGGCCCCTGGTCCGCAAGGCCGAGCCGGCGAGCCGGCTGGCGACGACTACGACGCAGAACACCGGCAGCGCTATCAGCTTGGCGACCGCCCCGCTGGTTCCCAGCACAAGGCTGGCGCCGAGGGTGACGAAGTTGCCGGTGACATGGGCGGTGAACAGCCCTTGCAGCGCCAGGAAGCCGGCGGTGTCGACATAGCCCGCCGTTGCGCTGAGCAAGACCGGCAGGGCGGGCGGGAAGGCCGGGGCTGGCGGGGCGGACGCATCGTGGGACATGGGCGACCTCCATGGCGCGGCCCGATCCGGCCGCTGACCAAGGACTGAACGATATCGCCTCGCCTGCGTCCATAGCGGCTCGGCGCGTGGCCGTGCGATTCGCCCTCCGCTCAAGGTTGCGTTATGGTCAAGCTGGAGCCGCGCGATTTTGCGAGCCTGTCGGGGGACGGGCGCGCGGTTTGAGTGGGGGCAGTTCGGCCATGCGCGTGTTCCTGATCGGCTTGGCCCTGGCCTTGCTCGCCCTGCCCGCATCGGCCCAGGTCACCGATCGCACCGTGGCGCGCTGCCAGCATAGCGCCCCCGACACGCGCATCGCCGCCTGCACGGCGCTGATCAAGTCCGGCCTCGCCCGGGGCGCCAGCCTGGCGGCGGCCTACGGCAACCGGGGCGACGGGCTGGAGGCCAAGGGCCTGCACGACCGGGCCCTGGCCGACTACGCCCGCGCCATCGCGATCAACCCCCGCGATCCGGTCGCCTACAACAACCGCGGCCTGGTCTATATGGCGCAGGGCCGCTTCGACGAGGCTCTGGACTCCTTCAACACCGCCGTCCTGCGCGGCGGCGACCGCAACCCCGTGGTCCTCGCCAACCGCGGCGCGGCCTTTCTGGCCAAGGGGCTTTACGACGACGCCGTCGCCGACTTCAATGCCGCCCTGGCGCTCAATCCATCCCTGGCGGACGCCTACGCCGGCCGCGGCGCGGCCTACAGGTTCAAGGGGATGTACGACGAAGCCCTGGCCGATCTGAACAAGGCCCTGGCGCTCGATCCCAGCCAAGCCGCCGCCTACAACATTCGCGGACTGGTCTATCACGACCTGCGCCGGTACGAGGAGGCGATCGCCGATTTCGACAAGGCCATCGCCCTCGAACCCGCAGGCTCGAATGGAGTCGCCTTCGCCAATCGCGGATCGGCGCATGAAGCCCTGGGCCAGCATGACCAGGCGGTCGCCGACTTCACCCATGCCATTGCCCTCAACCCCCGTTACGACGTCGCCTACAACAACCGGGGTCTGGCCTATATCGGCCTGGGCAGGTTCGATCTGGCCATCGCCGACTTCACCCAGGCCATCGCCATCAATCCGAACAGCGGCACGCCCTACAACAACCGCGGCGAAGTCTACGAGGCGCAAAGCCGCGACGCGGAGGCCATCGCCGACTTCCGCAAGGCCCTGGCGCTGGATCCCAGCCTGGTCACCGCCCGCGCGGCGCTGGTGCGCCTGGGGGTCACGCCTTAGGGGGTCGGTGAATACGGGCGCGCGCCCCCCCGCCTGACCCAGCGTCAGGCTGGACCCTCCCGGCCGCAGGCGGCAAGGTCGCCGGCGCCACGCCAAAACCTCCGGGAGAGACGCCATGTCAGATGTCGCAGACCGCACCGAAACCCTGGACGACGAGGTGCTCTACGCGGTGGACGGTTACGTCGCCACCCTCACCCTCAACCGCCCGGCGCGGATGAACACCATCAGCCGGGCGATGCTCTCCCAGCTGTCCGCGCGGCTGCTGGAGGCGGACAAGGACCCGCAGGTGCGGGTGGTGATCCTCACCGGCACGGGCCGGGCCTTCTGCGCCGGGCTGGACCTGACCGAGGTGACGCAGCCGCGGGAAGGCGGGATTTCCGGCGGCTCGGGCGCCACGAACCTCGACCTGAAGTCGACCCCGCCGACCATCCTCTTCAACATGGAAAAGCCGACCATCTGCGCCCTCAACGGCTCGGCGGCCGGCTACGGCATGGACACGGCCCTGGGCTGCGACATCCGGCTGATGGCCAGGAGCGCCAAGTTGGCGGCGGCCTTCACCAAGCGCGGCATCGTGCCGGAATCCGGCGGCACCTGGTTCCTGCCGCGACTGATCGGCTGGTCCAAGGCCGCCGAGCTGATCTTCACCGGCCGCACCCTCAGCGCCGAGGAGTCCCTGGCCATGGGCCTGGTCTCCCAGGTGGTCGAGGACGCGGACCTGCCCGGCCGCGCCCGGGCCCTGGCCGACGAGATCGCCGCCAACGCCCCCCTGGCCGTGCAGGCCTCCAAGCGGATGATGCGCATGGGCTGGTCGGAGACCTTCAACGACCATGTGCACCACGTCTTCCTGCAGCTGCTGCCGCTGCTGAAGACCGAGGACGCGCGGGAGGGGATGCTGGCGTTCATGGAGCGCCGCCCGGCCGAGTTTAAGGGGCGGTAGGGCGGGACGGCGCCTAGTGGTCGTGCGGACCCAGGCCGGTGCGGGCCTCTTTCAGCGCCTGATATTCCGCCTCGAGGTCGGCGATGACGCTGCGATCGTCTGACGGGCCGCCGATGGTCGGTCCCTCGCGCAGCAACGTGAGCTGCTCGCGGATCCGCTCCATCGCCTCGTCGATCTGCTCGCGCAGGGGGGTGTCGGAGTCTGACATGCCGCGATCCTACGCCGCGCCGGGCTTGGTTGCGAGCGCGCGTTTCTTCTCCCCCCTAGAACTCCACCATGTCGAAATCGCTCTTCTTCGTCCCGCACAGGGGACAGACCCAGCTGGCGGGCACGTCCGCCCAGCGGGTCCCCGCCGCCAGACCCTCCTCCGGCGCCCCGGCCTCCTCGTCGTAGATGTAGCCGCAGGTGCGGCACTGCCAGGTCTGGTAGGGTTGCGCGGCCATGGCGCGGTCCTCTTCGGGCTACGGGTTGGCGGCGAAGCTGCGGCGCAGGGCCGACACGCTGGCGGCGCGGATGACCTTCAGGTCGGTGCGGGGATCGACCAGGCTCTGCAGGCTGAGACCCAACAGCAGGCTCCCGACCATCATCGCCCCGGCGTAGGGATCGATGTCGGGGCGGATGGAGCCCTCCGCCTGGCCCTGCCGGAACCGCGCTTCCAGCCAGTCGCGCACCTTGTCGTGCTCGTCGGCGAAGACCTCGCGCAGGGCGGAGGCGTCGCCGACCGCGGCGGCCAGCAGCATGAAATAGGCCCGCCCGCCGGTGTCCGCCTCCAGGCTGGCCAGGTGGCTGGCGATATAGTGGGCGATGGCGTCCATCCCGCCCATCTCGGCCACGTGGGCGGCCTCCAGCATCGCCTCGCGCTGCTGGTGCAGATAGTCGATCACCGCCTCGATCAGGCCGCGCTTGGAGCCGAATTTCTGCGTCGCCAGCCCCCGGCTGTAGCCGGCGGCGCGGCCGATCTCCTCAAAGGTGGCCGCGCCCACCCCGCGCTCGGCGACCACCGCCAGGGTGGCCTCCACCAGGGAGCGCTGGGACTCGTCGCGGCGTTCGGCCTGGGAGCGGCGGGCGGGGACGACGGCGGGATCGAGGCTCGGCGGCATGGGCCGACTCTAATTTATTTGTTGGCCATATAGCAACAAATCGGTAGCGTCGCCGTGACCGGCGGCGTCCTCCCTGACCAACAGACCGCCGGCGAGGAAAGGCGCGCGCATGCAGGTTTCCCAGGATATCGCCAACACCATCATCGACCCCAAGGCTTACGCCGACGGCAAGCGCGTCGATGACGCCTTCACCTGGCTGCGTCGCGAAGCGCCCCTGGCGGTGGTCGAACCCGAGGGCGTGCGCCCGTTCTGGGCGGTCACCCGCTTCGCCGACATCCAGGACGTGGAGCGCCGCAACGACACCTTCCACAACGGCGACACCTTCACCACCATGACCACCATCGAGGCCGGCGAGAAGGTGAAGCAGCTCACTGGCGGCAGCCCGCACCTGGTCCGCTCCCTGGTGCAAATGGACAACCCCGACCACTTCAACTACCGCCGCCTGACCCAGGCCTGGTTCCTGCCGCAGAACCTGCGCAAGCTGGAGGGCCGCATCCGCGAGATCGCCCGCCAGTTCGTCGACCGCATGGCCGCCCACGGAACCCACTGCGACTTCGCCCGCGACGTGGCCTTCCTCTATCCCCTGCACGTGATCATGGAGGTGATCGGCGTGCCGGAGGCGGACGAGCCGTTGATGCTGAAGCTGACCCAGGAGCTGTTCGGCGCCGCCGACCCTGACATGCAGCGCAACAAGGCCGCCGGCCCGGTGGACACCGTCGACCAGGGCGTCCTCAACGTGCAGCAGACCGTCGCCGAGCTCTTCGGCTACTTCACCGCCATGAGCGAGGATCGCCGCCGGGTCCCCCGCGAGGACCTGGCCACGGTGCTGGCCAACGCCACCATCGACGGCGCGCCGCTGGGCCAGTTCGAGGCCCTGTCCTACTACATCATCGCCGCCACCGCCGGCCACGACACCACCTCCAACACCACCGCCGGGGCCATGTGGGCGATGCTCGACAACCCCGACCAGCTGGCCAAGGTGAAGGCCGATCCGGCGCTCATCCCCGGCCTGATCGAGGAGTCGATCCGCTGGGTGACCCCGGTGAAGCACTTCATGCGATCGGCCACCGAGGACACCGAGCTGGCGGGGACGAAGATCGCCAAGGGCGACTGGATGATGCTCTGCTATCCCTCCGGCAACCGCGACGAGGCGGTGTTCACCGACCCGTTCAAGTTCGACATCCTGCGCAGCCCCAACAAGCACGTGGCCTTCGGCTACGGCGCCCACGTCTGTCTCGGCCAGCACCTGGCGCGGATGGAGATGCGCATTTTTTGGGAGGAACTCCTCCCCCGCCTCGACGAGATCGCCCTCG
>PLSW01000142.1 GCA_003165275.1 Caulobacteraceae bacterium
GCCGATCTCGGTGACCAGGTCGAACATCAGGTCGGCCACGGCGGCGGCGTTGTCCGCGTCGAGGTTGCCGGTGGGCTCGTCGGCGAACAGCAGGGCCGGCCGCGCCGCCAGGGCCCGAGCCAGGGCCACCCGCTGCTGCTCGCCGCCGGACAGCTGGTGCGGATAGTGCCGCCGCCGCGCCCCCAGCCCCACCCGGTCCAGCCATCCCCGAGCCGTCTCCATGGCCCCGGCGGTCCCGGCGATCTCCAGCGGGGCGGCGACGTTCTCCTCGGCGGTCATGTTGGGCAGCAGGTGAAACGACTGGAAGACCAGCGACACCCGTCCGCGGCGCAGCCGGGCCCGCCGGTCCTCGTTGAGCCGCCCGACGTCCTCGCCGAACAGGCGCACGACGCCCGTGGTCGGCCGCTCCAGTCCGGCGGCCACGGCGATCAGCGACGACTTGCCCGAGCCCGACGGCCCCACCACCGCCACCCGCTCCCCCGCCGTCACGGTCAGATCCACCCCGCGCAGGATCTCCACCGGCCCGGCGGCGGAGGGCAGGGTCAGTTCGACGCCTTCCAGGCGAAGGGGCGGGCGATCGGTCATGCAAGCTTTCGTTTGAGCGGCGGGCTGAGCGTCCTACATAGGGGGCCATGCGGGATTCCACAGCCTTGTTACGCCTCGACCGCCGGACCCTGCTGGCGCTCGCCGCGGCCCTCGCCGCCGCGCCGGCGCTGATCGCCCCGCCGGCCCTGGCCGCGGGGCTGAAGACGGTGACCCTGCTGGGGGATTCCATCACCGCCGGCTACGGCCTCGGCGCCGCCGACGCCCTGCCCAACCAGCTCGCCCTGGCCCTGACCCGCATCGGCGCCAACGCCCGCGTCCGCGGCGCCGGGGTCTCCGGCGACACCACCGCCGACGCCCTGGCGCGGGTGGACTTCAGCGTCCAGCCCGACACCGACCTCTGCGTCGTCGCCCTGGGCGGCAACGACCTGTTGCAGGGGGTCGATCCCAAGATGGTCGAGGCCAACCTGACCGCCATCGTCCGCCGGCTGAAGGCGCGCCGGCTGAGGGTGCTGATCGCCGGCATGCGCGCGCCGGTGAGCATCGGCGCGGACTATGCCCGGGCGTTCAACGCCGTCTTCCCGGCCGTCGCCCGGTCCGAACACGCCGGCCTCTATCCCTATCTCCTCGACGGAGTCGGCGGCGACGCGCGACTGAACCAGTCCGACCACATCCATCCCAACCCCGCCGGGGTGAAGATCATCGCGTCGCGCCTCGCGCCGGTGGTCGCCCGGGCCCTGACCGCGCGCTGATCCGCGAACCGACCATGATCCGACTCTTCGCCGCCCTCGCCATTCCCTACGACATCGCCCAGCCCCTGGTCCCCCGGCAGAGCGGTATTGAGGGCGCCCGCTGGCGACCGCAGCAGAGCCTGCACATCACCCTCCGCTTCTTCGGCGACGTGCAGGAGACAGCGGCTGACGACCTGGACCTGGCCCTGGAGGCGGTGCGCAGCCCGCCCCTGACCCTCAGCCTGGGGGGCGTGGGCTTTTTCGGCGAGGGACCGGATATCCACGCGGTCTGGGCCGGGGTGGCGGAGAACGAGCGCCTGCGGGTGCTCGCCGGCCGCTGCGAGGCCGCCGCCCGCCGCGCCGGCCTCGCCCCCGACAAGCGCAGCTATCGCCCGCACGTGACCCTGGCCTATCTGCGCCGCCCCGATCCGGCCCAGGTGGCCGCCTGGGTGCAGAGCCACGCCCTGCTCAAATCGCCGAGTTTCGAAGTGACACGGTTCGGGCTCTACTCCAGCGCCAGCACGAGTGAGGGATCGCGGTACGCGCTGGAGAGGAACTATGCGCTGAGGGGATAGACCCCGCCTTCCCGCAAGGGCCTACGGGGAGCACGCGTCTGCAAACGGTTATTCAGTCGAACGCCGGACCGTTTGACCTAGGCCTTCTCCCCTCGCGGGAAAAGGCCTCCTTCGCAAAGCCCATAATCCATTGTTTTTAAGGTATTATTGGACACGCATCCATCGTCGCCCCCGCAAGGGGGAGCGGCTGTTCACCAGGCCCTGAAATGCTTCGACAGCTTCAGCCCCTGGCGCTGGTAGTGCGACCCATCCGCCCCATAGAGCCGGGCCGGCCGTTCGGTGAGGGGCTCGAAGATCAGCCGGGCCACGGTCTGGCCGTCCTCCAGCAGGAAGGGGGTCTCGTGGCTGCGCACCTCGAGCACGCCCCTGGAGCCCTGGCCGCCCGCCTCTTCGGTACCGAAGCCGGGGTCGAAGAAGCCGGCGTAGTGGACGCGGAACTCCCCCACCGACGGGTCGATGGGCAGCATCTCCGCCGCCTCCAGCACCGGGATCTCCACCGCCGACTTGGAAGCCAGGATGTAGAACTCCCCCGGATCCAGCAGCAGCTCACCCCGCCGGGGAACCAGCGGCTCCCAGAAGTCGCGGGGATCGTGGCCGTCCTCATGGTCGAGGTCGATGACCCCGGCGTGGCGGCGGGCGCGGAAGCCGGCGAGGTCGCCGGTCAGGTCCACACCCACGTCCTGCACCGACAGCCGCGGCGGCTGGCCCTGTTTCAGCCGCAACTGGTTGAGCCGGGTGCCGCTGCGCACCAGGACGGAGAAGGTCTGGGGGGCGATCTCCAGGAACAGCGGGCCGGAATATCCCACCGCCACGTCGTCGAAGGCCGCGCCGAAATCGGTAAGCAGGCGCACGAAGACGTCCACCCGGCCGGTGGAGCTCTTGGGATTGGCCCGGGCGCTGACCCCGGCCGGCAGGGCCAGCCGCTCCTGCACCTCGGCGATATAGACGCAGCCCCGTTCCAGCACCGCTCCCGCCGAAAGGTCAAGCTCGTGCATGGCGACGTCCGCCATCCGGTCCATCACCCGCCGGCCGTGGCCGGGGAGGAAGGAGGCGCGCACCCGCCAGGCCCGCTTGCCCAGGCGCAGGTCCAGGCTGGCCGGCTGCACCTGGTCGAGGTCGAAGGGCCGTCCAGCGGTGATCGCGCCGTTCGCGATCAGGGCCTCAATGGACTGGCAGGGCAGGATGCCGGCGGAAAGGGAGGGCTGAGTCATCAGGGCGACAGTCGCCAATGCCCTGGCCCCTGTCCAGCGCCTATGTCCCCCTAGGTCCAGGGGCGCCGGGTGGGCGAGCCGGCGTCAACCCACGCCAGAGCGGCCTTGACCTCACCCCCCGAGGCGCCTTTCATGCCGCTCCATTTTTTGAGGAGCAGGGCGTCATGGCCGGCGATGACAAGGGCGGTTCGCCCGCCGACTGGGAAGTCGCGACCCGCCTGGTCCGCGGCGGCACGGCGCGCTCACAATTCGGCGAGACCGCCGAGGCCCTCTTCCTGACCCAGAGCTATGTCTACGACAGCGCCGAGGGCGCCAACGCCCGCTTCGCCGGCGAGGATCCGGGCTTCATCTACACCCGCTACGGCAATCCCACGGTGAAGATGTTCGAGGACCGGCTGGCCCTGCTCGAGGGGGCGCAGGCCTGCCGCGCCCAGGCGTCGGGCATGGCCTCGATCCACCTGGCGCTGATGGGCTTGCTGAAGGCCGGCGACCATGTGGTGGCGGGCCGGTGCCTGTTCGGCTCCTGCCGCTGGATCCTCAACACCTGGGCGCCCCGGTTCGGCATCGAGACCACCTTCGTCGACGCCCCGGACGTGGACGCCTGGCGCCAGGCCGTGCGGCCCAACACCAAGGTCTTCCTGATCGAGAGCCCCGCCAATCCCCTGCTGGAGATCACCGACATCGCCGCGGTGTCGGCCATCGCCCACGAGGCCGGGGCCAAGGTCATCGTCGACAATGTCTTCGCCACCCCGATCCTGCAAAAGCCCTTCCAGCTCGGCGCCGATGTGGTGGTCTATTCGGCCACCAAGCACATCGACGGCCAGGGCCGGGTGATGGGCGGGGCGATCCTGGGCGACACCGCCCTGATCGACGAGGCCTACCGCGACCCCATCCGCCACACCGGGCCGGCCCTGTCGCCGTTCAACGCCTGGGTGCTGCTCAACGGCCTGGTGACCCTCGACCTGCGGGTGCGCGCCCAGTCCAAGACCGCCGCCGACCTCGCCGATCGCATCGCCGGCAGCCAGAAGATCAAGGCCCTGCGCTATCCCGGCCGCCCGGACCATCCGCAGTACGAGGTCGCCCGCCGGCAGATGACCGGCGGGACCAACGAGATGATCGGCGGCGGCACCCTGATCGCCTTCGACCTCGGCGACCAGGCGGCGGCCTTCCGCTTCCTCAACGCCCTGGAGCTGGTCGACATCTCCAACAACCTCGGCGACGCCAAGTCCATGGCCACCCATCCCACCACCACCACCCACCGGGCGATGACCGAGGAGCAGCGGCTGGAGATCGGCCTGACCCCCGGCTGGGTGCGGGTCTCGGTGGGGCTGGAAGGCGCCCACGATCTGGCGCGGGACCTGGAGCGGGCCCTGGACGCGGCATGAACATGAACCGCATCCCCAGCCGCCGGGCCAAGGAATCGCCGGTCTACGAGGCGAGGACCCGCGGCGTCGTGGTCCGCGTGAAGACCAACTACCTGGCCGAACAGTCCGACCCGATCGAGAGCCGCTATGTCTGGGCCTATACGATCGAGATCGAGAACCACAGCGACGACACGGTGCAGCTGATCTCCCGCCGCTGGAAGATCACCGACGGGCACAACCGCACCGAGGAGGTCAGCGGCGCCGGGGTGATCGGGGAACAGCCGCGGCTGAAACCCCGCGAGGCCTTCCGCTACACCTCCGGCTGCCCGCTGACGACGCCCTCAGGCGAGATGCGCGGCGCCTACCAGATGCTCACCGACACCGGCGACGCCTTCGAGGCCGAGGTGCCGGCGTTCTCGCTGCACCTGCCCGGGGCGCACCGGAAGGTGAATTGAAGGGGGCGCCCGCCGGCACATCCCCCTCCCTCCCCCGTCATCGCCGGGCTTGTCCCGGCGACCCAGGATCACGAACGGGACGAGGTGGAGCGCGATGGTCGGCGCGCTTTTGTCGGGCGTGCGGCTACCGATTGGAATCCTGAACCGACGCCAGTGTTCCTGGGTCGCCGGGTAGTAGCGCGGTGATCGCCAAAGGCGATCACAAGCGAATGGCCCGGCGATGACGGGATTTATCAGTCCGCCACCGCCTCCGGCGTCAGCTCATAAACCCGCGAGCAGTATTCGCACGTCACCCGGATCAGCCCGTCCGCCTCGACCATCTCCGCGCGCTCCTCGGTGGGGAATGAGCGCAGCACCCCCTTGATCCGGTCCTCGGAGCAGCGGCAGAAGGCCTTGAGGGCGTGGGGTTCGAACATCCGCACCCCGGTCTCGTGGAACAGACGGAACAGCAGCCGCTCGGACGGCAGCATGGGATCGATCAGCTCGTCCTCACCGAGGGTCTCGAACAGGGCCTGGGCGGTTTCCCAGGCGTCGCGGGTGGCGCCGCGGGCGTCGTCCTCGGCGATGTTCTGCAGGATCACCCCGCCAGCGCGCCAGCGGGCCGGCCCGTCGTCCTGGACCTGGCCCACGGCCAGGCGGACCCGGGTGGGGGTCTGTTCGGACTGGGCGAAATAGTGCTCCGCGCACAGGGCCAGGGTCTCGCCCTCGATGGGGGTGACGCCCTGGTAGCGCTCGGTGTCCGGCCCCTGGTCGAGGGTCATGATAAACACCCCCTGGCCGAGCAGGCTCTTGGCGCCCGGCCGCGCGAAACCGGCGCTGGCCGCGGCCACCCGTTCGGCGTCATAGCGGCAATAGCCGCGCAGGGCGCCGGAGGTGTCGTAGTCGGCGACCACATAGGCCACCGGCCCGTCCCCCTGGGCCTGCAGGATCAGCCGGCCCTCGAACTTCAGGCTGGCGCCCACCAGGGCCGCCAGGGCGCAGGCCTCGCCGAGCAGATTGGCCACTGGCTCGGGATAGTCGTGGCGGGTGAGGATGTCGTCGACCACGGCGCCCAGCCGCGCGACGCGCCCGCGCACGGGCTCGCCCTCGATCTGGAAGGCGGAGACGAAGTCGTCGGCGGGGATCACGGTTTCAGGCACGGGGACTCGGGGGCTGTCGGGGCGATGCGGGCGGGGCGAAGGGCCAAGATAGGGAGGCGCGGGCGCGGGCGCCAGCCGCGGGGAAGATCACCTCTCCAAATGGAGCGGGAGGGCGGACATGTTTCCGAGTGCGAGTGTGCNNCGCGCCGGCGACTGCCGCGGCGTGTCGACACCGCAGCGGATAGGCCGGCGCGACCCCTTCATCCGTCGCGCTACGCGCGCCACCTTCTCCCGCAAGGGGAGAAGGCCTATTTCGCGCCACAGCTAGACCGCTGCGACCCGCAGAGTTTTAGGGTGCGCGCATCCCGCCGCTAAGAGAGAGCATCAGCCGTTCCCCCCAAAACACCAGGCCAATATCGCCTTCTGCGCATGCACCCGGTTCTCCGCCTCGTCCCAGACCACCGACTGGGGCCCGTCGATGACCTCGTCGGTGACCTCCTCGCCCCGGTGGGCGGGCAGGCAGTGCAGGAAGACGGCGCCGGGGGCGGCGAAGGACATCAAGGTCTCGTCCACCTGATAGGGCGCCAGGGTCGCCAGGCGCTCGTCGTGGTCGGTGTCGCCCATGGAGATCCAGGTGTCAGCGATCACCGCGTCGGCGCCGGCGACGGCGAGAGCGGGATCCTCATGGATCTCCACATCGGCGCCCATCTCGGCCCCGCGGGCGAGATCCGCCAGGCTCGGCGAATAGGCCGGCGGACAGGCGATCCTCAGCTTGAAGCCGAATTGGGCGGCCACATGGATGAAGCTGGCGCACATGTTGTTGCCGTCGCCCACCCAGGCCAGGGTCCGGCCCCGCACCGGCCCGCAATGCTCCTCGAAGGCCTGCAGGTCGGCGATCAGCTGGCAGGGGTGGCTGGCGTCGCTCAGGCCGTTGATCACCGGCACGGTGGCGGCGGCGGCGAAGTCCTCCAGGGTCGCGTGACGGTTGGAGCGGATCATCACCGCATCAACCATCCGCGAGAGCACCCGAGCGGTGTCCTCGATCGTCTCGCCGCGGCCCAGCTGCATGTCGCTGGCGGTGGCGATGATCACGTCGCCCCCCAGCTGACGCATGGCCGCGTCGAAGGAGAAGCGGGTGCGGGTGGAGTTCTTCTCGAAGATCATCGCCAGGGTGCGCCCCGTCGCCGGGGCGTCAGCGTCCACGCGGCCCTGCGTCCAGCCCCGGCGCGCCGCCTTGCGCGCGTGCGCGTCGTCGAGGATGGCGCGCAGGGTGTCTGCGTCGAGGCGCCATAGGTCGATGAAATGCCGCGGGGCGGCGGTCGTCTGCGGTTGAGCGTTCATGGGACGATCAGGCCGCCAGGCTGCGCCGGGCCGAGGCGCAGGCGCGCTCCAGCTTTTCCACCGCCTCGCGGGCCTCGTCGAGGCTGAGCACCAGCGGCGGCAACAGCCGCACGCAGTTGTCGCCGCCGCCGGCGATCAGCAGCTTCTCGTCCCGGGCCAGGGCCATGAACTCGCGGTTGGGGGTGGCGAGCTTGAGGCCGATCAGCAGGCCCTTGCCGCGGATGTCGAGCACCACGTCCGGGAAGCGGTCCTTGAGCCCCGAGAGCTGCTGGTTCAGATAGCCGGCCACCTCCCGCACGTGGGCGAGGGTCTCGTCCTTGGCGATCTCGTCGAAGGCGGCGATGCCCACGGCCATGGCCAGGGGATTGCCGCCGTAGGTCGAGCCGTGGGCGCCCACGACCATGCCCTTGGCCGCCTCGGCGGTGGCCAGGCACGCGCCGACGGGAAAGCCGCCGCCCAGGGCCTTGGCCACGCACATAATGTCCGGCGCCGCGCCGTCCGCCCACTCATGGGCGAACAGCCGGCCGGTGCGGCCCATGCCGCACTGGATCTCGTCGTAGATCAGCAGGGCGCCGGCCTCGGTGCAGGCTTCGCGCAACTCCTGAAGCTGGGCCTCGGTGAGCGAGCGGGCGCCGCCCTCCCCCTGCACGGGCTCGACGATCACCGCCGCCGTGGTCGGGCCGATGGCGGCCTTCAGGGCCTCGGAATCGCCGAACGCAATCTGCGTGTAGCCGGGCAGGCGCGGGCCGAAGCCGTCGAGGTAGGCGGCGTTGCCCGAGGCGTTCACCGCCGCGTAGGAGCGGCCATGGAACGAGCCCTCGAAGCCGATAATCTCGATCCGCTCCGGGGCGCCGTTCACCGCGTGATATTTGCGCGCGGCCTTCAGGGCGCACTCGATGGCCTCGGTGCCGGAGTTGGTGAAGAACACCACGTCGGCGAAGGTCGCCGCGCACAGGCGCGTCGCCAGGGCCTCCTGCTCGGGGATGCGGAAGATGTTGGAGACATGCCAGAGCTTCTCGCCCTGGGTCTTCAGCGCCGCCACCAGCTTGGGGTGGGCATGGCCCAGGGCGTCCACGGCGATGCCGGCCACGCAGTCTAGATAGACGTCCCCGTCGGTGGAGAACAGTCGCACCCCCTCGCCTCGCTCGAACGCCAGCGGGGCGCGGTTGTAGACGCCCATGATGTGGTCATTAGGAACGGTGGGCGATGGGCTGGGCATGCTGGCCTCCCAAAAGCGGAACGTCCCCGCGCCGTTGAGGGGCGGAGACTGGAAGGCATAGGCTTTTCGCTATGGATCGTGACCGTGTCAACCGTTGAGCGAAAGGAGGGTGCCAGCGTCGGCCGGCCAGCGAACGATAGCGGCGGCGCTCCGCGCCGTCCTTGAGTAAGTTCCCGCCCCGAAGGTATGCTGACCATGCTTTCGGCGGCTCAGTACCGCTCTTACGTCGATCAGCAAAGGGTCGGCGGCCGAGGAATGTCGTCAAAAATCGAACTTGGCCCTAGCGGCGTCGATCGCCGTTAGGATTTCTTCCTTCACGCCGGGGTCGGTCGCTGTGCCTTTCGGCACTCGGACGTTGGCTAGAAACCACCTAGCGATCTCGATGCCTTCTTTTGCCCACTGACGATCATTGCTTTCCAGCGGGTCGAGAATGCGTTGCGCAATGATCGGGTTTCGGGAGGAGCTTCCGCCAGGAGCCGATGTGTGTTGGAAGGCATCTGGCGCGAAGGCGAGGTTGAGGTTTAGCGCCGCCGTTCGTCGGTCTGAGTCCTCCCGTGCGTTGACCAAATCATCTAGCGGCATTGCCAGGCGGTGATAATATTCGGGGTGGTTGGCTAGCACCTCTCGATTAGTGACAGTCGGCACCCCTGGCTGGTGTCCGGGAACGAAGGGTTCATCGAGAGCGCAGATCAAGCGACAGATGGCGAACACCATCTGGTCCAGCATATGAAGATCCTGACTGTGCGTGATATAGCCATAAATCAGGTAGCGATTGTCTGCGTTTCCGTTTCGAAAAAGATGCTTTACGAAGTCCTCAGGCGTGAGCTCACGCCAATGGAAAATGTCGAGATCGGCAGGCTTCTGCAGAGCTCCGGGAAGAAGTGAGCCAGCGATTATCGTCGCTGCGGCATAGTGTCCGACAATATCGTGGCTATACGTCTTGGCTGATTTTCCGTTGAGCAAAAGTACCGCTTTCAGGTATTTTTCAAGCGCATGTACCGCCAGCCACAGGAAATCGGTCTGGAGCAAATTAAGCGCACACCACCGCGCAGTGATGTAGTTCTCATCCGCGGTACGGACAAAGAGCTCGTGGACAAGGCTACTCTTCGACGCTGAAACGCTCACCTAACCTCCCGCTAGGCGTTGTGATTCCGAGGTCGTCGCCAGTCTTCCCCTCAGCTCTTCAGCCGGTACCCCGTCTCGAACAGCCACCAGCACACGCCGCTCATCACCACGATCAGCCCGGCCACCACCGCCACGCCTACGGCCAGCGAGCCGTCCACCACCCCGGTGAAGCCGTAGCGGAAGCCGGAAATCATGTAGAAGAACGGGTTGTAGGTGGAGAAGCTGCGGAACGGCTCGGGCAGGCGGCTGATGGTATAGAAGGTGCCCGACAGCATGCTCATGGGCATGACGATGAAGGTGGTCACCGCCGCCAGGTGGTCGAACTTCTCGGCCCAGAGGCCAGTGACCACGCCGACGAGGCCCATCAGCAGGGCCGCGCCGAGGCCGAAATAGAGCACCGCCCAGACGTGGGGGACGGTGAAGTGCACGAACGCATAGACCGCCGCCGCCGTCACCAGTCCGACGACGATCCCCCGGGTCGCGGCGCCCGCGGCGAAGGCGCACACCTGCTCGACGGGGGACAGGGGCGGGGTGAGGAAGTCCTGGGTCAGGCCCATCATCTTGGCCTGCATCAGCGACGAGGACGAATTGGCGAAGGCCGCATTCAGCATCGCCATGATGATCATGCCCGGCGCGATAAACAGGGCGAAGGGGATGCCCTCCACCTTCGGCCGGCCGCCCATGGCGACGGCGAAAATCAGCAGATAAAGCAATGAGTTGAGCACCGGCGCGGCCAGCGTCTGCATCCCCACCTTCCAGAACCGCCGCACCTCCTTCATGTAGAGGGTGGTCGCTCCGGTCCAGTTGATCCCGTGATAGTCGCGCGGCGCCGGGGGAATGACGCCCGGCGCGGGAAAGTCAGCCATATCCTTCATGTCCCTGATGTGCCCCTTCAGAGGTCGGCAGGCAAGGGTGCGACATTTTGATTCAATATGTTGATCCTGTGGATCGATGGCGTGGCGCCTATTGTGTCTCTTAACGTTTTGGTTACAATATCTAGTAGGAGCGGGGCCAAGGCAGCTTTCAGGACGCTATATATTGAATCCTGTAATCTGACGGGCCAGCAGGCGGATGGAGGCAGCCATGGGTTGGACCGACGAGCGCGTTGAATTGCTCAAGAAGCTTTGGCTGGACGGTCTTTCCGCCAGCCAGATCGCCAAACAGCTGGGCGGGGTGACCCGCAACGCTGTGATCGGCAAGGTGCACCGGCTGGGGCTTTCGGGCCGGGCGGCGCCCTCCCAGCCGGCGCGTCCGGTGTTCAAGGCGCCCCGGGCGCCGCGTCCGGTCTCGGCCCCCGCGCCGCGACGGATCGAGACCCACAGCCACACGCAAAACCACGGCCTTGCGCCCGCGGCCCCGACGCCGGCGCCGGTCTACTATGTGGAAGAGCCCGGCTCGGCCACGGTGCTGACCCTGGGCGCGCACATGTGCAAATGGCCCATCGGCGATCCCTCCACCGAGGACTTCACCTTCTGCGGCCGTCGCACCGGCCAGGACGGGCCCTACTGCACCGAGCACGCCCGCCTGGCCTATCAGCCCCAGCAGGCCCGCAAGCGCTCCGGCGCCACCGAACTGGCCCGCTCATTGCGCCGGTATATCTGAACTGAGACCCGGCTAAGCGGCGTCGTAGGCGGGTCCTACGGCGCCGGCGCCGCCGTCTTCCCCGGGTGGTTGGCGATCCATCGCGCCAGCGCCGCCTTGCGGAAGCCATCGGCGAAGGCGGCCCGCTCGGCGGGGCTGAGCCCGGCGGCGAAGGCCGTCACCCCTTCTTCGATATGGGTCCGCACGGCGGTGTCGTCGGCGCGGGCCTGGGCGAGGCTGGCGTTGACCGCCGCCTGGTCGAAGGCCGGGGCGCCGATCTGGTCCATGGCCCGCCGCCGCGCCTGGCGGGACTCCCGGATCAGCGGCCGGTCCTGGACCATCCGTTCTCGCAACATCTGACGGAAAGCCGCCTGTTCGGCGGGGGTCAAGGCGGCCGCGGCCTGGACCACGAGATTCCCTGGCGCCGCGCGGACCGCCTTGGGCTGCAAACGCTCGTAGACGAGGCCACCCACGGCGCCGATCGTAAAGACGTTCACCACCACCGACGCCGCCAGGGCGATCTTCAGGCTCCGGCCGCTCATCCGCCCTTCTCCAGGTCGACCTGCGCGCCGAAGGCGGTGACGCCGTCGAGCAGGCCGCCCACCGCCTCCATGTCTCCCGCCCGGGAGACGCACGCGTCTCCCAGGCCCACCCCCGCCATCACCCCCGCGGCGCAGGCGGCGGCCAGGCCCGCGCTGGACATCCAGGCGACGGCGCGGCGGGGCAGGCGCGGGCCGGCGGCTCGGCCCGCCGCCCGCGGGGCCGGCGGGCCCC
>PLSW01000064.1:0-14337 GCA_003165275.1 Caulobacteraceae bacterium
AATCATCGCGCAACTCTAACGGCAGCTCCGACGTAACCCGTTTGGGGCGGGGTGCTTGGGAGTTACGAGTCGATCCACATATCTCCAATAACCCTGGAAAAACAGCTAGTTAACGACTTTCGAAAGAGGCCTTCTCCCCTCGCGGGAGAAGGTGGCGCGCGAACGCGCGACGGATGAGGGGCCGAACCGGCCCATCCGACTCCTTGTTGAAGCCGATCTTAAGGCATTGAAATAGAAAACCAACCGCCGGCGCGGCCCCTCATCCGGCCCTTTGGGCCACCTTCTCCCGCGAGGGGAGAAGGCCTCGATCAAATGGACCTTCAGTTCGACTGAACGACCCGTCTGCAGATGTGTGCATCCCCTCCCCGCACGCGGGGAGGACTCGACGTCTCAGTCGCCCGCGACAATCGCCGCCCACTGTGGTTCTAGGGCTCCAACAAACGCCACCCGAGGAAACGACCATGCCGACCGAAGACCTGGACCGACTGACCGCGGCGGCCAAGGCGGCGTGGCTCTACGGCCTGCCGCTGATCGAGGTGGCGACCACGCGGATGCGCGCCGCCGCCCTGGGCGCGCCGCCCAACGTCTTCAACCATGTGCGCAAGCTGGCCGACCACAAGGCGCGGATGGTGACCACGCCGAACAACGACACCCTCTATTCCTCCGCCCAGGTGGACCTGTCCGAAGGGCCGGTGACCATCACCCTGCCGGCGGCGGGGGACCGCTACTTCTCCCTGGCGCTGATGGACGCCTACACCAACAACTTCGCCATCCTGGGCACGCGGACCACCGGGCCGGAAGGGGGCGTCTTCACCCTGGTCGGGCCCGGGGACGCGGCGGAGGGGCCGGCCGTGGTGCGCGCGCCCACCCGCCACGTCTGGGCCCTGGCGCGGATCCTGGTCGACGGGCCGCACGACATGGCCGCGGCCCAGGCGGTGCAGCAGGGGCTGTCGATGCAGGGGCCGGCGGTGGCCGCCGGGGCGCCCACGGCCTCGCGCCGGGACGACTGGGCGGCCTATTTCGCCAGCCTGGCCCGGCTGTTGGCGGAGGACCGGCCGCCGTTCACCGACCAGGCCATGTTGCGCCTCATGGCGCCCCTGGGACTGGACGATTTCGACCCGGCGCGCTTCTCCCCCGCCCAGGCCGCCGCCATCGAGGCCGGGATCGCCGCCGCGAGGATTGAAGTGCGCAAGGGCGGGCTGGACGGGGGCGGCTTCACCGGGGGCTGGTCCTATCCGAACGCCCGGCTGGGGGACTTCGGCCAGGATTACGTCTACCGCGCTGGGGTGGCCCTGGCCGGGCTGGCCGCCCTGCCGGCGGCGGAGGCCATGTATATGCGCGCCAAGGGCGACCTGCCCCGGGCCCTCTTCGACGGCGCGGCGGACTGGCGGCTGCATTTTGCCGCGGACCAGCTGCTGCCGGTGAATTCCTTCTGGTCGCTCAGCCTCTACGAGGCCACCGACGACGGCCAGTTCTTCTTCACCGACAACCCCCTGAACCGTTACGCCATTGGCGACCGGACGGAGGGGCTGAAGACGAACGACGACGGCTCGCTGGACATCTGGATCGGCCATGCAAGCCCCGGCGCCGGGCGGGAGAGCAACTGGCTGCCGGCGCCGGCGGGTCCCTTCGCCCTGTTCATGCGCGCCTACCTGCCCAAGCCGGCCCTGCTCGACGGCCGCTACCGGTTGCCGGACGTGGAGCGGGTGTGAGGGCGGGCCGCTCAGACCTGGCGCGCGGCGGCGTCCAGCCGGCCGCGGCCTAGCGGGGTAAGGCCGACCATGGCCGGCGCACCGTCGACGCGGGTGCGCGCCACCAGGCCGCCGTCCACGGCGTCCTCCCAGACGGTCAGGCGGGGGCAGTGGGTTCGCCAGCGCTCCATGACCTCGGCGTAGGGCCTGGGCCCCGGCGCCAGCCAGGCGAGCAGATCGAGGACGAGGGATGCGGTGGGATCGGCCGGATCATGGGCCAGCGGTCCCGGGGCGGGACGAGGGGTCGGCATCACGGTGCTCCTTGCGCCTGGAAAGACGGGCGCACAGGGCCCGTCCGCGTCGCATGATGCGGGATCATGATCCCGCGGCGGACGCCTTGGCAAGGCGCCCGCGGCGGTCCACCCAGGGCCAGGGCGAGGGCGCGTCTGCGAAATACCAGGCCGCCAGCCCCAGATCGCAGATCGCGCAGCCGAAGGAGGACAGGGGCAGAAAGGGCAGGATCGGATGACCGAACAGGTGGTGGGCGAGGTCCCACATCGTATGCATCACCCAGCCGGCGCCGATGAACCGGTTGTCGGTCAGGCCGCGGTAGGCGACCAGGGTCATGACAGCGCAGAAGGGCAGCTCCAGAAGACCGAAGCCCCCGGAGAGATAGGCCGCCCCGGCGCCGCCCACCAGGATGGCGCTGAACCGGCGGCGGGCGGGCGCCCGGATGAGCGCCAGCAGCAGGATCGCGACGCCGGCCGCGATCAGGGGCGCGATCAGCTGCGGCCAGGTGATGTCGGGGCGGGGCTGGAAGCTCATGGGGCGGGCCGGGCGCGAGCGACGAGGGCCTCGAAGGCGGTTTTCGCCCGGGCGTCCGCCTTGGGATCGCGCAGGAAGCGCTGGGAGGCGTGATGGCTAAGATAGACGCCGCAGAGCTCCCAGACGAACTGGTCCACGTCGAGGTCGGCGCGCAGGTCGCCGGCGGCGATCGCCTCGCCGGCGGCCCCGGCCAGCAGGGCGCGCATGTGCGCCTCCATCGCCGTGACCACGTTGCGCACCTCGCCCTCGGCGTCGTCCAGCTCGAACAGGGCCGCCGCCACCGGGCAGCCGCCGCTGAGGCCGGCGCGGGTCGTCCAGCCCAGCCAGCGCTCCACCAGGGCGGTGAGCCGGGGAAGGCCGGCGGGCGCCTGCATGGCCGGGGCGATCACCACCGCGCCCGCGACCCGGGCCATCTCCCCGAGGAGGGCGATCTGCACCGCCTCCTTGGACTTGAAGTGGGCGAAGAGGCCGCTCTTGGACATGCCCACGTCGCCGGCCAGCCCGCCTAGGGTGACGCCGGCGAGGCCCGCCTGGCTGAGGCGGTCAAGCCCCTGGGTGAGGATCCTGTCACGGGTGGAGACGGCCATAGGCGTTAGTACGACCGGTCGTGCTAATTTGTCAAAGGGGCGCATGGCCGGTCGCCGCCGAATTGTGACCCGCAGGCCCTTGGAAGTGCTAGCTTGGCCAGGTCGGACGATCGAGACGGCTGGGATCCCATGGCGGCGCGCGACCGCGCCGTGTCTGGAACGGGCCCCGCGCCGCGACCCGGTTCACCGGAACCTGCCGGTAGGATTGTAAGACATTCCCCCAGCGCCAGTTTTGCCGTCGTCGGCGGCCTGGCGTCCCCTTCCCCAGTCAGGAGCGCCCGCCGTGGCCAAAGGTCAGAAAAAGAGCAACAAGGAAGTCCGCAAACCCAAGGCGGAAAAGCCGAAAACCGTCGCGGCGACTCCCTCCTTCCTCGCCCCGCCGTCGAAGAAGAAGTAGCGGGGACGAACCTCTTTTCCTCCCCCATTCATGGGAGAGGAGAAGGGGCGTCGAGCGTACGTCAATCCGGCGCGCCTACCGGAACGCCTCCAGCGGGGCGTAGCCGACGCCGGCGACGCTGGAGGCGGTGCGGCCCTTGTTGACCACCTCCCACCAGCCGGACGCGAGCTTGCCGGCCACCAGCACCGAATCGCCGGCGGCGAGGCCGCGTTCTCGCGGCGAGCCGGCGTCTGGCTCGCGGTATTCGCTGACGGATCGGCGGACGACCTGCGGGTGTCCGACGATGACGGCGAGGTCCGGCCGGGCGCCGTCGGCCAGATCCATGCCCCAGACATAGCCCTGGCGACCCCCGCCGGTGACCTTGAACCAGGCCTTGCCCGCGTCGTTCCACACCCCGCTCAGCGCCGTCCCTCGGCCGAGGAGCGCGCTGGGGGCGTCGCCGCTGGAGGGCCCCGGCCGCAGGTTCACCGGCCGGGTCACATAGACGGTGACGGTTTCGCCGAGCGGGCGGCCCGGATGCCGATGGGAACAGCTCCTGACCACCACCAGGGCGATGACCAGAAGGACGCCCAGCACCACGAAACAGCCGCCCCGGCCGCTCTTCTTCGGCGTCGCCGCGGCCGCCAGCGGCGGCGGAACGGGCAGCGGCGTTGAGCGCGGTGAAGCGGTCGCCGTGACAGCCTCGGCGGGAACAGGCGCCTCGGCTTCGGGCTGGGCTGACTGGGGAAGCGGCACGGCGGCTTCCGCCTCGGCCTGGGGCGAGATCTCGTCGAACAGGCGGCGCAGGGCCGGCACCTCGCCGGCCGGGCGCACCCCCTGCGAGCGGCCGCCAGTCTCCATCTCCACCGGCGTCGATCGGGTCAGGTCGCCGAGGGTGATCGCCCGGCGCCATTTGGCGGGGGTCGACATCCGCACCGGCTTGCCGGCGGACCGGAAGACGATCGCCAAGTCGTCCGCGTCCTCGTTTTCCGTCATGGATGTCCGCGCGCGCCCCGGGCCTGCACCAGATTTTTCAGCTTAAGCGATGAAGCGGGGCGAAAGGCAAGCCGCGCCGACGCGGCTAGAACGGGTCGGCTCCCGACGACGAGGGCGCGCCGCCCAGCGCCCGGATGCGCTCGGCGTAGAGGCCGCGCAGCTGGTCCACGTCCGCTGGCGCCCCGTCGCGGGCGACCAGCCACGCTCGCTCGCTGTCGCGCAGGGCGTCCGGATCGGCGCTCGCCGCCAGGGCGTGCTGGTAGGCGGCGGCCAGGGTGCGGTCGGCGGCGGCGAGTTCGGGGGTGGCGCAGATGAGCTTCAGGGTCTCGCTGGCGGCGCCGGCGCAGTCAAAGCCGGGGCCGGCGGCGGTGTCCGGGGCGGCAGTCTGCAGGGCGGCGGCCTCGGTCGGCGGGGCGGTGTCGACCGGGGCCGGGGCGGGCGCGGACGAGGGAAAGGGCGCCGACGGGTCGACGGCGATGGACATCTGACCGGAGTCGAGGGCCGAGAGGTCCCGGTGATGCTCCCCACGGCCGCAGGTGCGCATGAGGCCCGCGATCACCATGACGACGACGACGACGCCGATCACCTCGCCCGCCCCCCGTCGCCTGCGGCCGCGGCCGAGGGGTGACGGCGGCGCGACGCGATCCGCGGATGCGCCGGCGGGGCGGGTCGAGGCCTGCGCCGGCGGCGGTGGCGCGGCGAGGTCGTCGCCGCCCGCCGGATCCGGCGTCGGCGGCGGATCATCCGCGGCGGGCTCCGGCGGCGGCGCGGCGGAGACCTGACCCAGCTCGACGAACAGGGCGCGCAGCTCCGGCACGTCACGCGCGCGAACGGTTTGCGGCGAGCCGCCCTGGCGGACGATCTCCACCCAGGTGTCCGGCTTCAGGTCCTCTCCGGCGACGGCCTTGCGCCATTTTTCCGGCGCGCCGAGGCGCACGGCCTTGCCGGAGGTCTGGAAGGTGATCGAGAGCTCTCGCCCCTCGCCCGCGCCCTGCATTCGCCGCATCCGCCTCCGCAATGTCCTGCTGTATATAGGACCTGGAATTCATGGCCTTATTATTGCCGGCCGCGGGCATGCCAATGGACACGGGCGTCGGCCTCGTAGTAGGCCAATGCTTCCTGGGCAAAGCTTTATGGGGAGCGTCCGGCTTGCCGATCGACCCGGCTCGACAGCGGTCTCCTCGCCGGTCGAGCGCCCTCGCCGCCGCCCTGTCCCTGATCGTCGTGTCGGGTCCCGCCAACGCGGCCTGCCTGCCGCCCGGCGCCTTCGATCCCGGTCCCGCCGCCGCCTCAGGTCCGATGCACGTCTATTGGGACGGCTCCCTCAGCATGGTCGGCTATGTCGACGGCCAGAGCACCACGGTGCGGCCCCTGGGCGATGCGGAAATCCTGCTGCACGACTTCGCCCAGACCCACGGCCTGCGCCAGGACTGGTCGAAGTTCGGCGCCCAGATCGTCCCGGCCCGGGACCCGGGGGTGCTGGCGACCCGGGATAGCTACACCTGCCAGGGCCATCGCGGCTGCGACAACCGGCAAAGCCGGATGGACAGCGTGCTGAACGCCATGGCCGCGTCCGACCCGACCAGTCTCAACGTCATGGTCACCGACCTGTGGCTGAGCGACGACAGCTTCACCGGCAGCCCGCAGGTGGCCCTGGGCGGCCCTTTGAGCGCCCTGCTGCGCCAGGGCCGCTCCATCGGCCTCATTGGGGTCCGCGCCCCCTATTCCGGGCCGATCTACGACCTGCCCAGCAAGGGCCGCTACATGGGGGCGAGCGAGCGGCCGGTGTTCGTGCTGCTGGTGGGGCCGCGGGCCCTGGTGACGGGGGCCTATGCGGCCCTGGCCAAGGCCGGCAGCCCCAGTTTCACCCCCGAGCGCACGCACTTTTCCCTGTTCAGCCCCGCCCCGGCCCAAAGCTGGCTGGGCGCCGCCTCCGGCTTACATGCGTCGGGCGCCGCGGCCCTGCCCACCACCGTCCTGCCCGCCGACGCCGTCGGCGGCCTGCCGCAGTACCGCTTCCGCATGGCGGCGGCCAAGGCGGGGGGCGCGATCAGCGCCCATGTGGACGGCGCGAGCCAGGTGCTGCCTGGGGCGGTCTGGTCCGGGCCTCTCACCGCCTCCACCAAGGTCTATCTGCTGGACGACGAGCACGGGCTGGAGCGCTGTTCGGCCAGCGCCTGGCGCCCCTTCCCGGCCCTGCGCGGCGCGTGGCGGCAGACCAACGGCTCGCCCAGCGCCGCCGACTTCACCTTCGATGCGCGCACCGCCGCGGGGATCGTGCCCGGGCGCGACTACCTGGTGGTCGCCACCCTGGGCGCCAAGACCGTCACCCGCCCCAACCTCGCCGACGCCTGGATCCGCGACTGGGGCTTTTCTCCTGACGAGGAGACCGGCTATGTCGCCAAAAAACCGAAATTCTTCAAGACATTGAATCTCGGCGACGTCGCCTCCCTGCTGGAGGGCGCCCTTGCCGACACCACGCCGGCCCAGGGGCGCGACCTGGCGCAGTTCGGCTTCATCGTGAAGGTGGAACGCTGAGCGGCGGTTCGTTCGGATCGATCCAAGGAGGATCCATGCTCAGAGGCCTAGGCATTGCGGCCGGGATATTCGTGCTGTTCTTCGCGGTCGGCTTCGGGCTGCTGCAGTGGCGCACCCATGAGCCGGACTTCCTGGCGCAGAAGGTGAAGGACCGGGTCTCGCAGAGCGTCTCCTCGGCACCGGCGACCCCGACCTCCGCCGCCCCGGGCGCCACCGATCCCGAGGCCCTGGACGCCCCCGCCTCCGCGCCGCCGACCACCGGCGCCCTGGACAAGTCGTCAGGCGGCGACGCCTCGACCCAGCTGGAGACCTATCGCGTGGAGGCCCGGGACAGTCTGCAGATCTGGTACTCTGCGGTGATGGCGGGGGGGCTGCTGGCGGCGGCTGTCTGGCTGACCTTCGCCTGGAGCCGGGCGGCCAGTCAGACCGTCCACGGCGCCGGCGGCATGCGGTCGGCCTCGCCCTTCTGGTGGGGGTGCCTATTGCTGCTGATCATCCTTGGGGTGGTCTCGGCGCTCTACGCCCTGCGCTCGCGGGCCCTGGGCGAGCTGATCTCCGCCGGCACGGTCAACGGCATGGTGCTGTTCTGCGCCGTCTGGGCGATGGCGGCCTACTACCTCGCCTGCGCCTTCGGGGCGCCGACGGTGCTGCGGGCGTCGGTGCCGCTGGCCACAAGCGTGGTTCCGGTGCGGGGCGCCCCCCGGTGAGCGCCAACATCCTGATCGGCGTCGGCGGCACCGGCGCGAAACTGGTCGAAGCCTCCATCCACGCCGCCGTCGCCGGCCTTACCACGTCCGAGCTGGCCATCGGCTTCGTCGACCAGGACAACAGCAACGGCAACGTCAAGCGGGCCGAGCAGCTGTTGGCCAATGTCCACGACGCCCGGGCCCTGTGGCGCGACCACGGCCGCGCCCACGACCTGGGTCAGTCGTCCTCCCTGTTCCGCGCCAACATCCATCCCCTGGCGCCCAAGGAAAACCTCTGGGTGCCGCACGCCCAGAGCTCGACCACCCTGGCCACCATCTTTGGCCGGGAATCGATGACCGCAGACGACCGTCACGTCTTCGACCTGCTGTTCGCCGCCGGGTCGGGGGCCGGCGACACCGAGCAGGACCTGGCCCTGGACGAGGGCTACCGCGGCCGCCCGCACATCGGCTCGGCGGCGATGACCGCCCGGATCGAGGGCGACGTGGAGTTCTGGCGCCAGCTGATGGAGGCGATCAAGCGCGGCCAGGCCGGCTCCGAGGTGCGGCTGATGCTGGTCGGCTCGGTGTTCGGCGGCACCGGGGCGGCGGGCTTTCCGACCCTCACCCGGCTGATCCGCCGCCGCCTGCGGGAGGGCCAGGCCCGCAACGTTAAGATCGGCGGCCTGCTCATGCTGCCCTATTTCGGCTTCGCGGCGCCGGCGGAGGGCGAGGGTTCCGCCGCCAATGTCGCCCGGGCCGAAGAGCTGATCATGCAGGCCCGCGGGGCGCTGAAATACTACGACGTCCTCTTCCGCCAGGAGCGGGTGTTCGACGAGCTCTATCTGGTCGGCTGGGACCGGATGTTCGAGCTGGGCTACCACAGCCCCGGCGCCAAGGATCAGGCCAACCCGCCCCTGCCGCCGGAGCTGGTGGGCGCCATGGCCGTCAGCCGGTTCTTCGAGCCCAGCCACACGGTCGCCGAGGAGAGCACCAACCCGGTGTTCGTCAGCGCCCGCGCCGACGGCGACAGGCTGCAGTGGTCGGACCTGCCCTCGCCCATCGACAGCCAGCCGGACGCCCCCCACGACGCCCTGGGCGGCATGCTGCGCTTCGCGGTGGCCTGGAAACACTGGGCGCCCGTCGTCACGGCCCGGCGCAACGCCCTGAGCAAGCTCGTGGGCAGCGATCCCTGGTACAAGGCGCAGGGGGTCAACCAGGTCGACTTCCAGCGCCAGCCGCCGGAACAGGAGGTCGCCGCGCTCAGCCAGTACACCGACGCCCTGCTCACCTGGGCCTCGGCCATCCAGGGCTACGCCGACCGGGCGCGGCTGGGCTTTTCCCTGTGGCGGACCAACGACTTCACCGCCTTCAACCCGTCCAATCCGCAGAACCCGGTGACCCTCAACCTGCCGGCGGGGGACGAGGCGCGCTACGGCGCCGCGTTCAACAATATCCTGCCCCAGCGGGACGCCGGGGACGCCCCGCCCACGGCGGGCGCCCTGCTGATGCGCCTCAACGCCGAGACCCTGCCCGACACCACGCAGAAGGGGCTGGGCCGGTTCGTCGCCGCCCTGCGCGCCTTCAGCGAACCGGTCGCCCCATGAACGCCGCCGCTTTGACGTTCAGTGAATCCAGACGGTCGGCTCGCGCATCCGACGGCCGGTGCGGCGGACCGACGCCCCCTCCGTCACGTCGCTTCGCGCCGCGCCACCTCCCCCGCTACGCGGTGGAGGAGATCAATCGAGCGCTTTGCTCCACCGTGCAACGGGGGAGCTGGCGGCGAAGCCGACTGAGGGGGCGTCGGTCCGGCGCACCGAACCAGGTCCGTTGCGCGGCCAACCCATCCCACTCCCGGAGGCCGCACCCGTGCCGCTGACCTACAACCTGCCGGCCCTCGACCGCGCCGGCCGCATGGACGATCCGGACCGCGCCGGCCGCTGGGAGACCCCCGGCGACCTGGGGGGCCTGGCCGACTCCCTGAAGATCGGCGCCGACCGCGCCCGCTCCGGCGAGGTCAAGAGCATCCCCGACGTCTGGGCCCAGGTGCAGGTGTTCCAGCAGGCCCTGCTGGACAGGCGCCACCCGACGCATCTGGCCGCCGTTTCCGAATGGCGCGGCCTGCTGGCCCTCATCGCCCTGCAGCCGGAGTTCGCCACCGTCTATGAGCTGGACCTGGTGCAGGTCGACCTGAACGACAGCGCCGGCCAGGGGAGGCGCTTCCGGCGGGTGCTGCGCGACCTTCGCCCCATGAAGTCCCTGATCGGCGACGGCGCCTGGGAGTCCATCGGCGTGCTGCTGTTCCGCGAGCGGCGGCAGGGGGCGGCCCGCTTCGCCGCGGGAAAACCGACGCCCCTGGGCATCCTTTCGCCGCAGGTGCTGGTCGCCGCCGGCAAGAGCGCGGGCCAGCTCGCCTGCGCCGGGGTGCCGTGGATGACCGCTGGCCTCACCGATCCCACCGAGGCGCGGCTGTCCGACCGTCACCTGCAGATCCTGGCCGAATACGTGGAGGCGCTGATTGAATCCCTGCGGGAGATGGCCCCGCGGCTGGATCACGACCTCTATGCGGCCCTGGTGGCCCTGCTCAGCGAATTCCAGGACGACTGCGCCGAGAAGGTCACCAGTCGCTCGCCCCTGCGCGCCGCCAGCGTGGGGCTGAACTGGCCAGCCGACCTTTACCGGATGCTGGACCGCACCCGCATCCTCGACGCCACAACCTTGCGCGGATCCACCGACTGCGCCGTCGCCCTGCGCGCCGCGGTCAACGACCTGTCGGTGAAGGACCTGTTCGCCAAGGGGGTGATCCTGGTCGATCCGGCCCTGGCGACCACCCTCGGCAAACCCCCGGAGGCGGTGACGGTCTGGGGCCGCCACAGCCTGGCCCAGGCGGCCAATCGGGCCACCTACGCCGAGATCGTCTCCGAAGCGGAGGTGGAGGGCTGGCTGGTGATCCGGCCGGACGACCTCTTCACCAAGGAGCTGGTCCGCTTCGACGACGCCACCGACATCCCCGCCCACGGCGCCAGCTTCCGCAGCGCCCTGCTGCCCCTCAGCCCCCTGGCCCTGCTGATCATGGACCCGGCGTCCCTGGCCGAGGCGACCGAGCTGGTGCACCGGGCCGGCCAGAGTCTCGTTCGCTTGCGCCTGCCCATGGAGGGGCGAACCCGGGCGGTTCACGTCATCGAGCGGCGCCTGCCCAGCCGCGAGGATGTGGAGGAGCGGCCCGAGGACCTGGCCATATGGCCGAACTTCTCCGACCCCAGCTGGAAGTGGAACTTCCTGCACTTCCAATACAATCCGAAATACGAGCTGAAGCCCCGCTTCGGGGTCACCGCCGACTTCATCGTCGCCGAGATCCTCGACGTCGCCCGCGCCCAGACCGATCGGGCCGCCCGGGTGCGGGTCTGGTCGGATCCGGAGCGGCTGGCCATCGAGGCGGACCGGTTCACCGGCCGCCATTCGCAGATCCGCACCAGCCGCGGCCTGCTGCTCAACCGCCTGCGCTTCGCCGAGGCCGAGGGCAATATCGGCGAGCTGCACCAGCTGCCCCGCGGCGTCGAGGCGGTGTTCTTCGCCCGGCATGACGACGACGGCTATGAGACCCCCGTGGGCATGGCCCTGGTGCGGTTCGAGGAGCTGACCGCCAGCGCCGCCAAGGCTGTAGTCTCCGTCGACTTCGGCACCACCAACACCGTCGTCTATGTGGACCGCGCCGGCGAAGGCAAGCCGATGGTGTTCAACGAGCGGATCCTGTTTCCCTTCCGGGTCAAGTCGCAGGAGGCCGAGCGGCGGGACAATCTGGTGGAGGCCTACACCAGCTTCTTCCCGCTGAAACAGCACCTGACCCCCTTCCCCACCGTGGTGAAGCTGCGGGAATTCCTGGGCAAGCTCGACCGCGATCTGCAGCAGCGGGTGGACGAGGGGCGGCTGGACGACCACGCCTTCGCCGACGCCATCTTCTTCGTGCCGGATTTCGAGAACTTCGCCGCCCGCCAGCAGCAGCTGACCGGCGAAAATCCCTACCTGCTGTGGACCCGCACCGACATCCTGAAGTTCGGCCTCAAATGGGGGCTGACCCCGTTCGAGCGCGCCCTGACGGCGCGATTCCTGCGCCAGATCATGATGATGGCCGCCGCCGAGCTGCGGGCCGGAGGCATCCGGCCGGGCAACATCGAGTGGCGGTTCTCCTATCCCCAGGCCTTCACCGCCGGTCATCGAAGGTCGTTGGAAGCCGCCCTCGCCGACGCCTGGACCACCCTCTTCGGCGACCTGGCGGCCCTGCCGCAGCCCAAGTTCCTGGTCAAGACCGAGGGGGCGGCGGCGGCCCACTACTTCATGCTCGGCCGCGGCCGCAACCAGATTCCGGCGGGCAATCTAATGCTGATGCTGGACATCGGCGGCGGCACCACCGACATCGCCCTCTGGAAGGGGCAGGAGGCCTGCTGGCGCAATTCCTTCCGCATCGCCGGAGGCCAGTTCTTCACCCAGTACCTGGCCAACAACCTCGAAATCCTGAGGATGATCAATCTCGACGACGTGGCCGTGGGCCTGCGCGGGGAGGACGGCAAGCGGTTGAGCCCCACCGCCAGCCTCAACTTCGTCGAACTGTTCGTGAACAAGCCGGACTTCACCGACCGCTTCAAGGCCGGCTACCCGCGCTTCGCGGCCACGGCGGAGGGCGCGGGCCTGCAGTACGCCGCCAGCGTCGCCCTGGGCGGGATGATGCACTATGTGGGGCTGATCATCCGGCGGCTGGAAGCCTTGGGCAAGATCAAGCCGGCCGATTTGGAGAACATCTCGGTGGCCTTCGCCGGCCGCGGCGCGAGCCTGTTCCGCCTCTTCCACGACGAGGGTGATCCGCACAGCCACCTTGCCCAGCTGATCAAGGTCGGCATCGCCGCCGCCGGCTACGACCCGGAGCAGGTGACCATCGACATCCTCTTCTCCAGCCAGCAGGAGGCCAAGCACGAGGTGGCCAAGGGCCTGCTGCAGACCGAGAAGGAGCGGGCCGCCGGCGAGCTGAAGTTCGCCATCCTGGGCGAGACCCTGCACGTGCACGGCGGCGGCGAGGACCATGACCTGGCCGTCGACGACGAGCTCGGCGCCCTGCAGGCGGTGCGCGAGTTCGACGACCCGGACCTGGCCCAGCTGCAGGCCTTCCTGGTTTCCCTGCGCAAGCAGACCGGCATCCGGGTCGACCTGGAAGACAAGGGCGGCCTGCGGGCGATCAAGAACCGGTTGCGCATGCAGCTGACGTCGGAGTTGGAAAAGCTGACCCCCGACGATTTCGAGGACGACGCCCAGCCCATCGAGCCGCCGTTCATCATCGCCCTGCGCGAACTGGTGGCGCTGATGAGCCTGCCGGTGGCCGAGCGGGATCGGTTCGTGGAGCTGACGGAGAAGCCGCGGTGAGGGGCGGGGCGCCGGTCACAGCTCCTCCCCCATTTATGGGGGAGGTGGCGCGAGCGCAGCGAAGCGACGGAGGGGGCAAGTCTGCCGCCCTCCACTTGCCCCCTCCGTCCCCTCGCTTTGCTCGGGGCCACCTCCCCCATAAATGGGGGAGGAGCGGGAGCGCGGCGCTTGCATTCGTCATCCTGTCCCTCACGCCGCCGACCCCAGCGTTGGCCGCGACTAACGATGCCTTAACGGCGGTCGGCGAGGCTCTGGCCGGGCCCAGCGCCATTGCCGCCTGGCTTGCGCTGGTCCTCGCCCTGGCCGCCTGCGGCTTTTTCGGCTGGCAGAGATACATGTCGCCCCTCCGCGCCGCCGCTTCGGACGAACTGGAAAACGACCTGCGCGCCCTGGTGCGCCTGGAGCTGAGCGCGCGCCAGGACAGCCAGGTCGCCGCCCTCAAGGCCCAGATCGCCAGCCTCGAGGCGCGGCTGGCCGAACTGGAACGCGGCGCCCTGGGCCTTACGCCGCCCGTCGGGGGCGCGGCGCCCGAGACGCCGGGGTCGGCCATCCGCCGAGGCCCCGCGCCCATCGCCGCCGACTATTTCGAGGACAATCGCCGCGAGCCGCGCATCCCGCCCGCGTCGCGCGCAGCGCCGGCGCCCCTCCCCCGGCCGACCGCGGGCGCGTTCCAGCGGTCCGAACCGGTCCCGCCGCCGCGACCGCTCAGCCAGGAGGACGCCATCGCCTCGCTGAAAAGCGACGTCGAATACGGCCGCCTGCTCGAACTCTATCGCCGCTGCCTGGCCGGCGAGCGGGGCGCGCTGGGCGACTTCAGCGAGATGCACCAGCCCATTGGCGTCGTCGAGGACGCCGACGGCCGCTTCATCGAGACCGACGATCCGGAACCCGCCATCTGGTTCGTCGAGGTGGCGGCCTCCGACACCCACGGGGTCCTGCTGCCCGCCCGCAAGGCGATGCGCGACTGGGACAAGTCCTACCGCCCCATGTCCGGTCACAAGGCGACCGCGGTGTTCGGCTCCAGCTACGACATCCTGCCCGGCGACCGGCTGAGCGTCGCCGACCCCGCCTGGGCCCGCCGCACCGGCCCGGCCAGCTTCGCCCGGGTGGCGCGGGGGGAGCTGATCGGGCGGTAGGGCTGGTCCCGATCAAATGGCACGGGCGCCGTGCGGCGGACCGACGCCCCCTCCGTCACTTCGCTTCGCTCAGCGACACCTCCCCCGCTACGC
>PLSW01000064.1:14355-14531 GCA_003165275.1 Caulobacteraceae bacterium
CCGGTCGAACCCGCCGCCGCGCTCGCCCCGGCCTGCACCGGCGGCGTGCAGCGCCAGGTCATCACCCGGGCCGGCTCGCCGTTGAAGGCGTTGGAGGCCAGCATCGCGCGGACCTGGGCGGCGGCCTGCGGGTCCGCCGCGCCGGCGGCTCCGGGCGCCGGGCAGCTGGGCGGCGC
>PLSW01000183.1 GCA_003165275.1 Caulobacteraceae bacterium
GCCAGGCTCAGCCGCACCGAGCGCGTCGCCCGCTCGACGGCGGCCACCGGATCGTCCCGGCGGCCCTTCGGCGCCGTGTCCTCGGCCGGCGCGGCCTCGCCGGCCTCCGCCGCCGCGATCTCCCGTTCCATCAACGCCAGGGCCCGCCGCTGCGCCGCCTCGGCGACCTCCAGGGTCATTTCCACCAACCGGTGCGCCACGGCGATCCGCCGGGCGGCGTAGGCCTCGGGGGCGGGCTGGGAGGGGAGGGGCTGGGCGATCATTGAGAACAAAACTAGAACATCGTCGCAATCGCGTCAATATCGGCGCCACACCAAACCTTCTCCCCACGAGGGGAGAAGGTAAAAGGCGCATCGCTCCGGGATGGGACCACCCCCTGAACCTCTTGGTTGATGCTCGCGCTCGGTCCAAGGCGGGTCAAGGACGGGCCCTATTGGGCCCGCCGCTTCGCGGCGACGCCTACGGCGTCGTCCTTGACGCGCCTTGGTCCGAGCGCACAATCGCCGCCAAGAGGTTAAGGGGTGTTGGGTTCAGGGATGGCGGCGCCAAACAAGGAAGTGATCAAGGAGGGCGTCTGGCTGTACGATGGAGCCGTCGTCACAGACGTTCGGATTGTGGCCCACCCGTTCACATTCGGCACAGGCGACTGTGAAGACGCCGACGACGTTCAAGATGATCAGCCCGAAGCGAGCTTCGCGGTGGAATGGGGTTCGCCCGGTGAGCGCGGCGTGTTCCGGTCAGTGGCAGTCAATTTCGAAGACGCTGACGCCGCAATACGCCACGTGGAAGATAGCGCTCCAGGGTTGGTGTGGAGCAACTGAATATCCGTATTTCCTCGTTCCTGAGTCCTCCCCGCGTGCGGGGAGGTGGCCCGGAGCAAAGCGACGGGTCGGAGGGGCAAGTCCGCCGCCTCCACTTGCCCCTCCGTCGCGTCGCTGCGCTCGCGACACCTCCCCGCACGCGGGGAGGACTCAGAACCTCACCGCCCCGTCGGCATATCCTTGAACGCCACATCCTTATCCACCCGGATATCCCCCGGCAGCCCCAGCACCCGCTCGGCGATGATGTTCTTCAAAATTTCGTCCGTACCCCCCGCGATCCGCAGGCCCGCCGAGCTCATCAGCCCGGCCTGGAACGCCGCGTTCAGGGGCGAGATCGTCCCGTCGTCGATGATGCCGTACTGGTCCTCCATCTCCACCGCGGCGTTGCTGAGCTCCTGCAGCTGCCCCGCGGCGATGATCTTGCCGATGGAGCTTTCCGGCCCCGGGGTCTGGCCGCGGGACAGGGCGGTCATGGTGCGGAAGCGGGTGTATTTCAGCCCCTCGGACTGCACGAACCAGTCGGCCAGCTTTTCCCGGAACGCCTGGTCGGCCATGGCCGGGCCCTTGTCGGTGTTCAGGTCCCGGGCCAGGGTCATGATCGTCGAATAGTCGATCCCCGTCCCGCCGCCGACGGCCAGGCGCTCGTTCATCAGGGTGACCAGGGAGACCTTCCAGCCGTCGTTCACCGGCCCCAGCCGCTGGGCGTCGCTGATGCGCACGTCGGTGAAATAGACCTCGTTGAAGTCGCTGCCGCCGGAGATCTGGTGGATCGGCCGCACCTCCACGCCGGGGGCGCGCATGTCGATCCAGAACATGGTCATGCCCTTGTGCTTGGGCTTGTCCGGATCGGTCCGCACCAGGACGATGCCGTAGTCGGAATAGTGGGCCCCTGACGTCCAGACCTTCTGGCCGTTGATCACCCAGTCGTCGCCGTCCCGAACCGCCTTGGTTCTGGCCGCCGCCACGTCCGAGCCGCCGGAGGGCTCGGAGAACAGCTGGCACCAGATCTCATCCCCCTTCACCGCCGGCCCCACGAACCGGGCCTTGGTCTCGTCGTTGGCGAAGGCCATCACCGTGGGCACGCACATGCCCAGGCCGATCTGGAAGTAGCCGTAGTTCTGGCCGTACTTGGCCTCCTCCTGGCCGAAGATGATCGACTGCATCGGCGTGCCGCCGCCCCCGCCCCATTCCTTGGGCCAAGTGATCTGGGCGTATCCTGCGCTCGCCTTGCGGGCCTGCCAGGCCTTGGCGGCGGCCATGTGGCCCTCGTCGCCGCGGCCGGAGGCGCGTTCCTTGGGGGCGTTGGCCTCGAGCCAGGCTTTCGCCTTGGCGCGGAACTCGGCTTCCTCGGGGGTGTCGTTGAAGTCCATGGTGTCAGGTCCTCAGATAGCTTCCGATATCCTCCACCGCGTAGCGGGGGAGGTGGCGCTGAGCGAAGCGAAGTGACGGAGGGGGCGTCGGCCCGTCGCACGTGCGGCTGACCGACGCCCCCTCAGTCGGCTTCGCCGACAGCTCCCCCGCTTTGCGGTGGAGCACAAAGGATACGGAGTCCATCACGCCGCGTTGCGCCGTTCGAGCTGGCTGATCAGCCGCTCCTTCCAGACGCGGGGAGCGCCGGCCACCAGGGCCAGCTGGCGCGAACGCCGGTAATAGAGGTGGCAGTCCACGTCCCAGGTGAAGCCCATGCCGCCATGGGTCTGGATGTTTTCCTTGGACGCGAACCAGAAGGCCTCCGACGCCGCCACCCGGGCCGCCGAGGCCGCGATCGGCAGCTCCGCCGCCCCGGTGTTCAGCGCCCAGGCGCCGTAATAGGCGTTGGAGCGGGCCAGCTCGTTCTTGACGTACATGTCCGCCAGCTTGTGCTTGATCGCCTGATAGCTGGCGATCACCCGCCCGAAGGCATAGCGCTCAAGGGCGTAGGCCTTGGCCATCTCCAGGCTGCGGTCGGCGCCGCCCAGCTGTTCAAAGGCCAGCAGCACCGCGGCCCGGTCGCTGATCGCCTCGCAAAGGGCCAAGCCCTCGCCGAGTTCGCCCAGCCGATCGGCGGCCGCGCCGGTGAAGGTGATCTTGGCGATCCCCCGGGTGGGATCGAGGCTCTTCAGGGTCTCGCGGGCGACGCCCTCGCCGGCGAGGTCCACCAGATAGAGGCCGGTCTTGCCCCCCTCCTTGGCCAGCACCAGGGCCGTGTCCGCCACATCCCCGTCGGTGACCGGGATCTTCACCCCGGTCAGCCTGCCGCCCTCGACCTTGGCGTTCACCGAGGCTTCGGAGACCGCGCCGGCCCCCTCGGCGGTGGCGAAACAGCCGATCAGGGTCCCGGCGGCGATCTTGGGCAGGTATTCAGCCTTCTGCGCCTCGCTCCCGGCCAGCATCAGAGCCTCGGCGAGGAAGTAGACGGTGGAGGCGAAGGGGATGGGGGCCACGACGCGGCCCAGCTCCTCGGCGATGGCGCACAGCTCCAGCCGGCCCAGCCCCAGGCCGTTGTACTGCTCGGGGATCGCCGCGCCGAGCCAGCCCTGTTCGGCGACAGCCCGCCACAGGTCCGCATCGAAGCTCTTGGCCGGATCGTCCAGCACCGTGCGCACCCGGGCGATGGTGCAATGGGCCTCGAGGAACTTGCGCGCCCCGTCCTTGAGGAATTTCTGATCGTCGGAATAGTCGAAATTCATGTCCCGCCGCGCCTCCCGACACCGGGTTGGATCCCCGGACTGGCCCACAGGATAGCCACCTTTGCGCCGCATGAAAGATTGACCTCGCGTCAAGGTTTCTCGGGCAAGCTCCACCGTTCGCGCGCACAGCGGAGCACCCCATGGCCAAGGCGCAGTTTCACCGCAATCAGAAGGTCTGGGTCGCCAGCGTCGGGACCTGGGCGGTGATTGAGCGCATCGTGCCGATCTGGGCCAAGGGTTTCGACGAGCCGGTCCGTGTCACCTACGACGTGGGCCTCGGCCGCGAGTTCATGGCCCATGACCTGCGGGCCGAGGAAGAGGCCGGCGACGCCCCCGACGACGGAGCCACCTGGCGGCTGCTGCGGGCGCGCAACAAGTGGCAGCAACCCGAGGACTGCGGCCACCATCCCTTTCCGGGCACCTTCCCGATAGTGGTCACCGACCCCTCCGACTGGGGCGGCTGGCGCACCCCGGGCGCCGAATACGACCGCGACCCGCGCAAGATCGAATACCAGGCGCGGCTGATCACCGCCGCGCCGAAACTGCTGGCCATCGCCAAGGCCCTCACCGACCTCGTCGCCGACTTGCCCGAGGACGCGCCGCCGCCGGTCCAGGCCCTCGCACAGCGCGCGGCCGCCATTCAGCGCTCGCTGCAGGAAATTCCGGCGGCGGTTGAAGGGGTTGCGGCGGCGGCGGAGTAGGGCGTTTCGCATACTCCACCCCTGCCCGGCCATGACGGGGAGGGAGCATGGTTCAGCTCGCGCGGGGAGGTTCACCCCCCGAAAACCGCCACTTCAGCCCCAATATCGTCCCCGCCAGCCCCAGGTTCACCACGTTCGACGCCGCCACCGGCCAGCTCTTGATCAGCAGCCCATAGGCGACCCACAGGCAGAACCCCGTCACGGTCACCACGTACATCCGCAGCGACACCCCCTCGGCGTCGCGCTCGCGGATGATCTTGACGATCTGCGGAACGAAGCTGGTCATCGAACACAGGGCCGCGCCGACCCCGACCACGTTGATGACGAGCGTATTCATCTCAAAAACCCCTTGCGGCGGCGCGGCGTCTCTGCGCTTGAGCGGAGCGAACGACCGGCTTCGCGGGTTCCCGGCCTTGGCCGCGCGCCCCAGTTTCGCCTAAGCCGTCGCCAATATCTCTGAAGCCGCCCTGGAGACCGGCGCATGTCGCTCGCGGAAACATCCCTGGCCCAGATCGCCGCCGCTGCCGCCGACCGCGGCGGGCCGGGGTTCGCCGCCGTGGTGGAAAGCCTGCCCGATCCCGTGCTGGTCATTTCCGCGCGGGACGCCCTCGACCTGGCCGACCGCCGCATCATCTTCGCCAACCTCGCCGCCCGCGAGCTGCTGCGGATCCAGGGCGAGGGGGTCTCCCTGGTGTCCGCCATCCGTCATCCCCGGGTGCTGGAGGCGGTGGATGAAAGCCTCTTCGGACGCATGCCCGGGGAGGCGGCCTATGAGAGCGGCGGCGCCCAGGAGCGCTTCTGGCGCATCCTCACCCGCCCCCTGCCCGAGGCCCCGGACGGCGCCCTCCTGGCCCTGCTGGTCATGCGCGACGAGACCGACAGCCGCCGCAACGAGCGCATGCGCGCCGACTTCCTGGCCAACGCCAGCCACGAGCTGCGCACGCCCCTGGCCTCCCTGACCGGCTTCATCGAGACCCTGCGCGGCCACGCCAAGGACGACGCCGCCGCCCGCGAGCGGTTCCTGGGGGTCATGGCCGCCCAGGCCCACCGCATGGCCCGGCTGATCGACGACCTGATGTCCCTCAGCCGCATCGAGCTGAACGAGCACATCGCCCCGGAGGGCCGGGTCGACATGGTGGTGACGGTGCTGGACGTCCTCGACGCCCTGACCCCCATCGCCGCCGAGCGCGGGGTGACGCTGCAGGCCAAGCTGCCGCCCAGGGGCGCGGCCATGATGGTGGGCGACCGGGACCAGCTGCTGCAGGTCGCCCAGAACCTCATCGACAACGGCCTGAAATATTCCCCCAATGACGGCGTCCTGGAGATCGAGGTGATCACGGACGCCGCCGCCGACGCGGCCATCGCCCCGCGCATGGCCGGCGGGGTGCGGCTGTCGCTGCTGTCCCCGGACCTCGCCGGCGGCGAGCGGTTCGTCATCCTGCGGGTCACAGACCACGGCCCCGGCATCGCCCGCGAGCACCTGCCGCGGCTCTCCGAGCGGTTCTACCGCGTCCAGGGCCAGAAGAGCGGCGAGCGGCTTGGCACCGGCCTGGGCCTGGCCATCGTCAAGCACATCATCAACCGCCACCGGGGCGGCCTGGCCATCGAGAGCGTCGAGGGGCAGGGCGCCATCTTCACGGCCTACCTTCCGCAGCTGTCATAGAACTGTCATAAAACTGTCGCGCGGCGACAGCAAACCTTGTCCAAACAGGGGGTTGGGGCTCATTGCCCGGCTGAGTCGGCCGGCGCGTCTTTTGAGTCGTGACGGATCCTGATGAACGAACACTGGGCCAAGGCCGGCGCTGACCTGATCGAACCCCTTGTCGCCGAGGTCGCCCGGCTGGGCGGTTTGGCGGAATCGCAGATCGCCGATTGCGTCGACGCCATCGTCCGCCGGGACGTGCCCCTGGCCCAGGCCGTGGTCGCCCGCGACCCCAAGCTGGACGCCCTGCAGGCCGATATCGAGCGCAAGGCCATCGAGCTGATCGCCACCCGCCAGCCCGTCGGCCGTCAGCTGCGCCGCACCGTGGCCGGCATGAAGATCGCCGGCAATCTGGAGCGCTGCGGCGACCTGGCCCGCAACATCGCCAAGCGCACCCTGGTGCTGTCCGAGAGCGAGCCCCTCACCCCGATCACCCGCTCCATCGGCCGGATGGGCAAGCTGGTCGCCAGCCGGCTGAAGGACGTGCTGGACGCCTATTCCGCCAGCGACCTGGAAAAGGCCGCCGCCGTCTGGGCCCGGGACGAAGAGGTGGACGAGCACTACAACAGCCTCTTCCGCGAACTGCTGACCTACATGATGGGCGATCCGCGCACGATCGCGCCGGGCGCGCACCTGCTGTTCATCGCCAAGAACCTGGAACGGATCGGCGACCACGCCACCANNCTCGAGCGGCGGATCGCCGAAATGGGCGGCATCGCCGAGAAGATGGTGATCGACGCGATGGACGCGCTGAGCCAGGCCGACGTGGCGCTGGCCAATCAGGTCGTCGCCACCGACGCCCGCCTCGACGCGCTGCAGCGCGAGATCGAGGAACAGGCGATTCTCACCATCGCCCGGCGTCAGCCGATGGCGGTCGATCTGCGCGAGATCGTCGGCGCGATCCGGGTCGCCGGCGACCTCGAGCGGGTCGGCGACCTGGCCAAGAACATCGCCAAGCGGTCGCTGAAGATCGGCATCGAAGCGCGGGTGCCGCGCGCGATAGTCGGCCTGCGCCACATGAACGACGTCGCCACCGAGCTGATGAAGGACGTGCTCGACGCCTACGCCCAGCGCGACACCGAGCGCGCGCGGGCGGTGTGGGAGCGCGACGCCGAAATCGACGCGCTCGAGGATTCCGTCTTTCGCGACCTCTTGACCCACATGATGGAGGATCCGCGCAACATCTCGTTCTGCGCCCACCTGCTGTTCTGCTCGAAGAACGTCGAGCGGATCGGCGACCACGCCACCAACATCGCCGAGATCATCCATTTCGAGATCACCGGCGAGGACATGATCGGGGAGCGGCCCCAGTGGGACGCGCTGCAGTCCGCCCCACAGAGGCTCGAGCCCGCCAAGGCCGACCTGAACCGGATCGAACAGCTCATGCCCGAGCCGCTCAAGCCCGAACCACGCAAGAAGGAAGGCTGACATGACCCCCTATGTGCTGGTGGTCGAGGACGAGGACGCCCTGGGCGCCCTGCTGCAATACAACCTCGACAAGGAGGGCTACCGCGTCGCCGTCGCCACCGACGGCGAGGAGGCCCTGGTGCTGATCGACGAGGCCTTGCCGGACCTCATCGTCCTCGATTGGATGCTGCCCAAGGTCTCCGGGGTGGAGATCTGCCGGCGCCTGCGCGCCCGGCCGGAAACCCGCAACCTGCCGATCATCATGCTCACCGCGAGGGGCGAGGAGAGCGACCGCATCCGCGGCCTGGACACCGGCGCCGACGACTATGTGGTCAAGCCCTTCTCCATGAGCGAGCTGGCCGCCCGCATCCGCGCGGTCCTGCGCCGCATCCGCCCGGGCCTCGCCGACGACCGGCTGCACCACGGCGACATCGTCGTCGACCGGGTCGCCCACCGGGTCCGCCGCGCCGACAAGGAAATCCACCTCGGCCCGACGGAATTCCGCCTGCTCGACTACCTGATGCAGCACCCGGGCAGGGTGTTCAGCCGCGAACAGCTGCTCAACGCCGTCTGGGGCTCCGACGTCTATGTCGAAGCCCGCACCGTCGACGTCCACATCGGCCGCTTGCGCAAGGCCCTCAACCAGTCCGAGGACGACGACCCCATCCGTACGGTGCGCTCGGCCGGGTATTCGCTGGACGCGACGGGGTGAAAAAGTAGGCCTTCTCCCCTTGGGGGAGAAGGTGGCCGCCGAAGGCGGACGGATGAGCGCCGGCCCCTCCGAGCGATGTTGAAAACGCAGCTGATCCGCCGGTGAGACCCCTCATCCGGCGCTGCGCGCCACCTTCTCCCCCAAGGGGAGAAGGCCTCCTGTATCTCTCAATAAACCCCCGGCACGATCCGCCAGCGCACCTTCTTGACGTACGCGCTCCACAGGTCGCCGTACTTGGCCGCGCAGCGCTTGTCGTCGTCGATCTGCCGCGGAACCAGCAGCCCCACATAGAACAGCGGATAGAGCCAGGGCCCGAGGTGCGTCGGATAGCCCAGGGACAGGGCCAGCCCCGTCGCCATCAGGATCTCGCCCAGGTAGTTCACGTGCCGCGAGACGCCCCAGAAGCCGTTGACCAGCAGCCGGCGCTCGCCCTCGGCCAGGACCTGCGGCCGGATCAGCCCCAGGAAGGTCGCGGCCGGGTCGCGCTTGAAGACGTACTTCTGCATGTTCGCCCCCCGGGCCAGGGACCACCCGCAGAAGAACAGCGCACCGGCCGCCACCAGGGCCCAGGCCGGGGTGTGCGGACTGGGCAGGGCCGCCGTCGACCACAGGCCCACGCTGTAGAAATAGGGGTAGAAGACCAGGCAGCCCCACCCCAGCTTGAAGCCCACGTTCTCGGCCACGAAGTCGTAGGTGTAGAGGTGCACCCGCTCGAAGAAGAGGTATTCGCACAGGAAGAAGCTGAACAGGCCCACATAGAGCGCCACCCCCGGCGACGGATCGGCCGGATAGGTGAGCCGGTGGTGCATGGCGAAGCCATAGATGTTCAGCCCCAGCATGGTCGCCCCGACCAGATAGAGCCACATCTTGGCGTCGATGCGCCCGCCCAGCCCTTGCGGGTTCGCCAGCCGGCCCAGGTAGAGCTCCGCCAGCCGGCCCTTGCCGATCCGCGGCGCCGGCAGGACCATCGCCAGGGTGAAGATCAGCCCGAGGACGCAGGCGCCGACCAGCCCCTCCCATCGGGTGGTCCAGAAGAAGTCCCAGGCCAGCCAACCGCGCCAGCAGGCCAGGGCCCACAGGCCGATGGTCACCGCAAAGACCGCCAGGCCGTTCAGCCGGTAGCGGATCGGCCGTCCCGTGGCCGGATCGATGACATAGCCGTCCACCGTCCGCGCGGGCAGGACCAGGTGCAGCAGCGTAACCACCCCATAGACCGCGATCGGGGCCAGAAATCCTTCGAAACGCAAAGACTCTACTCCCTTAGGACAAGGCGCGGGTCGAGCCGGCCATGATGGCGATGGCCGCGCGCCGCGGCAGCAGCCGGCCGAGCACGAAGCGCGCAAGCTTGTTGACCGTCCCCGGAATGATGTCGGGGCCGCGGCCGAGGCCGGCCAGGGCGTCCTGCGCCACCCGGGCGGCGTCCAGGGTCCCCGGCGCCTCGCCGCCGCCGCCGGCCACCGCGTAGCCCGGGGTGCGCACGGCGCCGGCGCAGCAGACCGCCACGTCCACCCCGCGCGGCCCAAGCTCGCTCCACAGGCTCTCGCCCAGGGTGGTGTTGAAGGCCTTGGAGGCGGCGTAGGCGGCGATGTTCGGCGCGCCCTGGAACCCGGCCAGGGACGACATCAGCACCAGGCCGCCCCGCCCGCGGCCGACCATGGCCGGCGCCAGGGTGCGGGCGAAGATGACCGGCGCGCGCACGTTCACGTCGACGACGCGCAGAAGGTCGTCCAAGGACCGCTCATGCAGCTCGCCCACCGGGGCGAAGGCGGCGTTGTAGACCCCCAGCCCCACCTCGATGTCGGCGGTGAGGGCCGCCAGGGCGTCCGCCAGGTCGGGGCGCGCCACGTCGCAGGCCTCGGCGCGAACCTGGACGCCGTACCGTCCGCGCAAATCCTCGGCCACCTGAGCCAACACCTCGCCCCGGCGCGCCAGCAGCAACAGATTCAGGCCGCGCGCAGCAATGGCGGCGGCAAACGCCGCGCCGAGCCCCTCGGACGCGCCGGCCACCACGGCCCACGGCCCGTACTTCGCTGCAAATGACGCCGCCATCGCCCCACTCCCCCTGCTTCCTAGCTGGATCGGGATTCGCCGGCCCTGCCAACCACTGGCGTCGAGGTCTGTTTCGGTGACAGTTTACGTAACGCGTTCCACGGCCCGCGCGGCGTCCTGCAGGCGGGCCGGAGTTAAGTAGACTGTCACCGAAACAGACCGGACCCCGGAGCCGACCCCTTGACCGACCTCGTCATCCCCGGCGAACTGAAGAAGGCCCTGGCCGCCCGTCCCGCCGCCAAGGCCGCCTTCGACGCCCTGCCGCCCCTGCAGAAGGCCCAGATCGCCGGCTGGGTCAACGAGGCCAAGGGCGAGATGCGCCTGCGCCGCGCCAGCATGGCGGTGGGGCGGCTGACAGGGGGCTAGGGAGGGCCGCGGCCGCCCATGCGTGCTTCGACACGGTCGCTGCGCTCCCTACTCAGCATGACGAAGATATTGCGTCGCCAAAAAGGACGTCATGCTGAGTAGCGCGCCCTTCGCGCGCGTGTCGAAGCACGCACCCTGCCCCAACCACAATCGGCCCGGACACACGACGCCATCGATCGCTTGGCGGAGCATGATCGTTGACCGAAGGCGGACCGCTGGCGCCCAGCCTTCCCCCATGACGCCGCCCCCGCGTCCCGCTACCCTGCCGCGATGCGTCGCTCCCTGATCCTCCACCCGGCCTTCCAATGCCCCCCGGTGACCACGATCGGCGTCGACATCCACCGTCCCGGCCCCACCAGCCTCACCCTCCGCTACGCCCTCACCGGCGACGTCGCGTCCCTGCGCATCCCGCCCCCGGCGACCCCCGCCCGCACGGACGATCTGTGGAAACACACCTGTTTCGAAGCCTTCCTCCGCCCCGCCGGCGGCGACGCCTATTATGAGTTCAACTTCTCCCCCTCCGGCCAATGGGCCGCCTACCGGTTCGACGGCTATCGCCAGGCCATGGCCGACGCCGCGATGATCGCCCCCCCGACCCTCGCCCTCCGCCCCACCGCGGACGGCCTGACCATCGACGTCGCCCTCGACCTCGCCGGCGCCCAGGATCTCGCGGGCGCCGTCGCCCTCGGCGCCACGGCGGTGATCGAGACCGCCAACGGCGCGACCTCCTACTGGGCCCTCGCCCACCCCCCCGGCCGCCCTGATTTCCACCACGCCGATGGCTTCGCCCTCGACCTCGCCGCCACAGGACCCCAATGAAATTCGGCATTGACCGTCTGCTCACCGAGCCCGACCTGCGCGCGCCCCTGGCCGGCAAGCGGGTGGCCCTGCTCGCCCACCCGGCCTCGGTGACGACGGACCTGACCCATTCGCTGGACGCCCTGGCGGCCCTCCCCGACCTCAAGGTCACCGCCGCCTTCGGCCCTCAGCACGGCCTGCGTGGGGACAAGCAGGACAACATGATGGAGTCCCCCGACTTCAACGACCCGGTCCTGGGGATCCCGGTGTTCAGCCTTTACGGCGAGGTGCGCCGGCCCTCCGGCCAGTCCATGTCCACCTTCGACGTGCTCTTGGTGGACCTGCAGGACCTGGGCTGCCGCATCTACACCTTCATCACCACGCTCAGATATGTGCTGGAGGCCTGCGCCGAGCACGGCAAGACGGTCTGGGTGCTCGACCGACCCAACCCCGCCGGCCGACCCATCGAGGGCCTCACCCTGCGCCCCGGCTGGGAAAGCTTCGTCGGCGCCGGGCCGATGCCCATGCGCCACGGCCTGACCCTGGGCGAGCTGGGGCATTGGTTCATCAAGACCCTGGACCTGAAGGTGGCCTACAAGGTCATCGAGATGGAGGGCTGGGCGCCGGACGCCGGCCCCGGCTACGGCTGGCCCCTGGGGGAGCGGGCCTGGATCAACCCCAGCCCCAACGCCCCCAACCTGTGGATGGCCCGGGCCTACGCCGGCACGGTGATGCTGGAGGGCGCCACCCTCTCCGAAGGCCGCGGCACCACCCGGCCCCTGGAGCTGTTCGGCGCCCCCGACATCGACGCGCGCCGGGTGCTGGCGGAGATGCAAGACCTCGCCCCGCAATGGCTGGAGGGCTGCCGCCTGCGCGACTGCTGGTTCGAGCCCACCTTCCACAAGCACGCCAAGACCCTCTGCCACGGGGTGCAGATCCACACCGAGGGGCCCGACTACGACCATGCGGCGTTCAAGCCCTGGCGGCTTCAAGCGTTAGCCTTCAAGGCCATCCGCCGCCTCTATCCCGCCTACGACCTGTGGCGCGACTTCGCCTACGAATACGAGTTCGGCAAACTGGCCATCGACGTGATCAACGGCGGCCCGGCCTTGCGCGAGTGGGTCGACGATGCGGCCGCCACGCCTGCGGACCTGGAGGCGATCACCGCCCCGGACGAGGCCGCCTGGGCGGCGAAACGGGCGCCGTTCCTGCTGTATTGAGGGGGCTTTCGGACCCTCCCCTCTCTCCCCCGTCATGGCCGGGCGAAGTCCCGGCCACCCAGGATCACAGACGGCGCCGGACAGCCCACCATGCTGCGGCTGGGATATCGACCGTGACAAGCACCAGGGAAAATCACCGAGGTTCGTGATCCTGGGTGGCCGGGACTTCGCCCACGGCCATGACGGAAGAGGGGGAGCGTATCGCCAATACGCCAGGACTAGCCCCACCCCGCCCCCATGCTAAAACCACCGTTACCCGACACTGGAGCCACGCCCATGCCCTTTCGCCGCCGCCTCGCCGCCCTGCTGCTGGCGCCCCTTCTCGTCCTGGCCGCCGCTGGCGCCGCCCAGGCCGCCAAGGGCCCCTGCCCGGCCATGCTGCCGCCGGGCATCCATTGCGGCGAGCCCGACGCCGCCCTCGCCTCCGCCGGCGCCTACCACCTGGACCCCAGCCACACCGCGGTGATCGCCCGGGTCTCGCACATCGGCTACGGCTACAGCATATTCCGGTTCGACAAGGTGAAGGCCGACCTCGTCTGGGACCAGGACGCCCCGGCCAAGTCCAGCCTCACCGCCGTCGTCGAACCCGGCTCCATCGACACCCCGGTCCCCGGCTTCGCCGCCGAACTGGCCGGCCCCAAGTTCCTGCGGTCGGCCGACTTCCCCGAGGCCAAGTTCGTCTCCACCAGCTTCCACAAGCTCGGCCCCACCCACGGCCGGATTGACGGCGACCTGACCTTGCTGGGCAAGACCCATCCGGTGAGCTTCGACGTCACCCTGACCGGCGCCGGCGGCGGCTTCGGCCATCCCCGCATGGGCGTCCACGCCAGCGCCTGGATCAACCCCGCCGACTTCGGCGTCTCGCCGTTTCTGGACCGACCGATCGAGCTGGTGATCGACGCGGAGTTCGAGAAGGGGGCCTGAGGCGGGGGCGCACCCACCGCACCTCCCCCATTTATGGGGGAGGTGTCATGAGCGCAGCGAAATGAGGGGGCAAGTGCGCCGCCCTCCACCTGCCCCCTCCGTCGCGTCGCTGCGCTCCGCGCCACCTCCCCCATAAATGGGGGAGGAGCTATGGGGAGCTAACCCATGCCACCCAAACCCCGCTCACCCCGGCGAAGGCCGGGGCCCGCATCATACGGCGCCGGCGTCGGGCCAGGATCCAAAACCCCATATTTTCAATCACCTATTGGCATCCAACTCTATGGCCTGGACCCCGGCCTTCGCCGGGGTGAGCGGGTTTGAGGGCGCCCGGTCAGTCCACCCCGTCGAACGCATGACGGCATTGTTTTTTCGAGGCCGGGGCCAACTCAAGGACGCGGCCTCGAAATCAGGCTTGGCATGCGATCGATGGGATGGTGTCGTTGGTTCCGTTTTTGCGGGATCAACAGGCCTAG
>PLSW01000086.1 GCA_003165275.1 Caulobacteraceae bacterium
CTACCTAATGCGAATTGAGCCTTGTTTTTTCGAGGCTGAGGCCAACTCAAGGACGGCGCCGTAGGCGCCGCCGCGGAGCGGCGCGACCAAGAGGTCGCGTCCTTGACTTGGCCTCAGCCTCGAAATCAGACTTGGCATGCGATCGATGGGGTGGTGTCGTTCTCCAGCTTCCGAGTCCGCCCCGCGTGCGGGGAGGTGGCGTCGAGCGCAGCGAGATGACGGAGCAAGTGGAGGGTGTGACTTCCCCTCCGGCCCGTCGCTCCGCGCCGGGGCCACCTCTCCGCACGCGGGGAGGACCCGAAAATTCAGCGCCAGCGGAGCGCCGCCATGGACCCGACTCTCACCCCCGCCTGCGCCGCCCTGCGCGACCTTCTCGCCGCCATGCCCGGCGCCGCCGCCGAGCCCGCCTCAGCCCCCTGCGCGACGATCTTCAAGGTCATGGGCAAGATGTTCGCCATCCTCACCCACGGCAAGGTCCAGGCGGTCAGCCTCAAGTGCGACCCGCACCTGGCCGAGATCCTGCGCGAACAGTACGCCGGCGTCGGCCACCGCTACCACCTGGACCGCCGCCACTGGATCAGCGTCAGCCTGGACGCGGATGTGCCCGCCGAGGAGATCAAGCGGCTGGCGGCGGGGTCGTACGCGCTGGTGGTGGCGGGGCTGACCAGGAAGCAGCGGGGGGAACTGGCGGGTTAGAAAATCTTGTCCTCCACCGCGAAGCGGGGGAGGTGGCGGCGCGCAGCGCCGACGGAGGGGGCGTCGGACCGTCGCACGTGCGGCTGACCGACGCCCCCTCAGTCGGCTTCGCCGACAGCTCCCCCGTTTCACGGTGGAGCAAAAGAAAGCCTACAACCTCAGCTCCATCCACACATCCACCCGCGCATAGTCCCCCGGACCCCGAACCTTCCCCGCCAGTTCCACGAACCCGAACGCCCGATAGAGCCCCAAGGCCGGCCCGAGCGCGCTGTTGGTCTCGATGTACAGCCGGGGCGCCCCCAGGGCCCTGGCCCGGTCCACGCAGGCCTGCATCAGCACCCGGCCGAGCCCCCGCCCTTGGTGCGACTCGGCCACCGCCATCTTGGACACCTCGAACCCGCCGTCCCCCAGGGCCTGCAGGGCGCAGCAGCCCACCGGCTCATCCCCGTCCATCACGAAGAAGATGGACCCGCCCGGGGCGATGATCTTGCCCACAGGATCGTCAAGCACGGCGATGTCCTTCGGCTCCAGCACGAAGAACTTGCGGATCCAGGCCGCATTGAGGGCCTTGAACGCGCCGGCCATTTCAGGCCTGAAGTCGATGGTCTCCATCCCTCCTCCATACAAGCTTCAGCGCCATGGCCAACCCCATCTACGACGCCCTGCCGACCACCATCTTCTCGGTGATGTCCGGCCTCGCCAAGGAATTGGACGCCATCAACCTCGGCCAGGGCTTCCCCGACGCCCCCGGCCCCCTGGCCATCCGCCAGCAGGCCGCAGAGGCGGTGCTGTACGGCGACAACCAGTATCCGCCCATGCCCGGCCTGCCGGGGCTGCTCGAGGCCGTGGCGGGCCACTACGCCCGTCGCCAGGGGCTGAGCCTGGACTGGGCGAGCGAGGTGACCATCACCTCCGGCGCAACCGAGGCCCTGGCCTGCGCCATCCTCGCCCTGGTGACCCCCGGGGACGAGGTGGTGATGTTCCAGCCCCTTTACGACGCCTACGCTCCCATGGTGCGCCGGGCCGGGGGGGTTCCGAAGCTGGTCAGGCTGCAGCCGCCCCACTGGCGCTTCAGCCGCGCCGACCTGGAGGCGGTGTTCTCGGACCGCACGGGCCTCGTTCTCCTCAACAACCCGCTGAACCCCACCGCCACCCTCTGCCCGGCGGCTGACCTCGCCCTGCTGGCGGAATTCTGCGTGCGCTTCGACGCGGTCGCGGTCTGCGACGAGGTCTGGGAGGCGGTGGTGTTCGACGGCCGGGTCCACCATCCGCTGCTGGCCCAGTCGGGCATGCGTGAGCGCTGCGTGAAGATCGGCTCGGCGGGCAAGCTGTTCGGTCTCACCGGCTGGAAGGTGGGCTTCGTCTGCGCGGCCCCGGCCCTGACCGGGGTCATCGCCAAGGCCCACCAGTTCCTCACCTTCACCACCCCGCCCAACCTGCAGACCGCCGTCGCCTGGGGCCTGGACCATGCGGGCGACTGGTTCGAGACCATGCCCGCCGACCTGCAGCGCTCCCGCGACCGCCTCGCCGCCGCCCTGCGCGCCGAGGGCTTCGCCGTGCTGGACAGCGAGGGCACCTACTTCCTCAACATCGACCTGCCCGGCTCGGGGATCGCCGTCGACGACCGCAGCTTCTGCCTGCGGGCGGTGAGGGAGGCCGGGGTGGCGGGTATCCCCGTGTCGGCCTTCTACGAGGAGGACCCGGTGACCACCATCGTGCGCCTGTGCTTCGCCAAGCGCGACGAAACCCTGGACGCGGGGGCGGAGCGGCTCGCGAAGGCGCGGGCGTTGATGAAATAGCACGTCTTTGAACCGTCATGGCCGGGCGAAGTCCCGGCCATCCAGGATCACGAGCCGCAGTCCGCGCGCACGCCGCGATGGGTCGCCGGAACAAGTCCGGCGATGACGGCCGGGTTGAATATCAAGGTCGCGATCTAGGGCTTCGCCGCCGGCGCCGTCCCCGCCGTCTCGTCCACTACGATCGTCGCCGGCCGCGGCTCCGCCGCCGGCCGGATCGGGGGCTGGCCGCTGCCCGGGGCGCCGAGGGCGTCGAGCTGGTCGATGACCACGCCCCAGGGGGTCAGCATGTCCCATCTGGTGATCTGGCGCAGGTGCTTGTTCGGATCGTACCGGGGCGCGCCGGGGATGATGTTGTGGGCCTCCAGGGCGCCCACGAGGCTGAGGATGTTGGCCTGGGCCACATAGTCGTCGTGGATGGTCTCCACCTCGGTGATCTTGGCGTCCCGCAGCACCTGTTCGGCGTAAAGTACGTCGAAGGTGGAGCGCAGGCCGCCGCGATATTCCTCGCGCATGCCGGTGGCGGTTGCGTCCGCGGCGCGGGTCTGGGCGTGGGCGGCGGAGGTGCTGGCGTGGTCGGCCAGGGCCTGGTTCCAGGCGCCGGCGACGGCGGCGACCAGCTGCCGGCGGGTGATCTCGATGCGGCTGACGTCGCTGTCGTTCTGCGCCACCGCCCGCCGCACATTGGAGGCGTTCATCCCGGCCGCATAGAGCGGCTGGGTCACGGTGGCGTAGCCCGCGATCGTGCGGCGGTAGGCGCCCGGATAGTATGGCGCCAGCGTCGACGGACCGCCGAGGGCGCCGAACTCCAGCTGGCCCTGCAGCGACACCGTCGGCCGGAACGCCGCCCGCGCCGCGCCGATGCTGGCCCGGGACGCAAGTTCGGTCTGCTGGGCCTGTAGCAGATTGGCGTTGTTGGCCTGGGCGAGGTCGAAGGCCGCCTCCGCGTTCGCCGGCAGGCCGGTGAGCGGCGGCTCCGGATCCAGGTCGCCGGGATTGCGGCCGACGGCGACCAGATAGGAGGCCCGGCTCGCCTCCAGCTGCGCCTGGGCCTGGGTGAGCAGGATGCGGGCCTGGTCCAGCTGCACCTCGATCTGGGCCACGTCGGTCTTGGTGACGTCGCCGACCTCCTGGCGCGCCTTGGTCTCCTTCAGCTGCTCGCCGATGACGTCCATATAGGCGGCGCGGATGGCGGCGATCTGCTGGTCGCGGCGCACGTCCACATAGGCCTGGATCACGCTCAGGAAGACGCTGGCCTCGGTGGCGCGCAAGGATTCGATCCCCGCCTTGATGCCGGCGAAGGCCGCCCGCCGTTCATTGGCGGTCCGCCCGCCGGTGTAGAGCGGCTGGGTGAGAGTCAGCAGCAGCTGCCCGCTGTTGTTGGTGTCGGGAATCGGCAACCCGTACGCGCCCGTCGCAGGATCCTGCAGCCGGGCTGCGTAGGCGCCGCCGCTGAGGCTCAGGGTGGGGCGAAGGCCCGACTGCGCCTGGATCAGGTCCTCGTCGATGGCCCATAGCGCCGCCCGCTGGCTCTGCAGGGTCGGGCTGGTCTGATAGGCCTCGGTGATGGCCTCGGCGAGGGTGTCGGCCCGCGCCGCCCCGGCCGCCAGGGCGCCGAGGAGCGAAACTGCACAGCCGGCGGTCAGCACGGCGCGGCGGTGTTTCCGCAGGGGCTGATCCGGGACCGATCGGGGGGCGGGCATGCGATTCCTCTAGTCGATTCGGGGGTGGGTTGATATGCGGCGCTGCGCGCGGTCGCGTCTGGTGGTTTCAGGAGTTCACGCATGCGCGTGGCGATGATCGGCTCGGGCTATGTGGGCCTGGTTTCCGGAGCCTGTTTCGCGGATTTCGGCCATCAGGTGACCTGCATCGACAAGGATGCGGGCAAGATCGCCCGGCTCGAGCGCGGCGAAATGCCCATCTTCGAGCCCGGCCTGGACCTGCTCGTCGCCCAGAACGTCCGCGAGGGGCGCCTGACCTTCGCCACCGACGGCGCCGAGGCGGTGGCGGCGTGCGACGCGGTGTTCATCGCCGTCGGCACTCCCTCCCGCCGCGGCGACGGCCACGCGGACCTCAGCTACGTCTACGCCGTCGCCGAGGAGATCGCCCCCCTGCTGGACGGCTTCACCGTCGTGGTGACCAAGTCGACGGTTCCCGTCGGCACCGGGGACGAGATCGAGCGGATCATCCGCGCCGCGCGCCCCGACGCCCAGTTCGCCGTGGTCTCCAATCCCGAGTTTTTGCGCGAAGGCGCCGCGATCAGCGACTTCAAGCGCCCGGATCGGGTGGTGGTGGGCATCGAGGACGAGCGCGCCCGGGCGGTGATGGCCGAGCTCTACCGGCCCCTCAGCCTCAACGAGACGCCGATCCTGTTCACCGGCCGGCGCACGTCGGAGCTGATCAAGTACGCGGCCAACGCCTTCCTGGCCATGAAGATCACCTTCATCAACGAGATCGCCGACCTCTGCGAGGCCCTGGGCGCCGACGTGCAGCAGGTCGCCCGCGGCATCGGCCTCGACAACCGCATCGGCTCGAAATTCCTCCACGCGGGCCCCGGCTACGGCGGATCCTGCTTTCCCAAGGACATCTCCGCCT